>JADKCL010000005.1:0-300000 GCA_016718825.1 Bacteroidota bacterium | reverse complement strand
AGCCGGTGACCACATTGGTGTCCTTCCTGAAATTGATTCGAATGCTTTTGTGACCGTCCTTTGCCTCCCAATAGAGGGTATCTTCAGCTGCCGGCAGGACTGGTGGAACCTCGCCATAGACTTGGTATTCAATGTCAAAGAATTTGGCCGAATTGAACCAAATTCCGGGTGAATAGGCCCTTCTTTTGCCCGTGATGTTCAGCGCAACCGTTTCACCATGCATTTTCCCCGTGTACCAAACCTGCTCGATTGGCTTGCGCAGCGGCAAGGGGTGCCTGAATTCGGCGCAATCGCCAATGGCGTAAACGTTGGGGACATTGGTCTCAAAATACTCATTGATCAACACGCCGCGTCCAAGATGAATGTCGCTTCCTTTGAGGAAATGTACATTGGGACGTACCCCCGCGGTCAAACCCACCCATTCGCATTCAATGATGTCGCCTTTGCTCGTCTTGATGGCTTTGACTTTGCCAGTACCGTCGTTGATGATCTCGGCGAGTTCAGTGCCGAGTCGCAGGTCCACATGATGTTCCCGTATATGCCTGCTCACCATCGCGCTTTCCTCGGCCGGGATCACATTGTTCCAATAGCTGCTTTCTCTGACCAAAAATGTCACGTCAATATGCCTGGAAAGAAGCATTTCGGCCATTTCAATGCCGATCAGACCGCCGCCAACGATCACACCGCGCTTGGCATGCTTGGTCCAATACTCCATATATTCAAGGTCCTGCAGCGAATACAATCCGCCGACGCCCATCAAATCCTGGCCAGGCCAGTTAAATTTATTGAAACTGCTGCCGGTAGCAATTACAAGCGCGTCATAGTGCAAATCCTTGCCCGAACTGAGCTGCAGGCGTTGATGCGCGGTGTCTACATGCTCGACGTAGGCTTGGATCAGGTTAATGCGATTCTTTTCCCAAAACCAATCCTCATAGGGCGTGATTTCTTTCATGCGCATGTGGCCCATGTACACGTACATGAGCGCGGTACGGGAAAAGAAGTGTTTGGATTCTGCCGACACAATCGTGATGGCGTAGTCGCTGCATTTGCGGATGTAGCGTGCAGCGGTCACGCCAGCAACGCCGTTTCCTATGATGACAACATGTTTCATTGCTTCGCGTTGGTGATTTTCCCTCAATTTGGAGACAAAATTCCGATCTTAAAAATCTTTACCACGAATTGGCTGGGAAATGCGATAAATCGGCATCCAACTTCAAATACTTGCGTAAAAAAGAGGGTAAATCTATCGAATGCGTGAATTGAAGGAATTCTATCGTTCGAATCCCAAAAAGTTGTTTAGTTTTATGGCCCCAAACATTTGAGAGAGCTGATGAAAAAGAAGATTGTTTTGGCCTTGATGGCGATTGCGCTGATTGCTGCGACTGGTTGCACCACGAGCAAGCACCACGGTTACGTGAGTAAATACCCCTGCCACAAAATTCACCCTTGCTGCCATTGACATTGGCTTGATCCTTTGTTGATCACCTCCTTCTGATTTTGCAAGGTCAAATCCGATTGCGCAGAATTTCTGTGAATTCCACTATGTTCTCCGCCTTCCCACTGAGGATGTAGATCCTTGTGCCTTACTGTCAACCTCCAGGATTCTGCTTATAAAGAAGCTCTTCGGAAAAATTTCCTAGCCTCCTGCCTGTATTGCAGCAAAGGCATACAACTCCCATGCTTTTCTAGGAAAAGAGGCAGTTAAAATTCTAAACCAAGGTAAACGATTACCTGCGAGAGCCTTGGAACCACCCCGAACCTCCTAAGTCATCAGAAATGTTGCCTTGAATGGCCTTCCTGTCATAGGTTCCCCTGAAACTTGTGTTTTTCGGAGGATTGTTCAGCGTCCAAATGACGGTTTCTTCGACATTGGACCATGTTCCAGTGATTGTCGCTGTATCATCGTGGTGCACCAAAACGCCCCCATCGTTAAATTCAGCGTAGGGGCTGAAGTCGTTCGGGCCCCCAACCCAATAACATTGATACCAATAAACACGGCCTGCTATGGAATCAGGCTTGTTACTGCAACCTGTTATGGTCGTTGCAAGAAACCCAACCAAGACGAGGAAGGTAGCAAGGTGTAACTTTTTGAGTCTTCTAGTCATTTGAACTACAAATTGATCATAGCAATATAGTGCATTTCCTCATTCTTACAGTGAACCCTTCAAAGAATTTGATCCAACGCCCAACCAATCGTCCATCACAATGCCCTGATCGCATGGTTGCCTGTTCGGAATTTTCGTTATCTTGTAGCGCATTCATCGATTTCAAAGCTTATGATCGTACTTTATGTGTTGGCCGGATTGGTTTTGGTATTGATTGTGCTGATGCTGGTTGCACCCAAAGGGGCAAAACTGGAGCGCGCCATCGTTGCCAATGTTTCTCCAGAGCAAGCCTTTCAGTCGCTTCGTTCGCTCAAGAATTTTGATGAATGGTCACCTTGGAACAACCGGGACCCGAATCAAATCAGAGGCTATAAAGGCAAAGAAGGCGAATTAGGCTCCATTGCATGGTGGAAAGGCAACAAAGAAGTCGGCGAAGGAGAGCAAGAAGTCAAACTGCTGGATCCCAACAGCTATATCGAAACCGAATTGCGTTTTCAAAAAACCTTTCAAGGCTGTGAACAGGTCTTATTGGCGGATCACCCAAGAAGGAAATGGAACCAAAGTGACCTGGGGTTTTGAGGCCAAATTCAAAATGCCGATGAACATCATGTTCCTGTTTATCAGCATGGAAGGCGCAATAGGCAAGGATTACGAGGTAGGACTTGAGCGTTGGAAGAGCTATGTCGAAAAACCAGTGACGCTCTAAGGCTCATTTCGGCCAACCACGCTCATCCAGCAAACCACGGTCGGCCATATATGTGCGCATCAACACCAATGAAGGGCCATATTCCCCCGTTACTCCACGATCTGGGGCGTGAATCCACATATAATCGTTGGCCATCGAGGCAAGATAAACTCTGATCAGAACTTCGTCCGAGACATATTCATCAAGGAAACTCAAAAGATCATCTCGGTTTTCGGGATGAAGCAACAGTCGGAGCATTCGCTGAACTGGCTGATAATCAATATTTTTTACCAGAAACCCGATATTGGCATCCAGTTTCCTACTGACGAAAAAGTGATTCATTTGATGCTCAACCCCCGCTTGCTGCTTTGCAAGATCGGGATCGACGCGGAAAAGGAATGCGCTGTGGAAACTCAACGCACCAGCTCCAAGACTTGCCTCCCTTGCTCTATTGGCTGTTTGCCCAGTGACTTCGATGTCATCGATAAAGATGACATGGCTTGGAAACAGCTGATATTCACGTTCTGGAACAAGGGTTTGCGTTGTTTTCTCGCGTGATTGGCGTTCTGTTGCATTGAGTTCGGCGTAGTTGGCACGCCCCGAACTGAGTCTCGGAAGACTGCGAATGATCATGGTTGGGAGCGCATGCGTTGTCAACCAAACGTTCACAAGCATACCGACCTCACGCATCAAGGCATTGCTCGCTGATACCACATTGCGGATACCGGGTGCGGTGAGACTCACAAACTCTCCTTCATGACTTGCCCGCTCAAAGGTATCCCGCAGGCTTCCCCCTGCTTCTAAGGCACTTACGAAGCGATCGGCAAGGATCCGCGACAGCTTTCGGATCGCATCAACGTCACCAAATTTGAATCGGCTGTAAAGTGAAACCTCCGTTGAAAGGTCCCTCATCGATTCCGCACAAAAAAAGCCCGCGCGTTCAGAAGTTGCGACATTCCACACGACAACCTTGCCTTCCAACAGATTACGCGTTTGAAATGACCGTCTTTCAGCAATCGCTCCGGCACCGATCAGCCATTCTTCCAAAACTGAGAATCCCAACTTGAAACGTGGTTTGTCAAAATACCCATCGGCACTTAAAGCTGCCGCATAAAGTTGTGTTGCAGCCGCCACCCCGGCATGGCTCAAAAAGTCGTTGAGTTGCTGCTGATTTTGGAGCAAAATGAATTTAAGCATCCGTGCATTGATGCGTGGATGCGTGGCAGCATCGGCAAACCAAGGCAGCAAGTCGGTTGGCTGCGTGACTTTGGCATGGTTCAAGTCCTCTTCTCCGTTGGATTGCGTATTGCCTTCAAATCCGATACAATAGGCAAAGGCAAGCGCACCAAGCTTGGTTTCATTGGCAAATAGCGCTATAATTTCTCTTTCGTGGGCCCCGGTGCAACGGATATCATCGATGACCAAAACAAATTTTCCGGTCAGTGTTTCGGTGATTTCCTTGCTGAGCCCAAGTCTCCTTGCGCGCATGACCCGCCGGCGTGCCGACGCACCCAAAGTACCGTAGTTGGTGCGTTCAAAACCTCCTTGGCGCTCGATTTTGAACAATTCCACCGACCATCCCGCCTCGGAAAGCTTGGCGGCAAGCGCGCCAGTGAGATTTGCCGCCGCTGTCGGCACAGCTCCGTAGGCCGAAGAGGCCAGATAAATCCGACCAAACCGCTCGCGCAATGCAGTCAATCGCGCATCCGACAAAATCTGCGCAGAAAGCATCTCAACCCACCAAGCTTGGGCTTCGACCGATCCGTATTTCATCTCGCTGTACCGTCCCCTCACCTCAAGCGGAAGCTCTTGTGGTTGCCCAATCCAATAGCCTACCGTCCACAACGGATGGCCAAAATCGGCATTCTCACTTGTATTTTGATGCTCCTTGTGACGCATGAATTTTGAGGTGCTGGCAAAAATATGCGGAATAGTTAGCATTTCAATGGTGCCGCTGGTTTGGGCCAAAACGAATCCGCGTTAGGTTTTTGACGCGCATTTCCTGTAAATTCACCCTGAATCAATTTGGCAAGGATCTTTCAATGGACAGGAAACACTTCTTGAGACTCTTGGCTCTCGGCGGATTGGTACCGATGCTAGGCCCAAGTCTGAGCGGTTGCAAAAAGGATGGCCCGCTCAACGAATACAGCGGAACTGTGACCATCATCGGCGCCGGTGCCGCTGGTTTGTATGCGGGATGGCTGTTGAAACAGGCTGGCGCAACGGTGAAAATTTTAGAGGCGACTGACCGCATCGGTGGACGCATCAAGGAACTGATCGGATTCGCGGATTTCCCCATCGAGTTGGGAGCTGAAGAAATCCATGGCCACCGCAGCGTTTGGTATGACATTGTCAAAGATACCAATGCTGAATTCATCAAAGACAATGACCAAAACGACTATGTGATCATTGACGGCGTTGCAAGGCCTTGGGATGACCTTGTTGGAGACGCTGAATTTGACAAGCTGATACGTCTTGTGGAGGAGATGGGAAATTATACGGGCGGTGATATCCCATTTACTGACTATTTAGCGCAAGAGGGAATTGCCACCAACCTTCTACCCTTGGCAAATGCCCTCCTCGGCAACGAATACGGCACCTCCAACAACCATCTGAGTGCCAAAGAGGTAAAAATAGCAGACAATGCCTGGTCGGCAGGCAACCAAAACGACCTCGTCAAAAACCGTTCCTTCAAGTCCATTCTCGATGAAAAATTCGCCGACATTTTGTCAAACGTCCAACTCAACACCCACATATTTCGCATCGATTCCTCAGGTTCACAGGTGGTTTGCACCGACAGCAACGGGATTGAATACCAAAGCGACAAGGTGATCGTAACGGTACCTCTGGGTGTCTTGAAGGCAGGTCTCATCGAATTTTTGCCGGAGCTCCCATTCAACAAACTTCAAGCCATCGATCGACTTGGAATGGGACCCGGGATGAAGGTGATTCTCAAATTCAATCAAGGATTTTGGCCTGCCGGAACCGGGTCGATCTATGGCGGCGGCTTGGTTCCAGAATTTTGGGCTACCGGTGGTGGCGGACGAAGTGCCAATGACAATTTGCTCACGGCATTCGTCCATGGCGACAATGCGCTCACCCTCAGCGGTATGGGCGCCGGCCTTGTTCCAGCGATTTGCGCCGAACTCGACCAAGTTTACGGAAACGCCGTTGCTAGCAGCACCTTGGTGTCGAGCCATGTCGAGGATTGGTATGCAAACCCCTATTGCCAAGGCACTTATTCCTTTCCGACGGTGGGCAGCGGCAACGCCCGCAAATCTCTGGCTTCATCCGTCGATGGAAAACTGTTCTTTGCTGGCGAAGCCACGCATACCGAGGGGCATTTTGCGACGGTTCACGGCGCAATTGAAACCGGTTACCGTGCAGCAGACGAAGTCGTCAATTCATAAGCATTTTGCCTATTTTTAAGGATTGATTCATTCTACTTTTCAAATTCAACGTTCAAAAACTCCCTATGGCTAGTTCAAAGTTAGGCGCTGACAACACCGGAGATTCCGGACCTGCATTCAAAGTCATCGTACGCTTATGTGGTTTGGCGGCAATTGTCGCAATCTTTTTGCCCTTCATTGGCAAATTCAGCATCATCGATTTGGTGAATTTGGTCAAGGAGCCGGGCAGCGCAGGTGTTGCAGGGAATATCAAGGCACTATTTGTCGGCACCACGGGTATGGCCACCCTCACAAATTGCATTCTACTCTCCGCGTTCCTGTTTTTCCCCGTTTTTGGACTTACGATGGCCATTCGTGGAAAGTATGCCGGAGGTCCATTCACCTACTTGCTCCTTTTCAACATTGCGGCATTCTTTCTCGTCAATTTTTTCGGACCGCAGGCAGGCATCGTCGGTAACTTTTTCATCAACACGGGATTAGGATACTGGATCGGTTGCGGGGCATTGTTCGCGCCGTTTCTTGCAATGTTTTTTCTGGATAAAAGTATTTAAAAATGGCGCAATTCCTGATTTCACTGCTTTGTTGCTTCGCCTTCCTGATTTCACCCCCACTTTCCAAAAAGGAAACGAAGGTGGAACGTACCCCCGAAAGCATCGGCCGTGAAATTTTTGAAGCCATCCAAAACAAAGACTTCGCAAGGATGGAATCGATGATGCCGACCGAGGCGGCGGTGGGAAAAATGCTTGAGGAGAGCAAAAAGGAATCCGAAGGTGCTCCATCCACCGCCACACCTGCCTCGGTTCTGGCAAAGATGAAACAGAAGATGCAGGAGGAGTTGGATGACATTCTCAAAAGTGCCAAAAAGCATCGCGTAAAACTTGCCAAACTTCAATACGGCGGCATTCTCCAAAACGATGAAAATCCAGAATCTCTGCTCACAATGCGTGCTGTCGTGATGGAAATGCGCTGGCAAGACAAGCCGGTCGATATCGCTTACAGTGTTTTGCAGTACGAGGAAGAATGGTACTATACAGGGATTCTGATCAGCAACGACGTCTTTTCACAGTTGGAAGGCTAATGTAGAAGGCTTTACTTCGAATGGTGTCCCTTTCTTTTTATCTTCGTTCAAATTCCCAAGTTGTATGGAGCACCTTCCTCTGATTCTCACGATTCTCTTTTCCGTTGGCGCGGTGGCTTATCTCGCACTCATCCACAAATTGCCGTTTCCGGGAGCATTTGCCATCAAGGCCGTTCCAGCACTGACTTTGGCGGTGGCGGCGCTGTTGTTGATTCCGGGAATCCATGGAAAATTGCTCTGTGCGGGCTTTGTGCTCTCCGCCATGGGTGACATCAGCCTGAGTTTTGAGGGCGAAAAGTTCTTCATCGGCGGATTGGTTTCGTTCTTGCTCGCGCACGTCATCTATGTTTTTACATTTTCCAACGGCTCGGAATGGACCATGGACTATGTTTGGCTGCTCGGCGTGTTGCTGGTATTCGGAATCGGAATGGTGGTGGTGCTCAATCCGCATCTCGGCGAAATGAAGCTGCCGGTCTACGTCTATATTTCCGTGATTTTGACGATGGATACGATGGCGGTCTTAAGAGGAGGATCGAATGCAGGTTTGCTGATCGCGGGTGCATTCACCTTCACACTTTCAGATACCTTGCTCGCTCTGGACAAATTCAGAAAACCCATTCCCGGAGCGAAATACTGGGTCATGACGACCTACTATGCAGGCCAAGCGCTGATTTGCCTTGCCTTCCTCTGCGGCAATCCGCATGCAGGTTGCGCCTTCAATTAATGTTGAATCCCAAGCCAATGCACAAACGCAAATCACTCAGCGACTGCTGATTGCGGAGGCTGTAGTGTTGCGTTCGCACGTAGCGTGCCTGTGCAAAAAGATGGAAAAATGAGCCGTAGTAGGCGACTCCGCCAAACGCTGACGCGGTCGGGGAAATTTGCAATTCCGTTTCAACCCCATCCAAAGGGGTATTGTATTTGGAGGTCGTCGGGGAAAATCCAGGTTGAATCCCCACATACAAATCCAATGGCTGATTCGCGAAAACATGGAAAACGGGGCCGGCAAGAACGGAATGCACCTTGGTATCCTCTGCCCCTTCCGGATTGCCAAATGAATAAAATCGCCTTTCACTTGATCCCAAATTGTACCAAACCGAGCCGTTTACGCCGATATGATTACTGATGAGCACTTCGCCTTCCCCATAAATGTAGTAACGCTGTTCGGGCGTGACTTTATTGATGTCAAATCCCAATGCAACGGTTCCTTGCACGCGCACCAATCCCGCGTGAATGCCCGTTTGCTTCTGCCCGAAGACCACAACGGAACACAACATCGGCAGCAAAATCAGCAGCTTTTTCATCGTTTCCAGAGGTTGAGGAAGTAAAAGGTGACCGAAAATGTGGTGAGCAAATGTCCCTCCGCGCTCGCGCCCTTGTCGATGTCGTAGCTCGCCACGCCCAATTCGTTCCAATTGAGGTGGACGTGCTGCGTCATGTGCATCATGTATTGAAGCTGCAGATTCAGCTCGACGTTGCGGTGAACGAAGCTGCTGACGCCTGCCCCGCCTTGCACGGCTGCCGAAAAGATCAGTGGAGAGGCTGTTTGCCCGACCACGCCAACCTTCGTCAGGTCAAAACATTGGCCTGCCATGAGATAGGGGACGAATTTCCGGCTCCCAAATCCGCCTTTGAACAATCCGAATTGCACCGCCCAGCCGATATGATAATCCTTGCGGAAGCTGCCACGTTCGCCCTTGGAATCAATCAAATCGGCAAAAAAATCAGTGTTGACCCTTGGCGAAAATGCCAGTTTGAGCTGCCCACCTGCGCCGATGCCAAGCATCTTGTTGTCGCCCCATAAATTGGCCGCATTGCGCATCCCGATGCCAAAACGGCCTGCGCGTAACGTTTTGCTCGGAATCCGAAGGGCCGCCTCCACATCCTTCCGTGGTGGGGCACCTTGCGAAATGGCCCAAAAGGGTAGCCCTACAAGTGCAAGGAGGACCATCGACCGAAGGCGCCTTTGGATACTTCTCGATTTCAAGCGTTGCTTCATGACCTAGCTCAATTGGACCTTCCAAGCCTTTCCATCAATTCCACCGCTGCTGCCGCATCCTTCACTGGAAGCTGACAGGTATTTCCTTGACAGACATAAATATACGTTTCGTTTTGCACAAAACGGCCTTCCAGCAATACGGGTTGACCAGCTTCTTCCGATACGGCTGCGACCAAGATTTTGTTGGGATGGTAAACCCGATCGATTTCGGCAGCGGTTTCCAGCGCCGTGGGTCCGGTCACTACGACCTCGCAAAACGGCTCCAGAAATTTCTGCATCAAAATGGCCCAGTTGCTGTAGCCGCTGCCATAACGTGGCATATCCTGCTGAATGTTCTGAAGCATCCTTTCGGCAGATTCCACAAAGTCGGCACGACCAAGTAAGTGTCCCAAATCAAAAAAGGCATTTGCCAGCACCGAATTGCTCGCCGGGATCACATTGTCCATGACCTCCGTCTTGCGCGCGATCAAGGCAGGATCTTCGTCGGAGGTGAAGAAGAAAAACTGCGTCGCCGGATTGTAAAAATGGGCCTTGACATGATCGAGCAGGCCTTCTGCAAGTTTCAGCCAGCTGGGGTCGAAACAAACTTGGTACAGGGCCACCCAAGCATCCGCCAAAAGGGCGTAATCATCCAAAAAGGCTGGAATGCTTGCCTTGCCTGCTTTGAAATTGCGCATCAATTGGGAGCCCTGAAGCATGTTGTCCCGTAAAAAAATCGCATTCCGCAAGGCGGCGTCCAAATACCTGGCATCGCCAAAGGCTTTGTAGGCATCCACACAACCCTTGAGCATCAACGCATTCCAAGACGTCAAGACCTTGTCGTCCAATCCGGGCCGGATGCGTGGTGCGCGGGCATCAAACATCAAGGCATTGGCAGCTTCCAAGCGCTTGAGAAAGGCTTCTTCCGTCATTCCGCGCGTTGCGGCAAAATCAGCCGGACTCTTTTGCATGATCAGAACGCTGTTCCCATGCTCAAAATTGCCCAAGTCGGTGACTTGGTAATATTCACACCACCATCCGCTGTCGTTTCCTAGAAGGGCTTCGACCTCCGCCTTTTTCCAGACATAAAACTTGCCCTCCACCCCTTCGCTGTCTGCATCCAAAGAGGAATACCAGCCACCCTCGGGTGACATCAATTCGCGCTGCATGAAGTCAAACGTCTGCTCTACAACGCGTTTGTACAACGGATCAGGCATCACTCGGTAGGCCTCCGCATACAACGACATCAACTGCCCATTGTCATAGGTCATTTTTTCGAAGTGCGGAACCTTCCAGATGCCATCAACGCTGTAACGCGCAAATCCACCGCCCAATTGGTCGTAGATGCCGCCCCAAGCCATCTTTTCGAGGGTGGTTTTGACGGCAAGGGTCAAGCCCCAGATCATCCAGCCGCTTCCCTTCCCGCAACAAAAACAGCCAATTGTTGGGCATGGGAAACTTGGGCGCACGGTTGTAGCCTCCCCAACGGGCATCAAACAAGGCGCGCCAAGGCTTGAGCACGGACTCCAAAAATGCATTGGTAAACGGCGAAGGCGCGGCAACCGGCACCAAAGCATCCATTTTCCGCACGGCATCGGTCAACCTTTCAGCATAGCCAAAGGCTTCCCCCGGCCGACTTTCCCATAAATCCGCAAGTTGCGTCAAGATGTCGATCCATTGCCCCTTTTTGAAGTAAGTGCCTCCCCAAATCGGCCTACCGTCCGGTAAAGCCACACAGTTCAGCGGCCAACCGCCCTGCCCGGTCATCAATTGCACGGCGTCCATGTAGATTTGATCGATGTCGGGACGCTCCTCGCGGTCGACTTTGATGCTGACAAAATGCGCATTCTGCACCGATGCGACCGTATCGTCCTCGAAGCTCTCATGCTCCATCACATGGCACCAATGACAGGCAGCATAGCCGACCGAGATGATGAGCAGCTTGTTTTCCCGCTGCGCCTTTTCCAAGGCTTCAGGCCCCCAAGGATGCCAATCAACCGGATTGTAGGCATGTTGCAGCAAGTAAGGACTGCTTTCCTGGGCGAGATGATTGGGGATTTTTGACATTCTGTTTCCGTTTTAAGCCACAAAGACATGGAGACATCCAGCGATTCTGAGTGTCTCCATGCCCTTGCTGCAAATCTACATTACATCAACCGTTGGCGCACGACTTCGGCGAGCACAACGCCCACCGAAACGCCGACATTCAGCGACGAAATCTGTCCCAACATCGGGATACTCAATTGTGCATCCGCAGATTTGATGATCCTGGGCGTGATGCCTTTGTCTTCCGAGCCAAAAACCAGACAAAGCGGACCTTTGAGATCTGTTTCCCAAAGTGTGGCCTTGGCTTTTTCGCCGCATGTCACGATGCGAATGCCGCGGTCTTTGAGCATATAAACCGCGTCTTGCAGGTGATGCACGCGACATACGGGCACGTGGTTGAGCGCGCCAGCACTCGCCTTCATTGCGTCGGCGCTGATGCGCGCGCTCCCTTGCTCGGGTATCACGATGGCATCCACACCCAAACACTCGGCCGAGCGCGTAATGCCGCCGAAGTTACGCACGTCACTGACTTGGTCGATCATGAGGAGCAGCGGCTCCTTGCCTTTGGATTCGAGTCCGATGAGGACTTGCTCCAAATCGGCATACGGCACCAAAACGGTGAACGCGACGACACCTTGGTGGTTCATATTGCGCGCCAAGCGGTCGAGTTTCTCGACCGGAACAACCTGGATCGGGATGTTGGCCTTCTGCGCAAGGTCATATACATCGTTGCGCAATTCGCTGTCAAGGCCCTTTTTCATGAGGATCTTGTCAATTGCACGGCCTGCCTCCATCGCTTCCATGACGGTGCGGGCACCGTAGATGAAGTCTTTTCCTTCCAATTTCTCCTCGTCACGCGCGTCGTCGCGGCGAGGCGGACGGCTGCTTTGCCCAGCGTCACGACGCTCTGGTGCCGGTCCACGACGGTCATCACGCCTGTCGTTGCGGGGGCCGCGCTTGCCTGAATCCCTATTTTCTGGCTCTGCCATTTTTACTCCTTCTAAAGTATTCAAAACAAAATGCAGGATCGTGGTCAGAACCGCAACCCTGCATTTTTGAAATTCAATTGATCATTCGATCACCACTGGGACCGAGTCGCTGTCTTTGGGGACGTTGAGTTCGATCGGCTGAGGTGCTTTTTCCTTGGGTGCTCCGCCGCCTGCGGCTTCTGCCTTGAACTGCTCGGCCATCGCTTTGTATTGCGGGTCCTTGCTGTCGTCAAAGGCAATTTGTGCTGCACGTGCTGCGGATTCGAAGTCTTTCATTTCGCGCGCCTTTTGCATCACAAATGGCACTGCGCTCATGAGACGGTCGTATTCCGGAAGCTTGATCTCGGACTCGTTGAAGTAAGCGACCCAGGCTTCGGCCTTTTTCAAGACCTTTTCGAAGTTTTTCTTGACCATTTCCACGTTGTCCAAACGCTCCCAAACGGTCGAGGCAAACATCGGATAGATCGCGTCATTGCCACGGGCTGCGTCGCTGATGCTGTCGTCGGCCATCGTCAGAAGCTGGGCAGCCTTGGTTTTGGCCTCTTCCATCTTCTTCTTATTCTTGGCGATCACGGCGTTCAAGCTGTCGGCCTTCTCTGGCGTGGCATTCTTCATCGCGGTCATCATCTTGTTTTGGTTGCCAAGGCAATCCATTTCGTCTGCAAAGGCATTCGCAGCGCGGAAGATCATGCTCGACATGTTGCCGATGATGGTGCGGCGGATGTGGTCATCCAAGTACATCGTAGAATCCGACAAGCCTCTGTAACGGAACTTGTTCATGAGCAAGTCATAAGAAATGTCTGCCTGCACGCGACCCGAACGGGAGTAAGGATCGGTGGCTGGACATGGGAACTTGCTGAAGTCAACCGGAACCACGCGGTTGGCCAAGCCTTCGACTTGGAACCAAGGCTGCAATCCGATGTAGCTGCTCGGTGGAATGGTGCTGCTGAAATAGATCGGACGATCCCAGCCATTTTTGGCATTGGTCATGATGATGTCCAAGATCACCCAGTCTTGCTTCAGGAGGTAGCTTTGTGAGCCGCCACGTGTGGCAATCGGCCAAACGACTTCCGGCGCGATCAGATAGGGAGCGTATTCGGGCAAAACAGTGCCATTTTCAAGCACCTTTTTGCGATCAACCGGGATACGCACCACTTCGCCGCGCTTCCACTGACGGAATGCACCGACATCGCCGATATAGTCTTGCTGTGGCGAAGAGATCGGAAGCGGCGGAGATTCGTTGCTTTGCAACTTCATCTGATCGATGTACCAGTCGGTATTGAGCAAACTCAAGTTCACGACGCGCACGTCCGTTCGCACACCCTCGACCTCCTGAATATACCACAAGGGGAAGGTGTCATTGTCGCCGTTGGTGAAGATGATGCCGTTTTTCTTGCAGCTGTTGAGCAAGTTGTAGGCCGAATCAGGTGCTACATATTGTACGTGACGGTTGTGATCGTCCCAGTTTTGCGCGGCCATGATCACGGGCGAACCCAATGGAAGCAAGGAGAGTGCCATGGCAATGGGTTTTCCAAGCTTGACCAAATCGCGAAGCATGTCATAGATCGCTACAACAGCCAATCCGACCCAAATCGCAAAGGTTTGGAAGGAACCAGCATAAGAATAGTCACGCTCACGCGGCTGTGCAGGGGTTTGATTCAGGTAGAGGATAATCGCAAAACCTGTAAAGAAGAAGAGCAGCAAGATGCTCGTTGCATCCTTGTAGCGTTTCACAAATTGGTACACCATTCCAAATAAGCCCAAAAGCAACGGGATCAGGAAATAGTGGTTTTTGCCTTGGTGGTTCAGCATTTCATGGGGTTGACCCGAGAATTTGCCGAATTCGAAACCGCTTTCCCAGCCCATGT
The DNA here is from genome assembly GCA_016718825.1 of Bacteroidota bacterium. Classification (NCBI taxonomy): domain Bacteria; kingdom Pseudomonadati; phylum Bacteroidota; species Bacteroidota bacterium. The sequence continues at coordinate 285,841 of JADKCL010000005.1, read as the reverse complement.
CTTGGCTATCCCCTTCGCGGCCTGCGAAGTTCCACATGAAGTAGCGCAGGTACATGTGACGCACCTGATAGTCAAAGAAAAACTTCATGTCGTCGCCGAATGTCGGCTTGTCATCCGCAGGCGAATCCGAACCGCCTTTGCGTTTGACATAGTTTTTATACCCGAATTCGCCGCCGTAGTGGCCACCTTGGGCAGAGTGCATCCTTGGGAACCAGACTTTACCGGAGGTATAGTCTACGTCTTGTTTGAAGCCATACCAGAGGTAGCGGTCTTCAACACGAGAGACAATTTTGGTTTCTGCATCGACTGTGACCTTGCGTCCATCCTTCAGTTTGGTCACAAAACGGTCGCCGTCGTTGGCGGCAGGAACGGTGAACCCTTCGGCCACACCATTTTTGACATTCAGGCTGCCGCCATCTTTCAAGGTGTAGGCGCCATTTTCCAAAACACGTGGCTCCTTCACTTGGACATAAGCCTCGCGCTTGTATTCGACCTTTTGATTGCGGCCGTCTGCGGCATCGTTGTAGCGCACACCACGCAACAGCGGCGAGTCGCCGTATTGCTCACGCTTCAGGTAGCTGATCATCGATGCTGCCGAACTTGGATCGTTTTCGTTGATCGGTGCGCCGGCACCTGCACGAATCACAATCATAGTGTAGCTGCTATAGCCGACTACGATCACGAGCATGCTCCAGCAAGCTGTATTCAAGATCACGCGCAGGGCGTCACGATTGGCAAACAAACGGTTGCTGACCTTCTGATTTTGCGTGACAAAAAGTCCGGCAAACAGCGTCCCCAAGGCCAAAATCATGAAGACAACGATTCCAGTTCCGAAGCCCATTCCCCATCCGGATGCTTCATAAATTCCGGTTTCGACGTCCATCCGCTCGGAACCGACCATGATGCGCTCAAACAACCAAGCAAATTCAGCAGACTTCTGAATGACACCATATTGAATGAAAGCCAAAATCACGATCGAAGTCATGAAGGTCACGACGATGCCAACCGGATTGATTTTGAATTTCTTGAAGTAGTACACGAATGCCAGCATCGGCACTGCGAGCAAGTTCAGCAAGTGCGTACCGATCGAGATGCCCATCACAAAGGCGATCAAAATGATCCACTTCATGTTGTCGGGTTCGTCGGCGCGTGCCTCCCATTTGAAAATCAGCCATACGACCGCGGCAGTAAAGAAGGAACTCAAGGCATAGACCTCGGCCTCCACCGCGTTGAACCAAAACGAATCGGAAAATGCGACAGTCAAGGCAGCTACGAGGCCGGAACCCATCACGACAAGCGTTTCGTTCATGTCCAATTCCTTCTTGCCATAGGCCACGAGCTTGCGTGCCAAGTAAGTCGTGATCCAGAATGTGAACATGACGCAAACCGCACTTGACAGCACGGAGACCATGTTGACCCACCATGCTACCGTCTCAGGCGTCTTTGCAAACATGGCAAAGAAACGTCCCAAAAGCAGGAAGAATGGAGCGCCCGGAGGGTGAGGAACCTCAAGCTCATTGGCGCAAGCGATAAATTCGCCGCAATCCCAAAAGCTGGCCGTGGGGGCCATCGTGAGGTAATACGTGATGAATGCCACCAAAAAAGTGACCCATCCAAATAAGTTGTTTACCCTGTTGTATTGCATTTTTCCTTGTATTGTTTCCGCAGCCCGGCCTTCCTTTTCAGGTCAGTTGGATGCGCTCCACTGAATCAGCGGAAACGCAGCTGCAGTGCTTTCTTAGAGTCGGATGTAGGGATAATTCGGGGTGTGGTACACGTCTTCGTAGAGTTCGCTGGCGTCGGGATATGGAGATTCCTCGGCAAACTTCACGCTTTCTTCCACCACCACTTCGATTCGGGCCTCGATGGCCTCCAATTCGGCGGGGGTTGCGATGTCGTGCTTGTAGATGTATGCCCTGATTTCCAAGATCGGATCTTCGTTCTTGAAGTGCTCGAGTTCTTCCTTGGTACGGTACTTGGCCGGATCCGACATCGAGTGGCCTTTGTAGCGGTAGGTCTTCATTTCGAGGAAAACCGGACCGTGATCGGGCGTACGAACGAGTTCGACGGCCTTTTTCATTTCTTCATAAACCGCCATCACGCTCATGCCGTCGACTTGCCACGAAGGCATGTCATAGGCGAGACCGAGCTTGTAGAGTTCGGTCACGTTGCTCGTGCGCTCGACCGATGTACCCATGGCATATTCGTTGTTTTCAACGACATAGATCACGGGAAGCTTCCAAGTCATGGCAAGGTTGAAGGCTTCATGCAGCGCGCCTTGGCGGGCTGCACCGTCACCAAACGCACAGACCGAAATCCGTCCGTCGCCGGTGTATTTGCTGGCAAATGCAAAACCTGCTCCCAAGGGGATGTGGGCGCCCACGATACCGTGCCCACCCAACATGTAATGCTCCTTGCTAAACATGTGCATGGAACCACCCTTGCCTTTGGAACTGCCGGTGCGTTTACCATACATCTCGGCCATGACCTGATTGGCACTCACGCCGCGGGTCAAGGCCATGCCGTGGTCACGGTAGGCGGTGATCAAATAATCATCCTTGTGGATCGCAGACTCGATGCCCGAAGACACAGCCTCCTGTCCAATATACAAGTGGCAGAAGCCTTTGATCTTTTGTTGCATGTACATCTGGCTCGCCTTCTCCTCAAAGCGACGCTGCAACATCATTTCTTCATACCAATGCAGCAGCAACTCCCGGGAGTAGGGCTGGGCCGCCTTCGTCTTCGTACTCGTTTTTGCCATGCTTAAACGCGATTTCATCAAATGAGCGGCCAAATTAATCAATTTTTTCAGATATCTAACGGAACCAGCACCTTAAAAAGGCTTAATGAAAGTGAAGGTTCCGAAAGGTGCCTGCACAAGTCAATCACGGCTGCATTCGCGGCGATGCAAGGGCGCCAAATGGTTTTGGATCGATTGCGAAAAGCATGGATATTTGAGCTTTTCCTTCGAATTTCATTCACCATCGCGCTGCATTCTCCATGAAAACCTTCGCCATTCGCCTACTTCCTGGCCAAGATCTCAAGGTCGAACTCCTCGCTTTTAGCAAAAGTCAAGGCCTGCAAGCTGCCTGCATTTTGACTTGCGTAGGTTCGCTCACAAAGACGGCGCTGCGCATGGCGGGACGGGATTTCATCCGAACCTGGGAGGAAAAAATGGAGATCTTGTCACTCTCGGGCACACTTTCGGCAGAAGGCGCCCACCTTGCACCTCGGCATCGCCAACGGCGAAGGGCAAGCCTTTGGCGGTCATCTCGTAGAGGGTTGCCTGGTCTATACAACAGCCGAGATCGTGATTGGCGAATTGGAAGATGTCAAATTCCTGCGGGTTGTCGATCCGGCGACGGGGTACAAGGAGTTAGAGATCGGGAAACGGTTTGGGGAGTGATGAATCCCTTCGAAACGAATGCGCGGCTCAAAACGATACCCGCTTGTAAATGTCTGCCATCCTGATCCTTACACCTAACGGGATCAATTCGACAACGGCATCCAAACCAAAGTAATTGGTAAATCCCCAATCGCCGTTTTCATTTTTGTGGGCGACATACACCCGCGGCTCATTTTGCTCGACCAAGACATACGTTCTCAGCGATGGAATCATCTGGTATTTAAAAAATTTGCTTCCGCGGTCATACTTTGAGGTTCCTCTGGACAAAACTTCCAGAATCAAGCTCGGATTGCGAATCAGATTCGGCATGGATGGGTCGCTTTCCAAGGGCCCACAAAAACGCTTGCGTCGGGGTACAACACGGCATTCAATGATTCAACTTGGATCATCAATCCACTTTCAAACACTTCACAACCCCGGGCCTGAAGGCGTCGATCATCGCGTAAGCGCTATCAAGGGCGATGCGACTGTGCGCTGGTGTTCCACCTGACATCGCATAAATTTCACCATTGTAGAATTCGCTCTTGTACTCTGCTTCCTCTTCCAAAGCGACATACTCTGACAACGACAAACGATGGATTTCTTCAAGATATGCCATATCTCAAATTTACGGATTACTACCCAATTCGCAATTGTGGGCGTTGTTCTTGAGAAACATCGGCCAACCATCCAATTTGCGGTTTTTAGTATCGACGCAGGTAATTTGACCATCGGTTGATGTCACATAAACCCGTCCGTTGACCACGATGGGCTGATTGCGCACTTCCGTTTCAGTGGGGTAAGACTTCCTCAATAAACCGTCCAATTTATTGATAATCAATATTTCACCTTCCAGTGTGCTCGTGACCAAATACCGATCAAGTACCATTGGAATCGTAGCAAGATGGCCGCCCTCCAACTTCAAATTCCCTGGGATCAGATAACTCCATACCATTCCACCACTGCGGACATCGAGGCAAACAACAAGGTCACCCAAGCAGCTGTACAGGTACATGCTGTCAACGACGACGGTCGATCCTACAAAATTTTGAAGGGACGAGATATTGGATTGCCCGACAAGTGTTTCGGCCTTTTGATAACCTGAGACGTCCGGCGTAAAGAAAAAGCCATTCGCTGCGTCCCATTCGGAGCTTTGGTCCTTCAGCAACGAAAGGGCTTGTACCTTGCTATCCAAGTAGGGCGCCTCCCGCACGAGGAGCGTACGCTTGATCCGAAGGCTTCTTTTGTCCAATTCGACAATGGCTTCGCTCACTTTCCCTTTGACCTGCAAGCGTTTGGTGGTATATATGCTGTTCCCGGCAATCGTCGGCAACGAAGTGGCCTGCAAGGTGCTTGCTTTCAGGATCTTTCCCGTTTTTGCCTCAAGCCGGTAAATGGTGCCAGTGAAAGTCGTGAGGTAAATTTCATTCCCACACAAAACGGGTGTAGTCATCACATCACCGTCCAACCATCGTTGCCATTTAACCTCACCCGTCTTGACATCCAATGCAGCAAATGGATGGCTTGGTGCCAATTTTTTGAGCTGCTCAGCTTTTGCCGAAGTGGGTTCGTTCATCAATTTGGGATAGGCTGTAAAAACCAGCTTCCCATCCGAAACGGGATGCGAAAGCAAGGGATCGCCGATCCATTTTGCCCAAATTTGTTCCCCAGAAAACTTATCCAAGGCAAAAATGGTACAGGATTCGGTGTTGAAAATCACGGTCGAATCCAAAACGAGCGCGGAACTTGGGCCATCGTCACTGAGGTCGACGGCCCAAATCACTTTGCCAGAAATCGCGTTGAGCGCATAAAATTCTCGGGAAGTAAACCCACCGGAAGTATAAAGCACTCCGTCGGAGTAGGTTGGCGTGGTCAGAAATGAGCCAACGTTCATTTTCACTTGATACCCCAACTTGGTTTTGCTGGAGGTAATCTTTGGCGATTGTAGGGGAATGGTCCTTCCATCATGAAATGGATTCAGGAAGGGAATCGCATCAGGATCGTTGAGAATGGCGATCTCTTCTTGGATGGAAAGCGGTTTAGTTGATTCTCCAGTTGTTGCCAAACATTCAACAACGGGTTGCGGGCAGGGTTCCTCCACGATTTGTTGCTGCCCTTCCAAATCCTTGTGGGAAATAACCGCCATTTTCGATGGTTCTGTTCCGTTTTGAAAGTAGAAAACCGAAACGGTGCCTCCAACAGTGAGGAACAGAAGTAAAACGACAATCCAAAATGTATGCTTTTTCATGATGTTGTAGCTTTTGTACATTCTACATCACCTAATACCGACAGCTGCAAAAGGTAACCCAGAAACGCAGAAAAAAAACTGAAACCCTTTTACATCAGCGGGTTCAAATGTTGATTGATCAATTCTCATTTCTTGATACAATCCCAAACATTCTCGAAAAAGCCGAGCGGAATACGAAACATGGGCTTCAATTCTTAACGATTTTCAGAACACATGTATTGCATTGCCAATTAATCATTGTGAATTGTCCATTGCACAGTGATCTTTGCCACAATGCACTTCTCCCACCTTCACCTCACCCACTTTCGCAACTATGCGGGCCTGAGCCTTGAGCTCTCACCCGGCATCAATGTGATCACGGGCAACAACGGCGAAGGCAAAACCAACATTCTGGAGGCCGTCCATTATCTCAGCATGACCCGTGGATGGCATTCGAAGACAGAAAAATACGCCCTGAAGGAAGATGAACAGTACTTCATCGTCGAAGGCTATCTCGAGGATACCGACGGCCGGCACAATGTCCAATGCAACTATCTGCCGCCCAAGGGCAAAAAGATGATCCTCGACAAACGGCCGCTACAAAAGATGAGTGACCACATCGGCAGGATTCCGAGTGTGGCAGTGCTGCCGAGTGACACGCAACTCATCGATGGTGGCCCCGGTGTACGCCGCAAATTCATGGACAGCCTGATTTGCCAATACAGTCAGGAATACCTTCAAAAGCTCATCGCCTACGAACATGCGCTGATGCAACGCAATGCCCTGCTCACGCTCATGGGCGAGCGCCGCAAGTGGGATCCCGAACAATTGCAGCTCTGGAGCGCCCAATTGATCGAGCCGGGCATCTTCATTCTCGAAAAGAGGCGGCAGTTTCTGGCGAAGTTCCTCCCGGCATTTCTGGAGTATTTCCGTTGGATCGTTTCCGACAAAGAAACACCCACCATTACGCTGGAATCGCAATTCGTGGAAAACAATGCGGCAGAATGGCAGGCGCGCTTCAAGTCCGACGAAGACCGCGACCGCTATTCGCAACGCACCAATTCGGGCATCCACAAAGACGACCTCGTGTTGCAGATTGACGGACAAGGCGTGAAGAATTACGGTTCGCAGGGTCAGCAAAAGACTTTCGTGATCGCGTTGAAAATGGCGCAGTATGCCTTGCTCGGTGAAGAAAAGGGGCTTGCGCCGCTGCTTTTGCTCGATGACATCTTCGACAAACTTGACATGCATCGCCTCCGCGCCATCGCCCGCATGCTCGACGAACGTGTCAAAGGGCAGGTTTTGATCACCGATACCAGTCTCGAGCGCTGTGCAAGTGTTTTTTCCGAGGTAAAAACCCGCGAAATCAAGTATTTTTACGTCGCAGCTGCTACCGTAAAGCCTGCACCCTTAAATGGCAATGCGTAGAAATGACATGTCGCTCGGCGAAGCGATCGAACTTTACCTCCAATCCAACGGATTGAAGGAGAAAGTGCAGGTCGAGCAACTGATCATGGATTGGCCGCGCATCATGGGCAAAGCCATTGCTGAAAACACCGAACAGATCTGGTTTCGCTCGGGTATCTTTTATGTGCGCATGAAAAATCCCGTCTGGAAAACCGAGCTGGGCTATGCCAAGGGCAAGATCAAGGACATTTTGAACAAGGAGCTTGGAGCGGAATTGGTGGAAGAAGTGAAGGTGATGTAAGCTGTGGATCAAGAAATCACAACCGACAAAAAATTATGAAAGACGAAGAACAACACGATGATGCAGAACGGCGCCGCCAAATTCAAGATCTCAAGCGCCAAGTCATCCGCAAGATCGATGGCCTTAAGGATCCGATTTTGCTGTCGTCGATCCTCGAACTGATCGAGGACGCTGAAAGCGATTTCATGGACGCTGAAAAAGACCCCGAGATCGTGGAGGCCTCCCTCAATGAACGGGATCATCCCGGAAACCGCACCAAAGCTGCCCCCATCAACCGCCCCAACAAAAGCGACGCCGACAGTTGGTTGGACGGACTGGGCAGGTAAGTGAACAGTGAAAAGGGAATAGTGAAAAGTTTTGACACTTTTTGTGCTGTGGTGGAGAGATGAGAGTTGAGAGTTCCCGAATGTCTTTCAACTCTCCCCTCTCCATGTTCAAAATGCAATCCCATTTTCAATTCTCCATTTTCAATTCTCCATTTTCAATTCTCCATTTTCAATTCTCCCTTGATCAAAGACATACATGCTCGGAAGAAACTGTAAAACAATGCCTTAAACCCTAACCTCTTCGAACATGGAAGATGAAATGCTCTCGGTGATCATGTACGTCGTTGGTTTTGCCGCGATCGTACCCATCGTCCTGTTGCGCCGTTGGTTCCGTTATCTCAAGGCACCCCACGATGTGATTCCTGATTCGGAGAAGAATTCCATGTTTTTGGCGCATTTTTTTGCGCAGGCGATCTTCGCGATCATCACAACGGTCTCATTGCGAGGACAATGGCCCGAGTTTGATACATGGCTTGATGAAAACGGGCTGATGATCTTCCCGGTCATCGCGATGATGATGCTGCTTTATTCTTTGACCTTATGGGTACTGATTCAGGCGGCGTTGCGTTTATTGAATCCACGGTACAAGGCTTGGAAGAAGGCGGGTTATCCGAAGGATTCCTTCAAAAATTGACTGCTACGCCGTTTTGCCCATTCTCAGGATCATCGGAAAGGTAACGGTACGCTTCTGATGCGATTCACCCCATGCTATTTGGAGTTCGGGGAGGAACTTGTGCAAAGGATTGGTTCCGGTCTCCCGAATACAATTTTTCACAGCCGACCACGTGTTGAGGTAACCCATCAAATGGTCAATATCCCATTCGTAGGTGCACTGAAATTTGGGGGCGTGGATCTCTTCGAATGGGAACGGAATTGTTCGGTAATCTTCATCGAGGTAACGTCGCTCTGCATCCCAAAAGTCATGGATCGTATGACTGTAAAAGTGCCCAATGACGGCATCCACAACTTCATTGATGCTGAATAACGGATAGCCAATCACAGCAATGCGTGCATCAAATGATGCAACACGGTTCACCTCTGCATAAAACCGATCAAAATCAAACCAGTGGATTGCCTGGGCAACCGTGATCAAATCGATGGAGCCATCTGGCAAATCTGTCTTTTCGGCAGGCTGTCTGGAGAAATACAGTGACGGAATTTGGGGAGCTTGTGCCAGTTGATTCATGCTGATATCGGTCCCATCCACCCGGTCAAAATAGCGTACCAATTCAACCGCCAATTGCCCGTTCCCTGTGCCGCAGTCCCAGGCCCGCTCCCGTCCCGGCGTGTTGCTCAAAACAAAATCCAACAATTCCTTTGGATAAGTCGGCCTGAAGCTCGCATATCCTCCTGAATCGGTTGAAAATCGGTCTTTCATCGCAAATTTCCGCCCAAACGGCGCAATTCGATTTCAGCGGCCTTGGCCGCAAATTCCAGGTTCACAAGCCGGTAGCCCGACTCTTCGAAGCTGTTCTGTGCCTGCTTCAGTTCCAAAATCGTCGCCTGTCGCAGGCTGTATTTTTGCACCATCAAATCGAGCAGTCGCTGCGAGAGTTTGACATTCTGACGTTCATTTTCGAGCAAGAGCAGTGCATTTTGATAGGTCTGCCAGCTTCGCCACAGTGCGGCTTCGCGGTCTTGCAGCAATATTTCGCGGTCCAAAGTTGCATTCCGGGTAGCCAACGCTGCCACCTGCTCCTGCCGCTTCAAGCTGCTGCCGTTGTAAATCGGGACGTTCAGGCTCAAGCCTGCATAGGGACCGTAGTTGCGACTCGCCAACTGAAATCCGCCGTTGCTGATGTTGTTGCCGAAGTTCACGCCTGCATTGGCACGCAACGTGGGCAGGCGCTGCGCACTCACCTCGCGCTCAAGCAATTGCTGCACGGCTATTTCCTGACTTGCGGCCACGATTTCGGGATTCATCCGCAGTCCCGCCACCAAGCTGTCGTAATTCAGAGAGGCATTCACCGCGATGCTATCCGACAAGCTGATATCACTCTGAATGTCTTCGTTGAGCAAGTTGAGCAATTCGGATTTGGCCTGTGCAATGGTCAATTCCTGATTCAGGCGTTGCTGCCGAAGTGAATTCAGGTCCAATTGCGCCTGAAATACATCCGCATCATTGGCCAATCCGGCGCTTTGGCGTACGGTGACGATTTCCAGGTTTTTGTCGGCGACCGCAATCGAACCGTCGATGGTTTTGAGATAGGCCTCCTGACGGCGCACGTCATAGTACTGCGTCATCACGCTCGCCACAGTGTTTTGAATCTGTGCAGTAAGCAGTTGTTGACGTTGTCCTGCGATCTGTTCCAAGCGATCCTTGGTGGCTTGGATGCGCATCCCGTTGTAGAGGACCATGGTCCCGGCAACGTTGGCCGAAAGGTTGTTTCCCAGGGCCCCGTTGCGTTCGATGATGGTGCCTGTCGAGAGTTTCTGGTAGATATTGGTGACTTGTGCTTGGTCGGATGCGGTGGCTGTGACGGTGGGCAAGCCTCCGGCGACGCCGTAGTTGTTCAATATTTCTGCAGCGGCAGCATCGTTTCGCATGACCTCGATGTCCAGACTTTTGCGCAAAGCGATCTGAATGGCATCCTCCAAGGTCAAAACCCGCTGGCCAAAGACCCCCGAAATGCCGCAAAAGCCCAGCAGCAATAACAGCAAGAAGGACCTGCTGCGAACAGCGAAGTGATTGATTGTCTTATACATGGCTTTCTCCTTCCTCGGCTTTGTGCTTTCCGGAAACATAAGAATAGATCGCTGGAATGACCATCAGCGTCAAAATCAAGGAAAACATCAAGCCGCCCACGATCACGATGCCCAGGGAAATGCGGCTTGTGGCGGCATCACCCAAACTCAAGGCAATGGGCAATGCACCAAGTGCCGTTGCCAAACTTGTCATCAAAATCGGGCGAAGACGGTTCGTGGCCGCATCAATCACGGCTTCGACCTTGGCCAATCCCTGTTTGCGCTTCTGATTGGCGAATTCGACAATGAGAATGCCGTTTTTGGTCACCAAACCGATCAGCATGATCATTCCAATTTGGGAGAAGATGTTGAGGGTTTGATCAAACACATACAGGCTCAACAAGGCACCTGCCAAGGCGAGCGGCACAGTGATCATGATCGTGAGCGGGTCGAGAAAGCTCTCAAACTGCGCAGCCAATACCAAGTAGATCAGCAACAATGCCAATCCAAAGGCGAAGGCAATGTTGGAGGAGCTCTCTGCAAAATCCCGCGAAGGGCCGCTCAAAGCGGTCTGAAAACTCTCGTCCAGCAATTTTTCGCTGATGGCGCGCATCGATGTGATGCCGTCGCCAATCGTTTTGCCTTCGGCCAAGGACGCGGAAATTGTGGCGCTTTTGAATCGGTTGTAGTGAAACAAGGTCGGCGGACTGCTGCTTTCCTCCAAATGCGCGACGGCAGTCAAAGGAATATTTTCGCCGCGGCTGTTGCGGACATACAGCTTCTCGATGTCGGCCGGTTGGCTACGTTCGTCTCGCTCGACTTGTGCAATGACTTGGTATTGCCGGCCACCCATGATGTAATAGGCCAACCTGCGTCCACTGAAGGCAGCCTGCACGGCCGCGGCGACATCGGTCGTCGACAAACCCAGATCGCGGGCCTTCATCCGGTCGATGATGAGCTGCAATTCCGGCTTGTTGAATTTCAAGTTCGCATCCACCAATTGGAAAGTCGGGTCTTTGCGGGCCTCGTCGAGGAACTTTGGCAACACGGTCTCAAGTTTGGCGAAGTCCAGATTTTGCAGGATGAATTGCACCGGCAAGGCGCCGCGGGAACCGATTCCCACGGCAATCGTCTGTTCCTGCAGGGCAAAAATGCGCGCATTGTTGAAGCGTGGGAGCTTTTTGTTGATTTCGCCGACGAGTTGAGCTTGCGTCCGCACGCGCTCATCCTTGGGAACAAGTCCAAGACGCCCAAATCCGTTGTTGACGCCCGTGCCAAAAAATCCGGGCGTAGCTGTGAAAACGAAGGAGCGCTCGGGAATCGAATCGTAGAGGAAGTTGGCGACGTTGTCTGAAATCTGCTGCATTTCGTCGTAGCTCGTTCCTTCGTTGGCGGTCAAGGAAAAACGTAAGCTGTTCCGGTCTTCCGTGGGTGCCAATTCGCTTTGAAGGTTGCCAAAGAAGAACCAAATCATGAATCCGCAAACGCCCACGATCGCCCAAGCGGCCCATCGGATGCGCATAAATGACGTCAGCAAGCGCTTATAGCCGTTTTCCATTCCCTTGAAAAAGGGCTCGGTCATGTCATACACCTTGCCATGGCCCGCCTTTTTCCGGTGCAGCACCACGTTCAACACCGGCGTGATCGTGAGCGAAACGAAGGCCGACACCAACACCGCGCAGGCAACGACAATCCCGAATTCGCGGAAAAGACTGCCGACAAAACCTTCGAGGAAAATCACCGGCAAAAACACCACCGCCAATGTGAGCGAAGTAGAAACGACCGCAAAGAAGATTTCCTTGCTGCCCTCAAGCGCCGCCCTGCGAATGGGCAAGCCCTCTTCGAGCTTCCGGAAAATATTCTCCGTGACCACAATCCCGTCGTCGACCACCAAGCCCGTCGCCAAGACAATGCCGAGCATCGTCAAAATGTTGATGGAAAATCCGGCGGCATACATGATAAAGAAGGTCGCCACCAAGGAAATCGGAATGTCGATCAGCGGGCGAATGGCAATCAGCGCATTCCGGAAGAAAAAGAGAATCACCAAAACGACCAAGGTGAAGGCGATGATCAGCGTTTCCTTGACCTCCGAGATGGATTGGCGCACCAACTTGGTATTGTCAATCAGCACATTCAGGCTGATATCCGATTTGTTGGCTTCCTTGATTTCTTCAAGACGCTTGTAAAATTCGTCGGCGATGGCAACGTAGTTGGCACCGGGTTGCGGCACGACAGCGAGTCCGACGCCGTTCACGCCGTTGAGTTTCCAGCTTTGCTCCAGAATTTCGGGACCGATCTCCACTTTGGCGATGTCGCTCAGGCGCACGATGCCTTCAGGACCCTCCTTGATCAACAAATCCGCAAATTGTTGCTCGGTACTCAACCTTCCCATCGTGCGAATGGTGAGTTCGGTGGCATCGCCATAGATTTTACCGGCTGGCAATTCGACATTTTCCTTGGCCAATGCGTTGCTGATGTCGGTGAAGGCAATGTTGCGGGCACTCATGGCATCGGGTTTGATCCAAATGCGCATGGCATACCTTTTTTGTCCGAAAATGTTGATCGCGCTCACCTCGTTAATGGTCTGAAAGCGCTGCAACAGGACGTTTTCTGCATAATCGCTCAATTCCATCAGGTCTTTGCTGCGACTTTGCACCGCCAAGATGATGATGAAGTCATTGCTCGCCTCGCTTTTGCTTACGATCGGGGGCGAATCGATGTCTTGTGGCAAGTTGCGTTGTGCTTGGCTCACTTTGTCACGCACGTCATTCGCGGCATCGTCCAAGTCTACGCCGAGGTTGAATTCGACGGTGATGTTGCTGGATCCTACCTGACTGCTTGAACTGATCGATCGAATGCCGGGGATGCCGTTGATGCCCTTCTCAAGTGGCTCGGTGATTTGACTCTCAATGATATCTGCATTGGCACCGGTATAATTGGTGCGTACGGTGATGATCGGCGGATCGATGGCGGGATAGTCGCGGACGCTGAGGAACGAAAATCCCACGATCCCAAACAGGATAATGAGGAGGTTCATCACCGTCGCAAGCACCGGCCGCTTCAACGAAAGTTCGGAAATGTTCATTTTGCGTCGATTTGTTTGACACTCCTCACCTTCAAAGGCGCATTGGGACGGGCAAAAAGCACACCGTCCACCACGAGGGAATCGCCCGGGGTCAAGCCGCTGACGACCTCAACCATTCGATCTTGGCGCATCCCGGTTTCCACCGGAACAAAAGTCGCCTTGCCTTCCTTGACCAAGACAACTTTTTTGCTCATGGCATCGGGAATGATCGCATTCGAAGGAATCATGATGCTTTTGGCATTGCCTTTACGGGCGATGTACACCTTTACAAATGCCCCTGGATTGGCCTTGTCGCCAGCGAGGATCGCCCTTGCCTTGAGGTTACGCGTGTCGCGATTCGCTTGCGGTTCAATGGCCCAGACCGTTGCTGTTTGCCGCGTTTCCTGATCCAAATCCGTGCGAATGAAAACCGTGTCACCTTTCTGAATGTAGCTACTGAACTCCTCCGGGACGTTGAAATCGACTTTGAGCTGTTGCACTTGCTGCAAGGTCGCAAGCGTCGTCGCAGGCGTCACGTAGGCGCCAGGGCTCACTTGACGCAGGCCCAAAGTGCCTGAAAACGGGGCTTTGACTACGGTTTTCTCAATCAGCGCCGCCGAATAATTCAGGTCGGCTTCGAGCGAATTGACCTGCCCAACGGCGATATCATAGTCAGCTTGATTCACGCCGTTGACGTCCAGCAATTTTTTTAAACGTGCCTCAGTTTGCTTGGCGAGGTCGAGCTGAACCTTGGTTTTGGTGACCTGCGCCTGCAAATCGGCATCGTTGATCCGGGCAATCACAGTTCCCTGGGCAACGTTGCCGCCTTCGGGGACATTCAAATAGGTCAAACGGCCGCTGACTTCGGGATGCAATTCGACAAATTCATTCGCAGCCACCTCGCCATTGACCTCGAGTTCACTCGAAATCTGGGAAGTTTGCACGATCATCACATCGACCACGGTCGGAGGTTGACCACCCGCCTGTTTGAGCGGTTCCTTTTTGCCACCGCATCCAGCAAAAAGCAAGACGCCCACAACCGCCACTGTCGGCAAAATTCGGCGAATGGGTTGATAAGTTGTATTCATAGCGTAACCGGATGCGACAAAAGCTTTAGAACCATGTATCGGAAATTTGAATGACCATTCCCAAACTCCGATTGTTTCAAAAAAGGTGTTGCGACATGCATTTGCCGCAAAGGTCATGCGAATCAAAGGAAGTGGGGCAAACATTAACATTTGCTAACATTGTCATTGACCCGAGACCGAGCGGCAATTTTACTGGAAAATTGAGGATGGAAAGCGGAATCGGCGAGGGAATTGCTCACGAAAAGGAATTTTGTGCCCAACAAAAGCCACAATTCAGCTGGCATAGCCCCTCAAACGTGGAAAACAATGAAGGTTGCGCATAAAAATCATTCGTTTATAAATCGTCTATTGGGGCCACAGGAGCATGATTCCACGGTCAACTTTGAGATTTTTTTCAAGAATCAGAAAAAATTTTCACCAGAAAGTTTGCGGAGAAAAAAACGATAAATATCTTTGTGGCCCGAATTAAAAACGGAATTGGCCGATAGTATAATGGTAGTACAGCAGGTTTTGGTCCTGTTCGTCAGGGTTCGAATCCTTGTCGGCCAACAAAAATAGCTCATGGCCTCCGAAGTCAAAATATTTTCCGGCACTGCGTCCAAGTATTTGGCTGAGGAGATCGCGGGTCAGCTCGGCAAGCAGCTCGGCGCAGTCACTGTCACTCGTTTTCAGGACGGCGAACTCGAGCCTTCTTACAATGAATCCGTAAGGGGCGATGTGATCTTCTTGATCCAAAGCACCTTCGGTCAGGCCGAGAACTTGATGGAGCTACTTTTGATGATTGATGCGGCGCGGCGTGCGTCTGCAAAATCGATCATCGTAGTGATGCCTTACTATGGCTATGCGCGGCAAGATCGTAAAGATAAGCCGCGTGTTTCTATTGGGGCAAAACTGGTCGCCAACCTGTTGACGACCGCAGGTGCTGATCGCATTGTGACGATGGACCTGCATGCTGGGCAAATTCAAGGGTTTTTTGACATTCCTTTGGATCATTTGTACAGCATAGGTGTGTTCTTTCCTTATTTGGAGAATCTGGGTTTGGAAAACGTGGCGATTGCCGCGCCTGACGCCGGTGGGGCCAAGCGTGCGCGTGAGTACGCTAGCTTTATGAAATGCGACCTGATCTTGATTGACAAGTTTCGGGAACGCGCAAATGAAGTGGCTTCGATGAAGGTGATCGGTGAGGTGAAGGGCAAAAATGTCCTGATCATCGACGACTTGGTCGACACTGCCGGCACGCTCTGCAAAGCAGCTGACCATCTGATGATGGAAGGCGCGGCTTCTGTAAGAGCAGTGGTCACGCACCCGATCCTGTCTGGACCCGCCTACGAGCGTATCGAGGAAAGCAGCCTTACCGAACTGATTACCACGAATACGATTCCCTTGCGCGGAACGTCCTCCAAGATCAAAGTACTTTCCGTGGCGCCAATGTTGGCCCGCGCTTTTGAGAAAATTACGAATTACGAGTCGATTAGCTCACTCTATAAGCAATGAAAACAGTAGAATTGAAAGGCACTACGAGGTCTGCCATTGGCAAAAGTGCCATGAAAAAAATCCGTCGCGCTGGCAACGTTCCTGCCGTGGTCTATGGACAGGGTGAGCCTACTGCAGTTGCAGTCGATTTCCAAGCCATGACAAAAGTCCTGCACTCACCCGAAACTTACGTGGTGAAGCTTGACTTGGAAGGCAATACCACCACCGCCATCGTGCGTGAAGTGCAATACCATCCTGTCACCGACAAAGTCCTTCACGTTGATTTTCTCCGCGTGACCGATTCTGAGGCCGTCGAAGTGGACCTGCCAATCAAATTGGTCGGCACTGCAAAAGGCGTTCTCGCCGGTGGTCGCTTGGTTCCAATGCTCCGTAAATTGAAAGTCAGAGGTCTCGTCAACGAGCTTCCTGATAATGTCGAAGTTGACATCAGCGGCTTGGAAATGGGCAAAACCTTCCGTGTGGGCGAGATTCCAGTATCTGGTCTCACCATTACCTCTCCTGCTCCTGCCGGCGTTGCGATCATCGAGATCCCAAGGGCTGTGCGTCAAGCAGAAGAAGCTGCCAAGAAATAATTCCAACCCAGGTTGGTTTTTCATAAAAAGAGCTGATGGTGCAAATCATCGGCTCTTTTCTGGTTTTCGGACATTTGATTGCCCAATCCTACAAAACCACACCGTTGTCCTTGCCCTGATTTCCCGTTAAGAAACACCTGCATCGATGAAGTTCCTGATCACAGGGCTCGGTAACCCCGGTCCAGCTTACCACTACACCCGCCATAACATCGGTTTTATGGTATTGGATCGGCTTGCCGAACGGATGGGCGTGTCATTTGTCCCCGATCGACTGGGCGATACCTGCACCATCAAACACAAAGGAAAGCAACTTTTCTTGCTCAAACCATCGACCTATATGAACCTGAGCGGCAAAGCTGTGCGCTACCACCTCCAAAAACACGGTATCACTCAAAATGAGCTGCTCGTCATTACAGATGACTTGGCTTTGCCATTCGGGAAAATCAGGATTCGTGCCAAAGGTTCGGGTGGAGGTCACAATGGGCTTGGCAATATTCAGGAGGTCCTGGGAAATGAGAACTATGCCCGAATGCGGTTTGGCGTCGGCAGTGAATTTTCAAAAGGTGCTCAGGTGGATTATGTATTGAGTGACTTTCCTGCCGAGGAAAAGGCCGCATTGCCTCCCTTGCTGGACAAAATGGGGGATGCGATTCTAGGCTTCGCGACCATTGGCCTTGAAAGGGCGATGAATATTTACAACGGATAAAGGCCGAAAAACCTTCAAAAGGTCAATTTTCGCTGGGGAAATACAGTTGGTGGTCTTCTTCGTCCTCGATTTCGTAGGGAATAAAAACAAAACCACCCTCGGTTGGCAGGATCACGAAAATGCAAGCACGCTCTTCAGGATCACCAAACGTTTCCAAAAAGTCTTCCAGCTTGTCTTCCTTGACGACGCCACGTTTTACAAAATCTTCGAGAATCGAGACATTGTAATTCCAATTGAGGTGGTCCTTTTCCTTGGACAAAAACGGCTTCCCGACGCTCACGGGATCTTGGTAAGCGATGTAAACAGGAAATTCGGAGATTTCCTCGTTGATGACATGGGTTGAAAAGGAACGCATCATCGGTCCGATGATACGGATGTCATTGCGAATGGCCTCGAGGGCGGGATTTTCAGTGGATTGGGAACTTATCATTGCTTTCTAGCCAATCAAATAGGTTTTCCAGATGTCAAAATTAGAGAATGTCGAGCGAACCCAAGCCTTCGCGCACAATTTCGACGTCATCGTCGCCTTTGCTGCAGTCGATCACGGTGCTCAGCGCACTCAAACCCCAACCGCCATCGATGATCATGGTGACCAAGTGCCCGAATTCGGCCTCGATCTCGTCGGGATCGACGGGGTACTCGTCCCCCGCGATGGGAAGGCTCGATGTGAGAATCGGCCTCCCGAGTGCCTGAACAATGGCCAAGGGAATCGGATGATCGACAATACGGACGCCAACGGTTTTGCGGCGTGACTGAAAATGCTTCGGAATATTCTTGGAAGCCTCCAAAATGAAGGTATAGGGTCCCGGACAAGCACGACGCATCATCTTAAAAACACCATCCCCAATGTGAATGGCATACTCGCTCACGGTTTTCAAATCAGGGCAAATGCACGAAAATTGTGACTTGTCAGGGTCAATTCCCTTGATTTGGCACACCCGTTCCAATGCCTTTTTGTTTTGAATGTCACATCCCAAAGCATAAACGGTGTCTGTCGGATAGATTATCACGCCGCCATCTTCCAAACACTTTACAGCTTGTTGAATGAACCTTGGCTGCGGATTTTTAGGATGAATTTCCAGTCGAATTCCCATAGACGGCAAATATCGCAAAAAACAGGGGATTGTAACGAATTGTCTGGATTAGAGAAGCTTCAAATCTGCGATTCAAGGACAAAATGGGACACGATCGCTTCCCAAAGCATGACGTTGCCCCTTGCCAAAAAGAAAGAGAGGCAAATGGAAATTTGAAGGTTGCGAAATAAGTCTTAGATTTGGATGATTAAAGCCTTACATTTTTGAAGATGAAGAGATTTTCTCATTTGGTTCTTGGACTCTTGATCGTGCTCACTGCTACTCAAGTGGCCTTTGGACAAAAAGGTCTCAAACTTGGTTTTGTTGCATTGCCACAGACTTCGTGGATGCTCAACAAGGATGATCAAGCGGTTCCGCAGGATCAGTTCAAGTACAAAACAACGTTTGGTATGGCAGCAGGCCCCATGGTCGGCTACAACTTTGGGGACGGCATCGGCTTTAAGTTGAATTTCATTTATTCGGCACAAGGCCAGAAATACAGCAACCTCAATAGCGAAGGCACGTTGGTCAACCACACCCGCCGCCTGAACTATATGAAGCTTCCGCTTTTTCTGAGCTTCAACACCGGCACAGAATTCAACAAACTGATCTTCGCAGCAGACTTGGGTTTTCAAGTTGATTTTTTGCTGCGTGCCCGTTATTACAACGACGATCAGAGCTACACACCTGATGAAATTCTCTGGAACCCCAACGTCAGGGATTATCCTAGCACCTACAAGCAATATTCGCTGTTCAATTACGGCCCCGTTGCAAGTGTCGGCTTGGACATCAAGCTTGCTTACAACATCATGGGCAATATCAGGTTGCGCGGCGACTACAACCTGAGCGATGCTGAAAATAAAAATTCGGCATACAAACTTTACACCAACGGTATTCCTGACGACATCAGGATTTGGGATGAGTCCCGCGCGGTGACCAACAACTTGACAGGTGGCCTCATGATTGGCATCACCTATACCTTCACTGAATATTGATTTTGCCTGCATCTGCGGCACTCTAGGTAAATGGCCAACCAGCGCAAGAACGTTCTGATCATTTACACGGGTGGTACTATTGGAATGATCAAGCGTGAGCAAGATGGTTCCTATATCCCCTTTGACTTCAACCTGATCAAATCCGAATTTCCGGAGTTGGACAAACTAGGTTGCTCGGTCGAATTCGAAAATTTTGACCCGCCGCTCGATTCATCCAATATCGGACCTCCGATTTGGATCAAGATCGCCAACACCATTGGCGTCAACTACGACAAATACGATGGTTTTGTGGTCTTGCATGGCTCAGACACGATGGCGTATACCGGGTCGGCGCTCTCCTTCATGTTGGAAGGCTTGGGCAAACCGGTAATCATGACGGGGGCACAGCTTCCGATTAATGAAATCCGTACCGACGCCAAGGAAAATTTAGTCACGGCCCTTCAAATCGCCTCCCATCCCGATTGCCCGATCCGCGAGGTTGGAATCTATTTTGAATACAAACTCTACCGTGCCAACCGCACGCAAAAGGTGCATGCCGACGTATTCTCCGCATTTAATTCGTTGAATTTCCCTCCCTTGGTTGAGGCTGGGGTACACCTTTATTTCCGGCATCCAACACCCGTGGATGCTTGGCAGGACAAGGTGTTCAAAGTGCAGCCCAAACTCGATACACGTGTGGCGCACGCACGATTCTTTCCGGGAATGACCGCTGAAACCCTGGATGCCGTGCTGTCGCATCCCAACCACCGTGGTGTGATCGTACAAAGCTACGGTGCGGGCAATTTGCCGACCGATAAGGCATTCATTGAAAGCATCAAACGCAGCATTGACCAAGGCAAAATCATCCTGAACATCACGCAATGCATGGGCGGATCGGTTGAAATGGGCAGGTACGAAACAAGTGCAATGTTATTGTCGGCGGGGGTTTTGCCTGGGGCTGACCTGACATTCGAAGCAGCGTTGACCAAAATGATGTATCTATTCGGCAAATACGATGACCTTGAAACAGTCAAGCGTCTGCTCGTACGCAACATCCGCGGAGAGATGAAGGCCGAACGTGCCTATACGGACTGAATCCGTACTCCTTTTCTTCCTTCAATCGATAATTTTGGCTTTCAAGGGCAATTCCAATTCCAGCAAGTCCATCCATTTGCGCTAAATTTGGCCGTGGGGAAAACCCATCTTGCAAGAGGGCGAGACCCGTCTAACTTTGCAGGCTCATTTGGAAATCAGGATTATGAAGAATCGCAAAGAAGACGCGCTCGAATACCATCGCAGGGAACCCAAAGGCAAAATCGAGGTCACCTCAACCAAACCGGTTTCCACACAGCGCGATCTTTCATTGGCCTATAGCCCGGGCGTCGCCTATCCCTGCCTCGAAATCGCCGCCGACAAGGACAAAGTTTACGAGTACACAGCAAAAGACAACCTTGTCGCCGTCCTTACCAATGGGACTGCGGTCCTGGGTCTCGGCAATATCGGTCCTGAGGCCTCCAAGCCGGTGATGGAAGGCAAGGCAGTGCTTTTCAAAAAATTTGCAGGTATCGATGTGTTTGACATCGAAATCAATGCCAATACCGTGGAGGAATTTGTCGCCGTCGCCAAGGCGCTCGAGCCGACTTTTGGTGCCATCAACATGGAGGATGTCAAGGCACCCGAAGCGTTTGAAATCGAGCAGCGACTTGTCGCCGAGATGAACATCCCGGTGATGCACGACGATCAGCATGGTACAGCAATCATCTCTTCGGCCGCATTGATCAATGCATTGGTCGTCGTCGAAAAGAAAATTGATGAAGTCAAATTTGTCGTGATCGGTGCTGGTGCAGCTGCCCTCGCCTGCTTGAATCTTTACATCGAGCTCGGTGCCAAGGTCGAGAACATACAGGTTTTTGACCGGGACGGACACATCCACAAAGATCGAATCGACGTCAACCCCTACCAGGCCAAATATGCGCATTCGGCACAAATGACTCTGCTGGAGGCATTTAAAGATGCCGATGTCATGATTGGTTTGGCGGCAGGCGGATTGGTGAGCAAGGAAATGGTGAGCGTAATGGCACCCAATCCTATCGTGTTTGCGTTGGCAAATCCTGACCCGGAAATCACCTATGAAGATGCAATGGCCGTAAGGCCAGATGCGGTCATGGCAACCGGACGCAGCGACTATCCCAATCAGGTCAACAACGCGCTGGGCTTTCCTTATATCTTTCGTGGGGCCCTCGATGTACGCGCCACGACGATCAACACACCGATGAAAATTGCCTCCGCGCGGGCGATTGCCGAACTTGCTCATGAGTCCGTACCGGAAATTGTGATCGAGGCCTACGCGGAAAAAAATATCAGCTTTGGACGTACCTATTTGATTCCCAAACCACTTGACCCACGCCTGATCACTTGGGTATCAAGCGCGGTGGCACGCGCAGCGATGGAGAGCGGCGTCGCCAGAAAACCCATCGCCGACTTCGAAGCCTACAAAGTACAGCTCGAAAAACGTGTCGGCATCTATGAAAGTCTTTCCAAGTCGATCATTGCCAAGGCTCAAAAACAGCCCAAACGCGTTGTATTTGCCGAAGCCGACACCTACAAAATCCTGAAAGCCGCCCAAATCCTGCACGATGAGGGCATTGCCATTCCGATTTTGCTGGGCAACAAAAACAAGATTCAGGCGATTATCGATGAAAACAATCTGGATCTTTCCGGCATCGTGGTCATCGATCCTTGGCACGAGGATGAAAAGCGCGATCATTATGGCAAGCTTTTCCATGAAAAACGCAAGCGCAAAGGATTAACGCTTCATGACGCCTCCAAATTGATGCGGGAACGCAACTACTACGGGGCAATGATGGTCGAAACCGGTGATGCGGATGCATTTGTATCGGGCTTGACCAAAACTTATCCGACGAGCATCAAGCCTGCTTTGCAGGCAATTGGGCGTCCGGCGGGTGATGGCATCCTTGCTGGCATGCACATCATCAAAACCAACCGCGGACCGTTTTTCTTTGCCGATACCACCATCAATAAAAAGCCAACTGCCAAGGACCTCGTGGCAATTGCCGAAATGGTCGAGGGTGCCGTGCGGTTCTTCAATCACATCCCGCGGATCGCGCTGATCTCCTATTCCAACTTTGGGAGCAACATCGACGAAACCACAAGTGTAGTCATTGAGGCCACGAAGATTCTGCGTGAAAAACACCCGGATTGGATTCTCGACGGGGATGTCCAAGCCAACGTGGCAGTGCGTCCAGACATTTTGGAAGAAAATTACAGTTTCAGCGTGCTCGCCAAATCCGGCGGCGCCAATACGTTTATTTTCCCCGACCTCATGAGTGGAAACATCGCCTACAAACTCATGGACGAGCTGGGCGAATTCGAATTGATCGGCCCAATCCTCTTGGGAATGAAAAAGCCTGTTCACATTCTGCAATTGGGCAGTTCGGTGACAGAGATCGTCAACATTGCAGCCATCGCAGTCGTCGATGCACAGCGGAAGGGAGGCATGAAATGATCGTATTCCTGAATGGCAAACTGGCACACAAAGATCCGGCCTTTGTCGTCATCGAATGTGGTGGGGTCGGCTATCAAGCTCGAATCTCGTTGAATACCTATTCCAAGATCGGGAATGCGGAGGCGGTCAAATTGCATACGCATCAGGTTATCAAGGAAGATGCCCACGAATTGTATGCATTCTCCGACCTCAAGGAAAAAGGCTTGTTCATTCAATTGATCAGCATCCAAGGCGTCGGGGGCAATACCGCCATGACCATCCTTTCCAGCATTGATCCGAAGGAATTGTTTCAGGTGATCGAGACGGAGAATCTCAACCGCCTGAAGCAAGTCAAAGGCATCGGCGCCAAGACAGCCTCGCGCATTATCCTCGAACTCAAAGGCAAACTGGTGATGGACGGTGCCGCAAGTGCCGCCAATCCTGCCAATAAGCTTCGTGAGGATGCCATTTCCGCATTGGTGAGCCTGGGAATGCCCAAAGCAGCCATGGAAACCCGCGTGGATGCCATTTTGAAAGCCGCTGGTGCAGAGACACCAACGATCGAGAAGGTGATCAAAGATGCTTTGAAGGGCTAATCCAAAGCCAGTACATTTCCGAGTTCTCCTTGTCGAATCATTTTCGGCCAACCTCTGCTTGACTTTCTTGCGAATGGAGGTCCACCAAGATTGGATGAATATCTAAAAAGTGAAAACCGCTGAGCCCATCTCGATGATCGGCCCAGCGGTTTTTCTTTCTGTCAACCTTGCTTATTGCACGACCAACCTGAACAAGCTGCGTTGTCCTTGCTTGGAGACAACCTCGACCATATAGGTTCCGGCAGCAATTGCTGAGATGTCAAATGCCACTTCTTGTCCGAGGCTCGGCAAATTCTGCTGCACCAAGCGATGTCCATACATATCAGAGATGCTGATGGTCAAGCTTTGCGCAATCGGATTCTCCGTCCGCAGTTTGAATTCGCCACGGGCTGGATTTGGATAGATCGACAAGCCGTAGTTGCTCAGTGACGGATCGACCGTTCCAACCACAACCACGGTCATCGTATCAGACACCGCCGAGCAGCCATTTGCATCCGTGACAGACAGCGAATAGACGCCGCTGGTCAAGGCCGTATGCGTATTTGCAGTCGCTCCGCTGATGCTGCTACCACCCAGCAACCACTGGTAGGTGGTCCAAGTTTGGGTTGAGGTCAGGACGTTGCCCGAAGCCGTAAATGTCGGATTCAATGCGGCAAATGTACCAACCGTCACGGATTGCGTTCCTGTGCAACCATTGGCATCCGTGATGGTGACGGTGTAGGATCCTGCTGCCACGCCTGTCAAGTCCTCGGTCGTTGCACCATTGCTCCAAAGGAAGGTATATCCCAAACAATCGTTGCCGCCTGCGGCGGTGATATCTGCCGAACCGGTTGATGCGCCGAAGCAGGAATTTGTGGTTGAAACCACTGTTGCAGCAACAGGTGTCGGCTCAGTGAGCGTCACAGTTGCTACTGCGGTACCACCTGCGCCGTCGGTGACGGTAACCGTTGCGGTTCCGGCACCCAATCCTGTTGCGGTTGCCGTGATTTGACCATTGCTCCAGAGATAAGTATAGCTTGGGCATCCGCCACCGCCGGTTACGGTTGCAGTACCATCTGCTGCGCCGGCGCAGGAGACATTAAATCCGCAGTTGCTCACAGTTGCCGACGCCGATGCAGTGACGGCCTGCGCGACTACTGTCACGACGGCTGTACAGCTACTCGTATTCCCTGAAAGGTCAGTCACCACCAAAGTCACGGTATTTGCACCTGCATTGGCACACGTGAACACCGTTTGGCTCAAGACCAATGTGTCGACCGTACAATTGTCAGTGCTGCCATTGTCAACTGCTACAGCAGTTGTGCTGCCATTGCCATTCGCATCCAAACTCACTGTCACATTCTGGCAGCTGGCATTCGGTGCAATGCTGTCATTCACAGTGATTACAAAGGAGCAAGTTGCAGCGTTGCCGGCTGCGTCATCTGCCGTATAGGAAACTGTTGTGGCGCCCAAGGCAAATGTACTGCCTGGCGTCTGCGTACCTGAGGCATTGACTACAGCACAGTTGTCCGTTGCTGTCGGGGCCGTCCAAGAAACGATCGCATCGCAAGTGTTGGGACTTGTCGAAACCGTCGCATTGGGAGGGCAAGCAGCCCAAACTGGGGTTTCAGCATCGGCCACGGTCACCGTGAATGTACATGTAGCTGTATTGCCAGCACCATCCGTTGCCGTAAAGGAATTGGTGGTCACGCCGACGGCAAAGCTTGTACCGCTGGCACCGCCCGCAGTCTGTGCGGTCGTTGCTGAACAGTTGTCAACACCAGCAGGCGTTGTGTACACAAACACTGCGCCGCAAAGTCCTGCGTCGTTGATGGTATTGGCATTCGGAGGACACGTGATCGTTGGTAGTTCCGTGTCATTGACGGTCACTGTAAATGCACAGGTAGCGGAGTTGCTGACGGCATCCGTTGCGCGGAAGGTATTGGTCGTCACACCAACCGGGAAGGAGGCACCGCTGGCCAAACCTGCAATCTGTGTCGTCGTTGCACCTGCACAATTGTCCGTTCCGACCGGAGCGGTGTAGGTTACCGTTGCAGCGCATGAACCCACGGTGTTGCTCACGCTGATATTCGCAGGGCAAGTGATCGAAGGCAATTGGGCGTCATTTACCGTCACTGTGAATGCACAGGTGGCAGTGTTACTGGCGGCATCCGTTGCGCGGAAGGTATTGGTCGTCACACCCACGGGGAAGCTGGAGCCACTGGCCAAACCTGCGGTCTGGGTCGTGGTTGCGCCTGCGCAGTTATCTGTGCCGACCGGTGCGGTGTAGGTCACCGTTGCCGAGCATTGGCCTACCGTGTTGCTTACGCTGATATTCGCAGGGCAAGTGATCGAAGGCAATTGGGCGTCATTTACCGTCACGGTGAATGCACAGGTGGCAGTGTTACTGGCGGCATCCGTTGCGCGGAAGGTATTGGTCGTCACACCCACGGGGAAGCTGGAGCCACTGGCCAATCCTGCTGTCTGGGTCGTGGTTGCGCCTGCGCAGTTGTCGGTGCCGACCGGTGCGGTGTAGGTCACCGTTGCCGAGCATTGGCCTACCGTGTTGCTCACACTGATATTCGCAGGGCAGCTAATCGTTGGGAGTTCCGCATCGGTTACCGTCACCGTGAAAGCGCACGTAGCAGAATTACCCGAACCATCCGTTGCACGGAAAGTATTGGTTGTCACACCTACAGGGAAGGTCGCGCCACTCGGCAATCCAGCGGTTTGGGACGTTGTCGCCGTACAGTTATCTGTGCCAACGGGTGAGGTGTAGCTCGAGATTGCTCCGCAAATTCCGAGCGAACTTGAATTCGAGATATTGGCTGGGCAACTGATCGCAGGCAGGATTGGATCGATCACGTTCACCGTGGCGCTGCAAGTGCCCGTGCGGCCAGCACCATCCGTCACGGTAAGCACAACCGTATTGGAACCCAATTGAGCACAATTGAAGTTCGTCGTGTTCAAACTCAAAGCCAAGGATCCAACCGAAGTACAATTGTCGCTAGACCCATTGTTGACTGCGGCTGCCGTTGTTGTACCCGTTCCGCCTGCATTGAGGTTTACAACGACCGTTTGACATACGGCGGTCGGATCAACCAAGTCGGCAACCGTCATTGTGATTGCATTGCTTGTTGCCAAAATTGGCAGTGCACAAGGATCACTTGAGGTAACCTCGCAGGTAACGATATCACCCGTAATCAAAGTTGCGTTGGTGTAGGTTGAACTATTGGTACCTACGTTGCCGCCATTCAACAACCATTGGTAGCTTGGTGTGAGACCAGCGTTGGTCGCTGTGGCAGTGAAGCTGGCAGAACTTCCGGGGCAAATCGTGCTTCCGGGGCTCGCGACAATGCTCACTGTCGGTGTAGTGTTGGTGACCACAGTAATGGTAAGCGCATTGCTTGTGGCCAAAACTGGCGCTGCACAAGTCTCACTGCTTGTAAGTTCGCAGGTGATCACATCACCGTTCAGAAGGCCGGCATCACTGTAGGTTGATGCGTTGGTACCGACAGGCGATCCATTTTTCAACCATTGGTAGGTCGGGGTGCTGCCACCATTTACAGGAACAGCTGTGAACGTCACGTTTGTTCCAGCGCAAATTGAAATGCCCGGATTGGCCGAAATCGTCACCGAAGGTGTCAAATTTGGATTCACCACCATCGTAAGCGTGTTGCTCGTGACGGTCGAAGGGACTGGACAAACCGCGTTGCTGGTGAGCTCGACCGTAATCAAGTCCCCATTGAGCAAACCATTGTCTGTATAAGTAGCTGAATTGGTTCCCACATTGGAGCCATTCTTCTTCCATTGGTAGGCTGGCGTGGTACCGCCATTGACTGGCACTGCCGTGAAGGTCACGTTGGTACCTGCACAGATTGTGGTTCCAGGGTTGGCGCTGATCGTTACCGAAGGTGTGACCACCGGATTCACGGTCATTGTGATCGTGTTGCTGGTAGCAGTGGGAACCGTTGGGCAGGGAGCATTGGTGGTAAGGATGCAAGTGATCAGGTCACCATTCACCAGTGCAGCATCGGTATAGGTAGTGCTGTTGGTTCCAACAGGCAAGCCGTTTTTCTGCCATTGGTAGGCAGGCGTGGTGCCGCCGTTGGTAGGTACCGCTGTGAAGGTCACGCTCGAGCCCGCACAGATTACATTGCTTGGTGAAGCTGAGATGATGATGATGGGTGTCACAATCGGATCCACGGTCATCGTCACCGTATTACTTACGACCATTACCGGGTTGGCACAAGTTGCATTCGAAGTCAATTCACAGGTAACCAAGTCGCCATTGGACAATGCAGCATTGGTATAAGTCGCGGAATTCGTGCCTACGGCACCACCGTTCAGTTTCCATTGGTAGGCTGGCGTTGTCCCGCCATTGGTGATGACTGCCGTGAATGTCACGCTGGTGCCTGCGCAAATGGTTGAGCCGGGATTGGCAGAAATTGAGATAGTCGGCAAGACATCGGGATCACCTGTGCCTTGGATGCTGAAGTCGTAAGCGGCTTCGTCTGCATCATCGCTGTTGAGCGTAACCGTGGCGGTACGCAGACCTGCAGCGGAAGGATTGAACGTGACAACAAACGTCGCCGAGCTATTGCCAATGACGGTCGCTGGCGGAGCTGTTGTGACCGTAAAATCAGCCGCATTGGTTCCCGTAACGGCGACACCCGATATGTTGAGTGTCGATGTACCTTGATTTTGGATCGTGAACGTACGGGCGATTGTTCCAGTACAAGCGAAGATGTTGCCAAAATCCGTATGGTCGCCGAGGGAAGGTGTGATATCGCCATCGACGATGGTGATGGCGTTGCCGAGGATATTGATTTCCGCTGGCGCAGGAACACCGAACTCATCGGCACCAATATCAGGCGTAGACGCAGATCGCACATCGGTGTCAATGTCAGTCGGGACAGTAAGGATCGGTGTACCCAAGTTGTCCAGAGCAACGTTGCTCAACAACGGCAAGTGCAAGTCAGGCGCGCCGACAAAAACAGGCGCGATGCTCAAAGAGTTCAGGTTGCCACCAAATCCAGCTTGGATATCGGCAAGGTTGGCGCGTGCCGACCCAATGAATCCAAGGTTAGGACCAGTAGTGAAGTAGTTGTTGTAGTTGATGTTACTGAACACCGTGTTTGCAGCGCCGCCGTAGATCGCAAACCGATCCGTACCTACGGTCTGATTGTTCACGAAAATATTGTTCCGCAGGTCGATCGATGCTGCTGTCACGACTCCCGAAGTTACATTGAACGCCGCTGGTAATCCATTCACCGTCTGGCTCGTAGTCATGTTCACCGTGTTGTGGAAGATATTGTATCCACCACCTGCCGTGACAACAATTCCGTAGCCGTTGTCGTTTTCACCAGCAGAAATACTGTAGCCGTAGCTCGCTACATCGGAAACAAAGTTGTTGTGAACTTTGATGTTAGCAGCTGTAAGGGTGGAACTCAATTGGATACCGTTCGAACCCCAACCAACAGTATTTGTGCTCTTGATGTTGGATACGTTGTTACGGTCAATCGTAATGCCGCCGCTTGCTCCAGCAATTTGAATACCTGAAGCGGGACCACTTCCACCATACGACGATGTCAATGCAGAAATCGTGTTGTTACTGATGTTGGTGTTCGCTGCGGCCACGCCAGCTACATAACGAACACCCACCGGCATGGCAAGTGTACCGCTCATCGTGGTAATCGTATTTCCGGTGATGTTAGCGTTGGAAGTCCCAGTTGCGATGAAGATTGCATTGATATTCGCCGCATCAGCCGTATTGACGATGTTGCCGATGTTGTTGTTGGAGATCGTGATCCCATCAACACCTTGCGCATAGATTCCCACCAATCGGATGGAGTTTGCGCCAGCGGTATTCAGGTCGTTTTGGGTAATCAACGTACCTGCACCGTTTCCTGGCACTACAGCAGTGATGGCATAGATTCCGATGAAGGCCTTCTGAACATTATTGTTCTGTATCGTGATATTGTTGAAATAGCCTGCCGTTCCCGAGGTCACACCATCAGATACCACCACTGCGGTGTTAGTTTGGGCACCGTTGATCAGAATGCAGTTTTTCAGCGTGGAATTTATGATAGGGGTCGTACCAATCGATCCAAACCAGAATACGGATGGATTAGTGACACTCGTATTGGAGATCGTGAGGTCACGAGAATTGGTTCCACTATTGGAGCCATCCACGGTGACATAGTTGCCGAGCACCTTGATCAGCGCCGTCGTAGCCGAACCGGTAACCGTGCTTGTGGTTGCAGCTGCAGGTCTGATCGTAAGCGTATTGATCGCCGAGGCGCTTGCGTTTTGGTTGACCGTGATGGGGAAGGTCTCCGAAACCGAATAGGTTGCATCGATCAAGCTGAAAACGACTGGGCCTGTGAGACAGGCCGTGTTGTAGGCATTCACAGCAGCTGTCAAAGTCGGGAAGGCCCCTGTGACACCAACTGTATAAGTTCCGTTAAGTGTCAGACCCACAGTTGTCGTATTGGGTGTCGTCGGAGGTGTCGTAACCGTGTTCACATCGGTGGCAACCAAGCCTGTGCCAGGATTGCCGCTGACATTTGGAATCGCGACAATGTCTTGGGCAATCACAAAATAGGAAATCACGTCACCACCAGTCAAGCCACCCATGGCCGCTGCTGAGATCGTGAAGGTCCAAGTACCGTTGGTAGCGTTGCCGCTGCTCAGCACACCTTGCGTGGAAACATATCCACCGGCATTCTTTCTGAAATATACTCTTGGTTGGAGAATGCCTGCTGTAGGAACACCCTCGACGTCGGTGATGGTGGCGGTGAATGTGCGGTCGCCCGTGCTGCAACTCAATGTCAACGGTGTGTAGACAATAATGGGTGCATCAACAGAAAATTCATCGGCGCCCATATCAGGTGTTGTCAAACTTCTCGTCGCACAGTCGATGTCAGTGGTTACCGCCGGGGCCGGCGTACCAAGGTCATTGAGCGCTGCATTCGAGGCAGAAGGCAGACGCAAATTGTTCAACCCGGCAAATACTGGTGCGATGTTCACAGCGTTTGCATCACCACTTGTTGCGGTTTGCCAGTTGGCGAGGGTAGCTGCCGTGGTTCCTGCTGCCAAACCAGCCGTGGTTCCTACAAAATAGTTTCCAGGGCCCGCTCCAGCCGAGAAAAGATCGTTGTAATTGGAGGCAACCGATGTGAATGGACCCGAAAATTGGTAGCCAATGGAAACAAGGCGCACCGTAGCGCTTGTATTCCCCACCTGGGTATTGGAGAAAATATTGTTTCGAATCGTCAGGTTGGTCGGTGCGGTCGCCGCGGTGATCGCGAGACATGCCGAAACTTGCGAGGCAGCGGTAGCGCCGGTGATCGTCCCTTGCATCGAAACCGTATTGTGCAGGACATTGACGGTCGCAGAACCACCACCCAGCAAAATTCCCGCTGCGAAGTCTCCAGAAGTGCCATTTGCCGAAACTCCGGAAATCATGTTGTTGGCGATCAACGTTGTGCCCGAGGTGGCTGATGCAAGCGAGATTCCAGCTGCCGAGAACGTTCCTGAATTGATGACAGAACCAATTACATTGTGCGTGACCGTTGCATTCGTGACTTCGTTGCCCGCGGATGTGGTTGTGGACTGCGTTGCGATGAAGCCCATCGAGATCCCAAAAACGTCTGGCGAACTCGCTTGTGCAATTTCGCTGATGCTGTTGCCAGTGATCGTGATGTTGTTTTCAAATCCCACCAAAATACCGCCCTTGCTCACGTTGTTAGGAGCAGGCGTAATCATCGCGTTTTGGCTGATGATATTCCCGGTATTTTTTGCGCCTGCACTCGCACCTTGTGAATAGATACCGTATTGGAGGTTGCCAATGGCATTGTTCACAAAGGCATTGTTGTTGTTGCCATTTCCCAAACTCGTGGTTGAGATGGTCGACGATCCTGAACCGATGCCAAAAAGCGTTGTTCCAGGAGCATTGCCCGCGATATTGCAATTTTTGATTACGTTGTTAGTTGCACCATCAACACCATTATTTTGGAGCCAAACCACCGCTGAAGATGTACTGGTATTGTTGTTCACGATACCCAAGTCACGCGTCGCTGCGCTGGGTGGACAAACAGTGTTTGCCGTGTTGCCAATCGAACCGTCGATCGTCACAAAGTCAGCACCGTTCAACCGGATCAAGGCGCCGGTATTGGTTCCTGAAATGACAAATGGACCCGTTGGCTTGATTGTCAACGTGTAAGGACCTGCTGCGCAACCATTGTAGTTGATCGCATTCAGGGCATTCGATCCATCTTCTGTAATAATGTTGCCCGTGATGTTCACCAACAAGTTTCCGCTCATGCCATTCGTATTGATTTGGCTGAACAAACCACCCGCTGAAGTCAATGTGGTGATGGTTTCGAGCGGACCGACGTTGACCGTTCCGGCGAGGCCGTTGATCAAGGTATAACTGTTAATCACGCCCGTCAAAGGGAACGCACCGGCAGTCAATGCCACACTTGTGGGTGCAACCGCAAATGTGCCCGAATTGATTCCGATGTTGGGGATACCGTTTTGGTCTTGTGCGACCACAAAATACTGAATGACATCGCCAACAACCGGCGCACCGCCAAACAAAAGGCTGTAGTTGGTCGTGAA
The DNA here is from genome assembly GCA_016718825.1 of Bacteroidota bacterium. Classification (NCBI taxonomy): domain Bacteria; kingdom Pseudomonadati; phylum Bacteroidota; species Bacteroidota bacterium. The sequence continues at coordinate 253,834 of JADKCL010000005.1, read as the reverse complement.
GCTAAATGGCGAACTGCCTGCGCCGGTGGCTTCGACAAATTTCCAACCATCGGTGCCGCTTGTATTGTCTACAAAAGTATTTGCGTTGCCAGCCTTTTTGTAATAGAGGCGTGGCCTTGTGCCAGCCGTGATGTCAACGAGGCTCGCATCGGTAATCGTAACAGGCGCCAATGTGCGGTCGGTCAAACAGGCAGCATTCGAAAACAAGGTATAGGAAATCGTCGGGCCGGAAACATCGGAAAGGAGGAATGCCCCTTCGTCGGCTCCGATATCCGGCGTGCTGACGTTGCGGGTATTTCCGTCAAAGTCATCTGTAATACCTGCCACTGGACTGCCGCCACTCTCGACCTGCGTGGCAATCGATGGGTCGATGTGCAGGAAGTTGGAGTTACCGCAAGTGGTGCTCAAGAAAGGCGGATTCTCAGTCACGGAGCCGTTGTCACGGGCACTGACCCTGAGTTTGTAGGCCGCCAATGTTTGGTCATTGTTCGTGCCGTCAAAGTAGATCACATTGGTGGCGCCGGGTGTGCCTGCAAAAAATAAGTTGTTGTTGGATGTAGCGCCATAGCTCGTGAGCGTTGTGGTGCTTCTACGATGGGCAGCGGTGAAGGCTGCACCATTCGCTGTGCCGAGGTTGACAAAAATATTGTTGCGCAGGGTGACGGTAGGCGTAGTGCTCACAGACACTGCACTTGAGCCAAACAACAAACCCGCTGAGGTCGCGGCAATTCTTACGGTATTGAAAGAAGCATTGACCGTGGTGCCACCTGTAATGTTGAGGCCATTGACCGGATTGGCAGCGTTTGCAATTGGGGCCCTGAGGTCGCCAATCAGGTTGTTAAACACATTTACCAAGGTGCCGCCTGAAACCAAGAGACCATTGACCGAAGAACTGGCATTGCTGCCAGACAAATTACAAATGGAATTCTTGAATACGTTTGTTGCGGTAGCTCCCGACACGACCAAGCCGCTCACAGCTGCCCCTGCTGTTGATGACAATGTGCTGATTGCATTTCCATTGATGTTGACTGCAGGGGACGTATTGGAGCAGGTAATACCCACCACTGCGCCGCCTGTGCCTGTTGAGGTTAAGTTCGTTATCGTATTGTTGGCGACGTTCAATGGGTTTCCTCCGTTGAAAGTGCTTCCAATTTGAATGCCGGTAATCGTGGATTGACCGGTGAGGTTGGTCAATGTATTGTTGGAAATATTGGAGGTTGTGCCGCCAATGTAGGCATAGTTGATCACAAGGATCGCGGAAGTTCCGCCCGTCCAGTTGTTGAACGTATTTCCAGTACAATTTTTGGAAGGGCTTGAACCTGAACCATCTGAATTATTAACACCGGTAATGCCAGTCGCTCCTGTCACCGTGATATTGGAAAAGTTATTGTTGGTCACCGTGTTGGTGGTGCCGTTGGGAGAACTTGATCCGGTCGTGGTACAGGTAACTGTGCCGCCTGCGCCAGCCTTGTTGTAGGCTGTCACGATGGCATTATTAGTAATGGTCTGCGATCCAGCTGCAGGCATCGAATAGCCATGGTTGATAAAGGTTGCACTACCCGTAGTGTTGACGTTGAGGTTGGTGAACGTATTGTTTGCAACGGTGTTGTTGAGTGGCGTACCTGTAGAGGTAATGTAGGTATGCGTAGAAGATCCGGTCACGGAATGCACGATCCCGCGGATGTCATTGCCCTGTATCGTGGTAGTACAAGTGTTTGCACCACCCGAGGATGTGATACCAGCAACGGCGCCTGAGGTTGCAGCACTGAATGTAATAATGCCCCCGATTGCGTTACCGATTTGGTTGTTGGTGATGTTGTTGGTCGTCACGATAGCACCCGTATTTGAAATGCCAGTGAGACCGCCACTCGTAGCCGTTGATGTCCAGTTGCGCAGGATGTTGCCCGTGATATTCAGCACGCCATAAGCACCCGTATTGGCAATTCCCACCATCACTGAGGATGACGCCACGCCGCTCACAGCACTGTTCAGCAAGGCGTTGTTGGTGATGTTTAATGTCGCACCTATGGATGCGGCAGCGGTGTTAGTGAATATGTGTTGAAAGGTGCCACTTGTGAAGCCGCTGCTCAAAGTGATTTGATTACTGGAGATGGTATTGGTAAAAGTTCCTATGGGTGCCGCTGTTGTAAAATCCTGTACGATACCCCGGAAGGTTGCCGCGGTCCCCGATACCGTTGCACTTGTGATGTTGTTGAAGGAGACATTGGAGGTGGTCTGATGGTTCATCAGAATACAATATGAAACACCAGAATTTGAAACGTACGAACTCAGGGCAGCCGCGCCACCCCAGTTTGTGATCGTATTCCCTGTCAGCGCGGAAGTTCCACCGACGTCATTACCACTGTCTTGGTTGGCAGCGGTGCCCGAACCGATGAAGGCAATACCCATGTTCACGTTGCTGATGGTATTTCCATAAACGCGGTTGCCACTGTTGGGTGCCGTGGTATTGTTGGTGATGTCCGCAGTGGTCGTGGGTACCGTGGCACTGTGTCGCGTGTTGCTGTAAATGCCCCAGGTATTCGTGTACGTGCGGCTCAGCGAGATGGAGTTGCTGGCAAATGCGTTGTTTTGGCTGCCATCCGTGGTTGAAACATACAGCAGGGCGATGCCCCACTCCGTCATGGTATTGCTTGCCGCCGGCGTGTTCACCGTATTCAGCGGATTCTCGATCATCACAAAACCCTGAATGCCAATGTAGTCGGCACCGACGAGCTTGAAGATCGCATCCGTCAACGATCCCACCGTGAGCGCTGCAGAGGCAGTCACCGTATTGCCGTTACCGTTGATCTGTACATTGTTGGCAAGGCTCGTAGGAAAAGTGCCTGTGATCAAAATATTGGAACCCGCACCACCAATCACGTAGCCACCTGCAGGAGCAGTTTGCGCATTACCCGGAAGCACGTTGAAGATCACCCCGCCTGCACCCACACCCTGCACGTTCAGGTCGGTGATCGCAGCATTCAAATCGGGGTAATCACCCGGAATGTTTTTCGTGCCGGTCAACTGTGCTTGCGCAAGTCCAGCGAAAAAAATGGTAGCGAGTAGTAGATATATTTTTCTCATACGAATAATGGTGATCATTGGAAACTAGTGGATTGAATGGTTGAGTGCCTTGTCCGCAGCGAACATGGCTTCCAAGGAATTAAGTAGGCCCAATTCTTCATTGAAGGGCAGAAACCGTCCATGCGGATTCATCCAGCCTTGTTTTTGGGGGCCAATTTTAACTTCAAGCATATCTTGAGACGACAGGTTTGTCGAGAAGCGGCTTATTATTTAGAAAGTAAGCAAAAGAAAGAATCGTAGGAATTCTCATGGCACGAAGCTACGGAAATAAAACTCCGAACTTAAAATAACCTTAGAGCAATAAAGATCATCCAGTGAACCCCGCACCTGCAATTGTTCAACAAAATCGTCACCCTGTTGATGGGAATGGCGTTTGAAACTCGAAATCACCGAGGAAAAATATTCCAAAAGTGACGGTTGCAAGACAGTTAGACAAACGCGGCACCAGTTCGTCAGACTTCCAAATTCCCGATTATTCTACGACGATCTCATCCGCAAAGATCCAGGCATTGCCGCCCGCTCCGAGGTGCCAAGCAGGACATTTACCGTAATTCACGGCTTTGATCTTAACGTACCTGAGCGGCATCTGACCTGTTTTCATGACAAATTCAGTTCGAATAGCCCCATCTGAAGTGTCCGCCACCATCGTGTTGCGTACAACCTTGATGCTACCAAAGTTCTTCCCATCGTCGGAAAAGGCAAACTGCACTTCCCTGGGCATCCAAATCCAGGAATTGATGTCTTGCAAGAATCCCACTTTGACGGTGCTGACCTTTGTCGGCTTGCCAAGGTCCACCACCACCTCCATGTCATGCTGATAACCCTGCCAACGGCCAGTGCGGAAATTCAACGGACCGCGAAGGCCATCAATCAGGGCATTGTCGCCGCCAGCGGCGTATTGGTTTTCATATTTGGAAAGCAGCTGAAGCTTGCGGTTCGGGTCGATTTTGAAGAATTCGGCGCGGGCAACAGGACTGACGTTGCCACTTTTGTCAACGCAAATCGCTTGCAGAATTGTATTTTCCTTGATTTCGAAGGGTCTTGCGTAAGCGGGCGATGCCTGTGTGGGCAGGCTCCCGTCTTGCGTGTAGCGGATGGTCGCGCCCGGCTCCGCACTTACACTTGCGATGCGCACGCTCAGCGTGTCCGTGAACGTCTGCGAACGCGTCACAAAAAACGGCACCGGCGCGATTTGTGGACCATAGATTTCGCTCGTGGGGCGACGTGGATGGCCACCTGCAAAGCAGATCGCGGTTCGGTCCGGTATCGGCGCCTCCCCCATTTCAAATTCCAGTTTGCCACCCTCCATGATCGTTTTGTGGTCGATCACGAGGCCTTCAAGTCGCTTGCCGTTGAGCTTCGCAGATTGCGGAAAAGGCTTGCCTTTGTCCGTTCCGGGCGCAAGAATCTCAAACTGTTTTCCATTTTCCAGATGGATGACCACCCGCGGGAAAATCGGGGCAATAACATGGTATTCAGGAACTCCCGGTGTCACGGCATACAGCCCCATCGCGCTCATGACATACCAGGCACTCATTTGCCCGCAGTCTTCGTTGCCACTGAGGCCGTCGGGTTGGTCGTGGTACATTTCGTTGAGAATCTGGCGAATGCGTTCCTGGGCTTTCCACGGCGAATCGGTGAAATTGTATAACCACGCCATGTGGTGGCTCGGTTCGTTGCCATGCGCATACTGTCCGATGAGACCCGTGATGTCGGCCTGCTCGCGGCCCGTCGTGGCTTTTTCGGCCGTGAAAAGCTTGTCAAGGTGGGCTTCAAGTTTGTCCTTGCCGCCCATCAAGGTGATCAGGCCTTCGATGTCTTGCGGCACGGCCAAGCTGTATTGCCAGGCATTGGCCTCGGTGAAGTTGAAATTGACCTCCCGCGGATCAAACGGCTCCTGCCAGCAACCATTCATCTTGGCCCGGAAAAAGCCCGTCTTGGGGTCGAATAGGTTTTTGTAATACTGCGCCCGTTTGTAAAAAATCACAGCAATCGAATCATGCCCCATGGCCTTGGCCATTTCGGCGATGCACCAATCATCATAGGCATATTCCAAGGTTTTGGAAACGCTTTCGGCCTCGTCACCTGCCCCGATATGGCCCTGACGCTTGTAAAATTCGAGTCCGAAATGGTCCATGTCCGCGCTGTGCACCATCGCCTTCAAAGCCAATTCGGCATCAAAATCCCGCAGGCCCTTCATGTACGCATCCGCAATTACCGAAACGCTGTGGTAGCCGATCATGCATTCGGTTTCATTCCCGGCGAGCTCCCAAACCGGCAACCGACCACCGTCTTGGTACATCCGCAAAAAGCTGCGAATGAACTCCCCCGTGCGCTTCTGCTCGATCAAGGTGTACAGCGGATGCGCGGCGCGATAGGTGTCCCAAAGCGAAAAAACGGTGTATTGCGGATCCTTCGCCGAATGAATTTTGCCATCCATTCCTCGGTATTGGCCATCGACATCGCTGAAGAGGTTCGGGACGATGCTCGTGTGGTAAAGCGCCGTATAAAAAATGCGTTGCTGCTCCCGAGTGCCGCCTTCGATGTCGATTTTGCCCAATTGCTGTTTCCAGCTATCAATGGCTTTTTGTTTGGTTCCTTCGAAGTCCCAGCCGGGAATCTCGGCTTCGAGGTTTTTGCGGGCACCTTCGATGCTCACGGCGCTGAGGCCAACTTTGATGAGCACACTTCCTCTACTACAAAGATCAAAATTGACCTTTTGCAGGTTTGAAACCATGGAATCTTGCGGAAATTCATCCTTCCAAGGCCCCCCACAACGAAATGGCTGATTAAACGCCATGACAAAAAACAATTTCTGATCCTTCGCCCAGCCCGACGAAAAGCGATACCCTTCGACGACAGAGTCATTCACGATTCGCATTCCGTTTGCTACCGTCACATCGCGGTAGCCCAAATCGAGGACCATTTGGCTTTTGTCGCATCCTTTACCGAAAGTGTAGCTGTGGAATCCGCAATGAGGTGTCGCTGTCAATTCTACTTTGGCGCTGTCCTGCACATTTTGCACCGTGTACCAGCCCGGTCCAGCGCTTTCATTCGTCTTTCTGAAAGCGTACATGTCAGCCGGCAATTCCTTGCCCTGCTTCTCAAGCTTGTCTTCGTAGCTCAACCGGCGCGAAACTGGAAACAACTGGATATCTGCATAGTCACTTACCCCCGTACCACTTAAATGTGTATGCGAAAATCCAAGAATCAAGCTGTCGGAAGCATGGTACCCGGAGCAGCCATCCCAACCATCCCGACGTGTATCCGGACTCAATTGCACCATCCCAAACGGCACCGTCGCACCCGGATAGGTATGGCCATGTCCGCCCGTGCCGATGAAAGGGTTGACCAAATCAATGGGATTTTCGGAAATCGGCGTTGTCTCCTTGCAGGCATTGAGCAACAAAGCCGATGCGAAAAGCAGCAGCACCCAAGAAATGGCGAAAGTGGATTTTGGCATAACTACAAAGATGCCGGATTTGAGGGGAATGGCAAGTTGGTTGTTGGGGTTGAATAAGGCAATCGATCCAGACCAAAGTGACGAGGACCCCGAACCTTACAAGTGTTTGATTTCTTCCAAGAACTCCTCGATCGGCGTACCGACCTCTAACCTCGCCTCTTCCTGACGACGTTGGATCAGGTCCAATAGATGCTGTGGCGTCGGCTCAGATTCCTCCAACACGGCGCGCACGCGCTGCAATTTGGCTGGATCTTCTACGGCCATCAGCATCTGCAAGGTCTCAAGCTTGAGCGACAAAAAGCTATCTGCAACTTTCATGGTATCGAAGATAAGGAAAAGTCAATTTTGTTTCGGTGGCTAATTATCAGCTAACTTGACATTCATAAGGGTAAGCACAAAGTTTCAAATTGAACACAAAACGCATCCTATGGATATCAGCGATGGCCGCCAACGCCGTCATTGCCTGCAATTCCCCCAAACAACATCAAGTTTGGATCCAACAATTGAGTGCAGGCCAACGCGAACTGTATCCAGGGAAAATGCAAATTCTTCCCGATTCAAAACGCGAATGGGTTGGAGACAGCGCGATGAGGACAATGGCGCCCTATCCATTGTTGGCGCAAAATCCAGCATTGCTCAAGGAGAAACTTGGCCTCGAACTTGACGCGCAAGCCTTGCAAGACATTGAAATGGCAGTGGAGCACTGGTCCAAAGGCAATTGGCAGCAAGAGCAGGGTTACCAAACAAGCCAAACTTGGCGGGCAGAATCCCCTTTTGCTCCTGGCGCAATGGGTTTGACAGCGGAGGAATTCCCCCTCGAGAGACCATCCCTATTGCATCCTTCGGACTCAGCATTCCTGGAAAATCCGCGCCATACGCCTGCATGGCCACAAGTCAGCTTTCGCAGCTTGCGCATCATCCGCAAAAGTCCGCTATGCTTGTTGGCAGTGCATGGCGAAATGTGCCACGCATCGCTGTACACCAATTTTCACGACTACCTTTTCTACAACCGCAATGGCCTTTTGAGGGCGATGGTTCACTTGGAGGATGCTTGCGAGGATGGGAGAGCTTTCGCTTATGCCCGCTATCAATGGAGCGACAGCTTGCAAATTGAGCGATTGGATGTCTGGTCAGCCGATGAATCCATAGAAACCATGGAGGTCCATGCACGTCAGGACATTTATCAATGGTAGAATAGGCTGGCGATGGAAAATCCCCCCTCAATTCCCCCCAACCGGCACACAAAACGTTTTCCAAGCCAGCGCCGCAGCGCCTAAAATTGCAGCCGACCTGCCCTGAAGGGCCGAAGGCAGCAATTGGGTGCGTCCCTTGAAGACGCCCAATACGTTTTCTTCCAAGGCACGCCTTGTCGGGGCGAGCAATACATCCCCTGCGCCGGAGACGCCGCCGTAGAAAAAAATCGCCTCCGGACTCAGCAAGGCCACGGCATCCGCCAAGTGCCGTCCGAGCAATTCGCCAGTGAATTCAAAAATTTCCTGCGCAATCGGATCGCCTTCCATCGCAGCTTGGGCCACATTTTTTGGACTTAGTTTTTCTGCCGAAAGTTGGCGCAATTCGCTGGGATATTTGCGGCCGGTGAGAATCTCCACCGTCGTCTGCCGGATGCCACGCGCACTCACATACGCCTCCAAGCAGCCGCGCCGCCCGCAAGTGCACAAGCGCCCGTCCCGTACAGCGATCGTATGCCCCATTTCGCCGGCAAATCCGGAATGCCCATAGAGCAATTCGCCATTGACGACGATGCCACTGCCCAAACCTGTGCCGATGGTGATCACCACAAAGTTTTTCATGCCGATTGCGCCACCATAGATCATTTCGCCGATCGCGGCCGCGTTGGCGTCATTGGTAAGGACGCAAGGTACGTTCAAGGCTTCGCTGAACATCGTACGCAGGTCCACATTGCCTTTCCAGCGCAAATTGGGGGCTTCTTCGACCATCCCCGAATAAAAATTCCCATTCGGAGCACCCAAACCGACGCCACACAAATCGCCATTGCCGCCCATATCGTCGATGCGACAGCGGATCTCATCGGAAAGTGCCTGCACCAACCCTTGTGGCTTTTCAAACGAACGCGTTGAAAACCGCATCTCCGACAGGATTTCGCCACGTCCATTGACCAATCCCAACGTGGTATTGGTCCCCCCGATATCAGCCCCGATTACGATTTTATCTTTCATAAGCCTGCGCTTGAATTCTCTTTCGTCCGATTCCAGCCCCGATCCAGCCATAAAATGCAAGGTACAGATAACATGCCGCTGGAACGACATAAGAAAGTTGAAAACTGCCAAAACTGTCGGCCAAGGTTGCCTGCAATGGAGGTACCAAGGCACCCCCGACGATCGCCATCACCAACAACGAACTGCCTTGACTCGTGTATTTGCCCAAATCCGCAATGGACAAGGAGAAAATATTGCTCCACATGATCGAGTTGAACAATCCGGCGCCGATCACACACCAAGCTGCGAGATGACCGCTGCCGAATGCCCCGACCATCAGCAAGACGATATTCACCAGCGAAAAGATTCCCAACGTGCGTGCAGGCGCATCCCGACCCGCCAGCAATCCGACGTAGGTGACCAGCAAAAGCAACAAATAGATACCCAATTCGGTCAAGGGAAGTGTTTGGTAGGAGAAAACGCCGCCTTCTGTTTTGATGCCGGTGACGAAGTAGATGAAGAAAAAACATGCCGCAGCAACCACGGCCATGTAGACCGCCTTTTTGACCGTTTCCAAAGTTGTACTCAGCGAAATGGCCCCCAACAACCTGCCGATCATCAATCCTCCCCAGAAAAAAGGCAACATTCCGGTGGCTTGCTCCTTGGTCATCCCGAGGACATTCGGATCGCGCAGAAAATCAATGAGAAAGGTCCCGGTGGACACTTCGGCGCCCACATAGACAAAAATCGCAATCACGCCGAGAACGAGGTAGGGAAAACGCAAAACGCCGAGGCCTTTTTCGGCTTTTTCTTCATTTTTGAAGGGCGGCATCGCGGAAAACGCCACAAAAGCAGCGCAAATCACAAACAAGGCCGAATAAATCAAATAAGCGGAGGCGACGGCCGTCGGACTCTTGTCCCCGGTCGAAAACACCTTGAAAATCAGAATCGCGGCGACCAGCGGCCCGACCGTGGTACCCAACGAATTGAAGCCTTGGGCAAAATTCAAACGTCCCGAGGCGGATTCAGGGCTACCCATGATCGCAGCGTAGGGATTTGCAGCAATTTGGAGCATGGTCACACCCGCAGCAAGGACAAACAGCGCAAAAAGGAAAAACCCGTAGGAGGCCATTTGCGCTGCCGGATAAAACAAGGCACAGCCAAGTCCGCAACCGAGCAAGCCAATCACCATCCCCGTTTTGTACCCAATGCGGTTGATCGGGTCACCCATCGTCAGCGAAACGATGTAGTAGATGATCGAAATCACGAAAAATGCGCCAAAAAAGGAAAACTGCACCAAGCTCGATTCCAATGCGCTAAGCTGGAAAATGCCACGAAAGGTGGTCACCAACACGTCATTTGTGACCGTGATGAACCCCCACATGAAAAATAGCAAGGTGAGCAATGCAAATGCGCCCCTGTAATCGCGTGATGTTTCGTTTTGTGCCATTCAGCAAATTCGACTTCATCGAAGATAGCGAGTTTTTTGCAATCTAAAACGATAAAGCTGAAGTTTTCTTACATGCCGTTCTAGCGAACTGGCTTCAACTCATCTCAATCCGCGTCTTCAAAAACTCAAAGTACTTTTTGTCCTCCCCTTCGAAGATCTCTTCGCCGGCCAATCCATAGGCGCGGGTCAGTTCATCGGCGGCGCGGTCGAGGTCGCCCAGTTCCCATTGGCATTGTCCCAGACGGAGATGGAGAAAGGGGTTGCCGATGGCGTCGGGCAAATGCATGGCATTGGCGAGGTTGTCGCGGCCTGCAGCGAAATCGCCGCCCATGAAATTGGCATCGGCAATGGCGCCCAACACCCACAAGGAAGCTTCCCAATCGGCCTTTGGTTCGGGGATCAAGTCATAAGCCTCCCAGTATTTGCGGATCGCATCTGCATATTCGCCGCCATCTGCCAAGGCATCGGCCTTTTCGCAGAGAGTCTCAATTTCTTCGTACACTTTGTCGCTCAATTCAGCCATTTTCTATCTTTTTTCAGTGAAATATTCGGTCAAAACTGCCTTGAGTGCAGCCACCTTTTCAGGGGCAGGTACCCAGGTCTTGGTTTGTTCGTTGGATTGCCAGGTCGGATGGAAGGTCATTTTGCTCGGTTCCTGACGAATGGCAGAGAGGTGAAACTCGACTGCGCCGGTAATTTCAGCAATACCGCGGACATTGTCGGCGGTGACACCGCCTCCGGGCATCACGATCAACCGGTCCCCGGCTTGCTTTTGCAACCATGCCAAATTCTCCGCGCCCTCCTGCGCCGAACCCGCCAAACCGCTTGCCAGCAATCGGTTGCAACCCGTCTGCAACAAATCCGCCAAGCCGGATTCACGATCCGTCACGCGGTCAAAGGCCCGGTGAAAGGTCACCGGCATCGGCGCTGCCGTTTGCACCAACAGGCGCATCCGCGCAACGTCAATCCGCCCATGGGGCAGCAAGATGCCCGCTACGATGCCCGCGGCTCCCATCTCCCGCGCTGCTTCTGCTTCGATCAACAGCGTTTCAAATTCGGCATCGGTGCACAAAAAATCGCCCCCTCGTGTGCGCAGGAGCACATGCACAGGAATTTGCACGGCCAAACACACGCTCGCAAGCAGCCCGCCCCCGGGCGTAAGTCCGCCCAAATCCAAGCCGCTGCATAACTCAAGGCGGTCTGCACCTGCTGCTTCAGCCGCCAAGGCGGCATCCAGACTGTCAACTACTGCTTCTATTGTAAATTGGGAGGGCATAATTAGAAATGAAAAATTAGAAATTAGAAATTAATTGCCTGCTTGTTGCAAACTGAAAACGTCCATGAAACCGCCGATTACTCATGACTTTCAAGGCTGCTAACTACGTCAACACTTCCTGATGTGCTACCTTATCCTATTCTCATTTCTCATTCATTTCCCCTTGTCCCAAATCTTCGCCACAGCATCCACGATTTGAATTTCGCATTCTTGGACGGGTGTGCGGGCTTTTTCGATCGTGAGGCGGTATTGATCCTTGCGTGCGGCATCGGATTGGCCCTTTTCGAGCATGTCGAGCAGACCGATTCCCACCGTGCTCAGGTCTTGCAATTGCTGCGAGATCGGCAACATCGGCCGGATGGCAGGCGCGTTGGCTGCCTGATTTTCGAGCTCCTTGTGGTTGTTGCGGAAGACATCGAGCCAATTTTTCACGACCATTCCCTGAATCGGGTCTGATTTGGCGAGGAATTCATCGACGGCGCGTCCAAACTCCCGCGGCAATTCCGGATCGGGCACACACATGTCAGGAAGGCGGGTCAAGGGCGTTTCCGTCGAATAGGCAATTCCTTGGCCATGCCGTTTGTACCCCTGCAACGGGCCAATGACCGCGCACAATGTCCGCAGCGGACCCGTTGTCTCGCCAGCCAAGGCACGGCGCATGAGCACCTCGGCGTAACGCAAGTGCGTGAGTCCCAATTCCTCGAGATTCAAGCTCACCTTCGCGAGCCGGCGGTACATATCGGCGACGTCCTTGACTTCCGCAGGTGACCAAAGCCGCTCGGCAATCGCGCAAGTACGCGGCCAAATCCGTGAATCAATCGTCTCCGGGGAAACCAATTCGGCCCACATCGTCGCCTCGCCGCCCAAAACATGGGCTTTTGCTTTGGCATCCAACACCACATCGGCCGGCAATGGATCGTGCCCGTAGTGGAAACTCGCCGACTGACAAAGGTCGATGTAGTAACCGCTGCTGAGCATCACGTCATAGCCTGCATTCGCTGCCTTGATCAGAGCTTCCTTGCCGCGCCAGCTTTGGATCACGATGTTGGTCGGCATCGAAGGTTGCAAAATTTCGTCCCAGCCAACCATGCGCTTGCGGTTTTCCGTCAGGATTTCAAGCAGACGCTGGTTGAAATAGGCTTGAACGGCATGGTTGTCGGCCAAGCCTTTGTCCTTTTTAAGTTGATTGACCTCCGCATTTTTCTCCCATTGCTTGCCTTCGTTTTCGTCACCGCCGATATGGAAATATTCGTCGGGAAACAGGGCGCACATTTCGGTCAGGAATTCGTCCAGGAATTTGTAGGTGGTTTCATTGGCGGGGTTCATGGCGGGGTCAAATACCCCGAATTTTTTCTCGATCGCGTAAGGTCCCGGCGCACTTGCGAGCTCGGGATGGCCGACAAACCAAGCAGTGCTATGACCGGGAATGTCAAATTCGGGTACCACTCGAATGCCACGGGCATCAGCGTAGGCGATCACTTCTTTGACTTGCTCTTGGGTAAAATAATCGCCGTTGGAGCCCATTTGATGGAGCCGGGGGAACTTTTTGCTTTCGATGCGGAAGCCTTGGTCTTCGCTGAGGTGCCAATGAAAGACGTTGAGCTTCATTGCGGCCATGCCGTCAAGGTTGCGTTTGATCACATCCATCGGCTGCCAATGGCGGCAAACGTCGATGAGCAGTCCGCGCCAGGGGAATCGCGGCGCATCTTCGATGCGGCAAGCGGGAAAATAAAAGCCTTCGCCATCCACACTGAGCAATTGCAGTACAGTTTCCATTCCCCGGAGTGCGCCGATATCGGTCACCGCCTCGAGCATCATACGTGAAGGGGTAATTACCAATATATAGGACTCATCCTCATGGAGTTTGAGTTCCCCGGGGTGGTCGATCAGGACATTCAAACCATCGACCGGAAAGGAAATGGTGTTGGGAAAATCAGGAATATTGAGGCCGGTGCGTCCGTCGAGACGTTGCAAAAACCGCCGTACACCATCGTCCGCACGGGTGGGAGTCTTCTCTCGAATACTTGCCACGAACTTGGCGGTGACGCGAAATTTCCCTGTGCCCGGCTTGACGACTTTGGGGACAGGCATCAATTGATCCAACTGCGCAAACATTGCATTGGCTGAAAGCAGAAGGATCAACGAAAAGACAAGAACCTTGATTCGAGGCATTGACGGTGGATTTTGCTGGAAAATTAGGCAAAAATAGGGCCATAAAACAGCCATGCGCGACTTTGAGGGGTCACGCATGGCACTATTTCCCCGAAACGGGGATGTCAAAATTCTACAAAGCGGGAGGTTTATTCAGAAAGCGCGATGAGCTCCTGCATGATTTTGGCCATGCCCGTGGTGGCGGGTTCCTCGATAAACCGGTACTTGGAGCCGGAAACCATGTCGGGTTTGTTGGGATCCACGATGAAAACCGGTGCGTTTTTGGGCGCATAGGTCACCAAGGTATTCGCCGGATAAACCACGAGCGAGGTGCCGACCACCAAAAACACATCTGCTTCCCTCGAAAGGTAAACAGCGTTTTGAAACTCTGTCACATCCTCGCCAAACCAAACAATGTGCGGGCGCAGTTGCGAGCCACGTTCGCATTTGTCGCCGACCACGATGTCCTTGCCGCCTTCCAAGAGATACAACAGCTTGGGATCGAGGGTGCTGCGGGCATAGAGAATCTCCCCGTGCAAGTGCAGGATTTTGGTCGAACCGGCCCGCTCATGGAGATCGTCGATGTTTTGCGTGATGATTTGCACGTCGAAATACTGCTCGAGGTCCGCCAAGGCTTTGTGCCCGGCATTGGGATGGCATTTCACCATCTGCCTGCGCCGTTGATTGTAAAATTCGAGGACAAGCTCGCGGTCCTTTTGCCAGCCTTGCGGAGAGGCAACCTGGGTCACGTCGTGGCCTTCCCAGAGGCCGTTGCTTCCGCGAAAGGTCGCGATTCCACTTTCAGCGCTGATGCCCGCGCCGGTGAGCACTACAAGTTTCTTTTTCGTTTTCATTTGCTTTTCGTTGGCAGATCACCTCTCAGAATTTGCTTTCATTCGGGGATTCGCCATCGCAAAATTAATGCAGGAACTGCCGAAACAGGACGCCGTTCGGCCAGTGAATGTAACCGATTACATCCTCAATGCGATGACTTGGGCCTGATCCACGCAAAGGCAAACCTGTAACGACCCATTTCCGCAAAAGAAAAAACCGGAAAATGGCAGTCAACCATTCCCCGGATTTTATTCTGGCAGTGGAGCTATCTTGAAAAATGGTTAAGATTCCAAGAGGTAGAAAAAGTGGAACCTTTCCTAAATAGCTAGAGAACAATAGCGCGCACTGCCAATTATCAATCAACAATTGGCACAATCTTACATTCTTTCCATTAGAATTACAACCCTTTTCATGAAAATTTGACCCAACTGGCAATAGAAAATGGACAACCAACCTGCTCAATCCCAGATAAAATGGTGAATTTCATGAATCTGATCGCAACAAGCGGCATCCGCCATCGCGTAAGATTCCAGGCAGAATTGCTCGTAGAGAATGCTTAATTTTCCGTCGTGCAACGCATCGCAACAATTTTTCGGGATAAATTCTTTTGGATTGGCGTCGTTTTGATCGCGACCATCCAATGGACGATGCTCGCATTGGGCACCCCCTTGTACGAGATCGATACCAATTCTTTCATTCGTGGCGGGCTGAGTTGGGACATTTATCACAACCCTTTGTTGAATATTTACATCGCGGTTTGCACAAAAATCTGGCCCGATGTCTGGTTCATCGTGGGGCTCCAAAGCCTGTTTTTTGCGCTGTCGGCAAGCTTTTTGGCAACAGTGTTGTTTCATGGCCGGCAATGGCTGTTGGTGATCGCATGCTTGTTGGCGGCGCTTGAGCCGCTGACCATGTTTTACAACCATTCCATGCTGGCGGAGAGCTTTTTTACCAGCTTTGCGCTGCTCACCGTGGCGATGCTGATCTTGTGGATGCGCTATGGACGCTGGCAAGACGCCCTTTTCTTGGGACTTGCCATGGGGCTATGCTTTATGGCAAAGTTGAGCGCGATGATCCACATGCCGTTGCTCGCGCTCATGCTTGTGCGTGCGGGCTTCCCGCTCAAGGCGCGCTTACGTGGACTGATGCTTACATTGTTGCCGTTTGCAGCCTGCTATATGTTTGTCTTTGTGGGACAGCGAACGATCAACGAAGGCGATATCTACACGGTCGAAGGGCGGGTGCGCTGGGACTTCTCTTCGGCCTTGTATGACAGCACCGAAGCCGGCAATCCCGAATTTGCCCGATGGGTGCATCCTTACCTCTTTCAAAACGGAAAATTTGTCGCTCACCGCGAACTGCGTCGGGAATTGACCTATCTGGGGTACAAGGACTGCGTTGCAGACTGGGAACGACGCGGTTACGCAGCGCACGAAGGCATCAACAGTTGCGACAGCCTGTTTGGGATCGTCGCCAAGCAGATCATGGATCGCCATTTTTGGGAAGCCGAAAAACAATTTGTTACCGACAATTTCCACTTTGTCCATTCACTCAATTACATCGACTACCGCTTCACGCCCGGCCTGCATTATTACCATCCGCAAGCGGAATATGACTATATCGACAGCCTCATGGCGGTCAACTACGGCTACAACCTCGCCGACCATGCCAATGAAATCCCCAAAATCTGGCGCAGCCTTGAATTTGGCAATGTGTACATGCCTGTGGTTTGGTGGCTTTGGTGGCTTGTTTTGGTCGCCGGATTGGTACTTTGGATCCGCCGCAGAACGACTTGGGAATTGCTGGTGATGGGCATGCTCACAGCGATTCCGATTGTCTTTCATCTGGTTTATATCTCGTACCGCCCCCGATTTCTGGCGCCCTACTTGGTTTTGATGCTGATGCTCCTGCTTTGGGAGGGGGGAATGGTGATTCCGACAACTAAAAAGGCCACCCCAATGGAGTGACCTTTTTGGCGCTGAAAAAGATGAAAAGGAATTACTGTACGATGAGTTTCTGAACCTCCCGACACTTAGCGTTGATACATTCCACAAGGTACATTCCGGCTGGGAGGTCGGAAACATCCAATGCGAAATGGTGTTGGGACGGGCCGAGTTGGAATGACCGCAAGCCACGGCCATTGAGGTCCAAAAGCCGGACCTCAGTTTTACCTGACCAAGTTGCATCCAACTGGACATTCACCTGCTGATGCGCCGGATTGGGGTAAAGGCTGAAGTTGCGCTCCAACTCAGTTGGACCGTCGATGGCTACAAGGTCAAATGTGTTCAGCGTCGTATTGGTGACCACCGGCGCATTGTAGTCAAAGTAGATCGAAGCAGTGTTGGTGATCTGCGTTCCCAGGGGAAGGTTGTCCTTGAGCTTGATGCGGTACATGAGCCAACCATGGCTTGCCGGTTCGTTGATATGGCTATCGGGCAGCATGATGTGGTCGAATCTGAATTCAAGAAAGCCTGGGGCGTCGATGTCCCATGTGAAGGGATGGCTTGCGCCGAGGACTTCGATGGAAAGTGGATCCAAATCGGCATCAAGTGTGTCCATCAGCCTGACCGTGAAGGCAGTATCATTGCCGGTGTTTTGAAATTCGATGGTGTAGGTGAGCAGGGAATCGACATCGGGTTGAAGTTGGCCCTCGGGCACGACCGTTTTGCGGTTGGGATCGTAGGCTGCAATGACGGTTGCGCCGGCGGTATAACTGTTGTCTGATGGAAAAACATCATTCGCAGACGGCAAAATCTCAACCGTATGCGACCAAGGCGTCCCAAAAACGGCATTCGTCGGGATGGAAAATGACGCTTGCAAATAACCAGCTTGATGTGGATGCAAAACCCCGATATTGTAGGTGAGCGTCCTTGTGCCAGGATTGTAATTCGTGAGATTGGAACCGCCATTCAAGAGCGTCATAAGCGGATCATGGACAAAACTCACGGTGGCATTCAAGGCAGTAGAACCTGCATTTTGATACCCGATGGTGACCAATTGGGGCGCTGTTGGACGCGCTGGACCGCTCCAGAACTGTACCCTCAAATCGGAGGTTATACTCGTCGCTTGATCGTAGAAATCATTTCCTGCATACGTTGTTCCGGCAGCCACATTTGGCAGGGTGATGGTGCCGGGTGCTACGGGACAGGCTACTGCGAAATACTCGGGAACCACGGTCTGCTCAATGGTGACACTTCCGGGAAGAACATATTCTTCGTAATAGCCTTGATAATTGGTCGGAACCCAGCTCGAACCAACTTCGACGACAGTTCCACCAAAAGGCAGATCGCCAAGATCGTTCGTGCAGTTGGCATTCATGTCTCCGTAAATGTTACCCGTTACCAGGCCGTAGCAATTCTGGGGAAGTTCCAAGTCCTCATAGGAATAGTCCTCGCAGCCATTTGCATCTTGCACCCGGAGTCCGTGGTAGCCAGCGGAAAGGTTGGAAATCGAATTTGTCGTTTGCCCATTGTTCCAGAGGTAGCTGTAGGGAGAAGTACCGCCCGTCACGGCAACGGACATGGCACCGCCGGTATTGTTGCAATTGGGCACGGTTTCGGTAAGCGTCAAGGTCAGTGGTTCGGTACGCGCAACATGTCGTTGAGCAATTTTGGTGCAGCCGAAGGCGTCCGTAATCGTGACGGAATAGTTGCCATAACTCAGATTGGTAATCGCGGGTGCAACCGTACCGTTGCTCCATTGATAGGCATAAGGTGGCACTCCGCCACTCACGGTCACAAATGCAGACCCATTCGCCTGAAGGCAGGTTTCATCCGTACCTCCGACAGCGGCCGTGATCCCGTTTGGCAATTGACTAACCCATGCCCAACGTGTTGCTGTACAGCCCACGGCATCGGTAACGGTCACTTGATACGAGCCAGAATTGAGTCCGGAAGCTATGGCGGTGTACTGCGGCGGAGTTGTACTCCAGAAGTAGCTGTACGGGGCAGTACCTCCCGTCGCGACAACGCTCGCCTGTCCATTTGCGCAGGTAGTTCCCACAGAACTTGTCGTCAGCTGCACCGGTGAAGTATTCTGTATGACGGCATATAACGACGAGTCCATCTGCGGGGAGATGTAACAGCCCGTAACATCATCGGTGATCGTCACTTCATAAACACCTGCGGATAGCCCTGTAATCGCGCTGGTAGATTGCCCATTGCTCCAGAGATAGGAAAACGGCGGATTTCCACCCGTTACGTTCACAGTTGCAGCTCCGATGCCGCCGTTGCAGACATCATCCGTAGTTGTGAGGACCGGGAGAAATGGACGTGGAATCGTAATCCATTGTGCAACCCATCCCGCAGCAGCATCTTCTACAATTGCGCGATAATCCCCACCGCCTACACCAGTAAGTGTATTGGTGGGGGTCGTTTGCATCCCGTTGGGGCCGAGCCAGTAGTACGTATAAGGTGGGGTGCCGCCAATAACATTGACGGTAGCGCTCCCATCCGCGCCGCAGGCCGGGGTGGAAGACGTAGAGACAATCTGAAGGGCTTGCGCAGGCACAGTCGCGCAGATCAGAATGTTGAACAGCAGAAACAATAGCAGCTTGTGCAAAATTTGTTTTTTCATTTTGGTGAAATGTTTTGTGAATTGTTTGCTCAAAGTTGCGGCGGTGGCGCAAATTGCCCAAACCTACTTTGCAGAAACATTACCCGACCAAAATGAACAATAAATCCATAGTTCATTATTATTCAATTGATTAAACAAAATAACTTGGACTCTAATCAAATCATCCATCAACTCACCAAAGGCTTCAGATCCTTCAGTTTTGCAGCCATCGTCTGCTCCTGAAATTCCTCGACCTGGAGCCGCGGCTCCCATTTCCGGATGATTTCTGCCGCGGAATGGGCATCGTCCCAACCGTTATAGACATGCAAGGGTTGCCAAACATCTTGGTCAGTCGAACGATAGGAAACCACACACAATGGCCGAAGGTCTAATTCGCAGTATTCAAACAAAATTTGCCCGTCTACGGCAAAGCTGCCCGCCCTTTTCCACGGCGCAATAATACCCGAAATGCCCCAAGTGGTCTGAATTTCGCCAGTTTGTCGGTCAAACTGTAGGTATTTGCCCTTGAGCGAATAGGCTGCTCCGAGAAAATACCAAGGCATGAAGGCGTAGGCAATGCGCAAACTCACACTTTTGTGAAGCCCAAGCACATCCATCACCGAATAAACCAGTTGCTTGTCGAGCATCCAATAAATGCCAACGGCGATCACCAACCAAGCCAATACGAACCGCAAAACGTAATTGGGTTTAAATTCCAAACGTTCGTAATCAGGCTCAGGCAAACGGTGAATCATCCTCGAATTTGCAGAAAAATCGCATTTGGGCAGGCAACTGCGTCCATAATTATCCTACCACAAAAACGGCACAACTGCCTTCCGCTCCTTGGGATAATCGGGAAATTTGTCCAAGTACCAGCGATGATGGTCGATCGCTCGTGGCAAAACATTGGCAGCCGTCCAGACGGCGAAGCTCAAGGTCGCGATGTTCCAGCCCATCAGCCCGAATCCGATCCATTCGACGACTTCTCCCAAGAGATTCGGGCAACTCACAAACCTGAACATGCCGCCCTTGGGAATCTTGTAACCTGTTTCGCCAGGCTTGCGCAAGCGCAACAATACCGTATCCGAATGCAAATTGATCACGGCCCCCACCAAAAACAGGACGGCACCGATCAGAAACTGCGGTGACAGGAACCAATTTTCAGGATAAGTCGCATAGTTGCCCAGCCATCCGCCGAGAATGCCGCCATTGACCAAGTTGAAGAAAATCGCCGAAGACATGATCGCGATCGGCATGCGTTTGCCTTGGGTTTTCGTGCGAAACGGGTAAATCAGATCACGGTGGATGTAATGCGCGACATAGCAGCCGACCAAAACGTAATGCACGATCGATTTTTCGCCATTGCCCAGAAAAAAAAGTAACGGCACCAAGATCAACCCCGGCATTTCCATCAGGAGCCATCCCAGCCGATTGGAAACCGTGGGCCCCCAACCCGGTTTGACGTGCCGGCCATAAGGCGCAGCCACGAATTGCAGGGCCACGAATGTCCCCACCGCAACGGCGATCCAACCGACGATCAACCAGAAAATTATCTCTTGTGCAACCATTTGACCGGTAATCTCATCAAATAACCGGTGAAAAAGAAAGAACCCCCGGAAGACCTTGGTCAAAATTTTGACCTAACTTGGCCGAATCGGCTTGCCCAACTTTGCCCTCAATTGCTTGATTGATCGATCTCCTGCATGAAAAAAATCTCTCTTTTGGTATTGTTTTGCCTGTTGTGGTTCAGCAGCAACGCCCAGAAATTTACAATTAGCGGCTTCGTGACTGATGCCCAATCCGGCGAAAAGCTCATCAGCGCCCGTGTTTTTGACCCGCAACGGAAAGAAGGCGCGATCACAAACGCCTACGGATTTTACAGCATTACCACGGAAGGTGGTGACGTTGCGCTTTCCTGCTCCTATGTCGGCTACAAAACGTTTACGACCGGGTTCAGCCTCAAAGGCGATACCACAATCACGGTAGCCCTCGAGCCCGAGGGCGTGCAATTGGACGACGTTCAAATCACTGGCGAAAAGGACATCGCTGAAAATTCGCAGATGAGCCAAATCGATGTGCCGGTGGAAATGATCAAAAAAATCCCGGCGCTCATGGGCGAGGTGGACGTGATCAAAGCCCTGCAATTGCTTCCCGGCGTGCAATCGGGCAACGAAGGCAGTACAGGATTTTATGTGCGCGGTGGCGGTCCTGACCAAAATCTCATTTTGCTCGACGGCGTTCCGGTTTACAATGTTTCCCACCTGTTCGGATTTTTCTCGGTGTTTCCGGCGGATGCGATCAGCAACGTGAGCCTGATCAAAGGCGGATTTCCAGCCCGGTATGGCGGTCGCTTGAGTTCTGTGATTGACATCAGCCTCAAGGACGGCAACATGAAAAAGTGGCATGGCGAAGGCAGCGTAGGCATTGTCGCATCCAAGCTCACCATCGAAGGGCCGATTTGGAAGGACAAAACTTCGCTGATGGTCTCCGCGCGCCGCACCTACATTGACCTGTTGGCGCAACCACTGATCGCGGCATCCTCCGGCGGCAACACCCGCGCCGGCTACTACTTCTACGATGCCGTTGCCAAGGTCAATCACCGCTTCAACGACAAAAATCGCCTCTATGCCAGCTTCTATGGCGGCAACGACAAAGCCTACCTCTCGGACAAGCAAACCGAGAATTTCAACGGAATCGAATATGCTTCCCAAACGAAATTCGATCTGGGATGGGGCAACAAAATTGCAGCCTTGCGCTGGAACCACCTCTTCAACGACAAGCTATTCGCCAATTTTGCCGCGACCTACAGCACCTTCCGTTTCAGAGTCGGCGCTGACCAATCCGATTCAGAAACTGCGAATGGCCAAACCATCACCAACCGCTTTGCATTGGGCTACGATTCCGGCATCCGGGATTGGAATGGCAAGGCGGATTTTGATTGGTATCCATCACCCAACCATTTTGTGCGTTTTGGCGGCTACGGCATCAACCACAGATACACCCCGGGCGTGAGCAATTTGGTGATTGAATCGGGCGGATTCAACATCGACACGGTCCTGGGCGCAACGCCGATCAATGCCAATGAATTCGGGGTTTATATCGAAGACGATTTTAAGATCGGCAGCCGCCAAAAGATGAATTTGGGCCTTCATGCCTCCGGGTTTTTGGTCGATGGCGAATTTTACCGTTCACTGCAACCGCGCCTCAGTTACCGCTTGATGATCGACGAAAACTGGGCAGCCAAGGCCTCCTTCTCGACCATGTACCAATATGTGCACCTGCTCACCAATGCGAGCGTCGGCTTGCCAACCGATCTTTGGGTGCCGAGTACCAAAACCATTACGCCACAGACCGCTTACCAAGGTGCCGTCGGCATCGCCCGCACATTCAAGGATCAAGGCCTGGAATTCAGCGTCGAAGGCTACTACAAATACATGACCGGCCTCGTCGAATACAAAGAAGGAGCGGCATTTTTCACGGAAAGCAGCGATTGGCAAACCAAAGTCGTCCAAGGAAACGGCTGGGCCTACGGCTCCGAATTTTTCCTGCAAAAGAAATTCGGGAAGACGACGGGATGGATCGGCTATACCTTGAGCTGGAACAAGCGCAAATTCGAGGAATTGAACCACGGCAATGTTTACCCCTACAAATATGACCGGCGGCATGACGCCTCCTTGGTGATTGCGCACGAATTCAACAAAAAGGTGGACGTCGGCCTGGTTTGGGTCTTTGGCACGGGGAATGCGACCACGCTTCCCGTGGCGAGTTACCAAGGCAATGCGATGAATCAACTGAGCCAACTCGGGTATCCGACAACCGTGGATTATATCTCTTCGCGGAATGGCTATCGCTTGAATCCTTACCACCGCCTCGACCTGAGCCTCAACCTCAACAAGGAGCTGAAAAGGTTCACGCGCACCTGGTCATTTTCCGTGTACAACACCTACAGCCGTCGCAATCCCTACTTCCTGTACTTTGACAACGACCCGCGCACGGGATTGCGCGTGCTCAAGCAGGTGAGCCTTTTCCCGATCATTCCATCCGTTGCTTACCGCTTCAAATTCTGAGCTTTATGAAATCATTCGCTAAAAATATCGCCCTGCTTTTTGCCCTATCGCTTTGGTTTGCCCGCTGCGAACAAATCATCGAGATTGACCTGCCGGACCAAGATCCGGTGTTGGTGGTCAACAGCACATTTACGCCCGACAGCACTTGGGCCGCAAGCGTCACCAAAAGTCAAGGCATCCAGGTTTCCACGCCACCCGCGGCGGTCACCAACGCCACCATTCTGATTTTGGAAGGCGGAAATGTCATTGACACCCTGCGCCACGAGGTCGATGATGTGTACAAAGCCGTGTTGGGAACGCATCCTGTGGCTGGGCGCTCCTATACGCTGCGCGCCTCCGCGCCAGGCTTTGCAGATGTTACCGGAACCGATGTCGTGCCGGCACCCACGACCGCCTTTGACATGGCTTGGCGCGATTCCGTTTCCTACAACCAATACGACGGTCATTCTGGCGAATTCAGCTTCAAAATCACGGACCGGCCCGGCGAAAAGAATTTCTACATCCTCAATATCTACCGCTTGGATACCATCATTGAATTCGGGGATACGATGGTCTATTTTGGTCCGGCATACGTGTTGGTGCAAGATCCGATCCTTTCTTATGACATCAATTCGAATGGCGTTTTGTTTGACGACGCAACGTTTGACGGGAATACCCGCACGATCAAAGTGCAGATGCAAAGCGATGAACACGCGACTGCTTCCGTGCTGATTTTCGGGCTGTCGACGGTCTCCGAATCCTATTTTTTGTACACGAAAACGCTTACTGCTTACACTACGACAGGCTTCAATCCGTTTTCGGAACCGGTGTTGATCCACAGCAACATGACCCCGGGAATGGGAATTTTTGCCGGCTATGCGGCGACATTTGGATTGGTGCCTTGACGGATCGAAATTGTGGTCAAATCGAGGGTCGTGAAGGCATGAAAGTATTCCACTGGGCAGTTTGGGCTGTTTTGTTATCGTTTTTTGCAGCCTGCAAAAAGGACAAAGCACCCGTTGGAATTGACTTTCGGGCAGAAATGCGCGCGTTGGTGACTGAAATTTCGGTGAATGCCCGTCAGCGGGACGCAGACTTCATTGTCATTCCCCAAAATGGACAGGAGTTGCTGTCGACGACGGAGGATGCAAGTGGGCCCTTGGCAACGAATTATGTTGCTGCGATCAGCGGCATCAGCCGGGAAGATCTGCACTATGGCTACAACAAAGACGATCAAGCCACGCCGGAACCCGACCGCCTGTACGTCGAGGAATTTTTAGACAAGGGAAAGGCTGCCGGCCTGCCGATCCTGGTCACCGACTATTGCAGCAGTCCCTCCAATGTCGATGACAGCTATGCGCAGAATGACGCCAAAGGCTACATCGGATATGCCGCAGACCGCCGCGACTTGGATGCGATCGCGGCTTATCCCGGACAGCCGCACCATGTCAATGCGGATACGATTCTCCAACTCGCTCAAATCCAGAACTATCTTTATCTGATCAATCCCGCACAATTTGCGACGCGCCAAGCCTATATCGATGCGGTCAGAGCCACCAATTATGACCTGTTGTTGATGGACCTGTTTTTCAATGACGGATCAGAATTCACCCAAGCCGAGGTCGAATCCCTGCGCGACAAAGCCAATGGCGGTCGCCGTTTGGTGATCTGCTACATGAGCATCGGCGAGGCCGAAGAATACCGCTACTATTGGAATCCCGACTGGAAATACGGCAATCCCGAATGGCTCCGCAAGGAAAATTCGGCATGGAAAGGCAATTACAAGGTCTGGTATTGGCATAGCGAATGGAAGGCCATCCTTTTTGGCCAAAGTGACAGCTACCTCACCAAAATCCTTCACGCGGGGTATGACGGCGTCTTTTTGGACATCATCGACGGGTTTGAATATTTTGAGAATATCTAAATCTCCGGACGGCTTTCTGTTGCGTTGCCCATTGGCAAATCCCAACCCTTATCGCTAATTTTGCATCGTTTTCGAAAACTGGAAATCATCAAAAATCACAAAGAAAATGGCAATTAATCTCCAAAAAGGCCAAAACGTCAGCCTCTCGCAAGAATCACCCGGTATCAACAAGATTCAAGCCGGCCTCGGCTGGGATACACAGAGCTTTTCCGGTGCTGCATTTGACTTGGATGTCATGCTTTTCCTCACCGACGGCGGTGGCAAAGTCATCAGCGACAGCCACTTTGTCTTTTACAACAACCTCAAAAGCCCCGACGGTGCCGTCGAGCATACGGGAGACAACCTCACCGGCGATGGCGATGGCGACGACGAAGTGATCTTGGTCAACCTCGGCCAAATCGAGCAAAGCGTCGAAAAGGTCATCTTCACCGCGAGCATCCACGAAGCCGAGTCACGCCGTCAAAACTTCGGACAAGTCCAAAATGCCTATATCCGCTTGGTCGACTTGTCGAGCAATGCGGAAATCATCCGTTATGACCTCAGCGAGGACTTTTCCGTCGAGACCAGCCTCGTCGTCGGCGAACTCTACCGCCGCAACGGCGAGTGGAAGTTCAAGGCCATCGGCCAAGGCTACAAAGACGGCCTCGTGGCGCTCTTGCGTGCGCACGGAATCAACGCGTAGGGAATGGAGAATTCAGAATGGAGAATTGAGAATGAACACATTGGCTTCATTCTCAATTCTCCATTTTCCATTCTCAATTATTTGAAAAAGCTGAGATTGAGGTAAAATCCCCAGGGATACAAGGTGAAGTCAAGCCCTTCAGAGTTTTGTTCCTGCACGTGGAGCAAGCGACTGAGCATCAGTTTCACGCCGGGCTCCAAGGCGAGGCCTGAACCGCCGGGCAATTTCACTTCCTTGACGATGCCCGCACCCAAGGAAAAGTTCAACTTCGAATGGTCACGCAATTCGCTGGGGGCATAATCGACAAACTGCGGATTGGGCAAAACGCCGCAATGATGGGTGTATTGCTCGACTTTCCGCTGAATATTGTAGCTGAACATCGGCTGCAGCTTCAGAAAAACAGACATCCGGCGGATGTAGAACTTGAAAGCCGGTTCGAAAACCAGGTTGTAAAACCGAAAGTCGCGACCGGGCAAAGTATCGTTCACCGCCATGAAAGTCGGGAAGCTGTCCAAGGCGCAATCCGTTCCGTAGCCGCCGCTTTTGGGCCAAAAGACATGCTCCAATCCAAAATAAGGAGAAAACTGGACGCCATTGTCGGCCTTCAGATTGATGTAGGCGCCATATCCCAAATGATGTCCGGCTTCAAAAAAGCTGTAATTCTGCGCCCGAACGTAGTTTTTGGAGGCAAACTGAAGCTGATAACCAAACCGGATTCCGAATTGCGGACCCTCCATTTCCGGCGCCGGCGGCGCCTCGGGTCGGGTCTTGGGCAAAGGTAATTCGGCTTGGGCCAGGAGGTCTCCAGCGCCAAGTATCCCCAAAACCACGATGATCCAAATTCGAAACACCTTCATTGGAGCAATATTCAAAGGCAACAATTCATCTTGTTACCCAAATTATCCTTTGCGTTGCACAATTCAGGCTATCCTTAAAACGAAAACTCGGCTATTTCCCCTTGGTTGGATCGCCTTTTTGTGCATTGAGGCTGACCGCCTGCTGGATGAATCCCGTGAGAACTTCAGGGTTCACCTCATCCTTTTCCTTGATTTTGAGGTGTTTCATGCGGTCACCTTCGCCTTCTAGGAGGCCATCGGGATCTTGAAATTCGGCACCGCGCCAGAAGCCAACGGTGACATGCTTGGAGGCTCCGCGGAAAAAAATCATCGGGCCTTCGGCTGTTTCCCAAACCGGTTGCGCCCATTTGATGCAGGCTTTCACAGTTGGATAAGCCGCTGTGATCAAGGAACTGACCAAATCAAAACGCTCCTTTTGCCAATCCGCATTCAATTTGCCATCGCGGTAGGTCAAGATATCATTTCCCTTGTCGGGTCTTGCTGTTGTTGCCATTTTTTATCGTTGATCCATTTTCCAGATCCAAACCTAATTATTTAACCGCACTTTTGGATTAGCAAAGTGGAGATTTCGGAAAAATGATAGTTCGTATGATATCAATCGCGAGGGGCCCCCCCCCCCCCCCCCCCCCAACGTTCGCGAAGTCAAATACAGCTCCCATAGAAAGTTCGACAGTTCCCCAAATCGATGGACTTGATTCCCTTCTCAGGCCCCTGTGGCGGCATTTCCTCCACCTGCCTTGTCAGCGTATCGGGCGGCACCGTGGTCGAAGGGGTGGATTGCCCGCCTAGGGGTAGGATGATTTTCACCGACTTCACCGAATCAACATGCACGGTGTCGTTCTTTGCAATGAAAACATCCGCCTGACCTGCTTCCTTTTTGGGCTTTGCAGGGTCAGGCGGATGCTGAGTGGGTTTTACAGGTGGCTTTGGCGTTGTCGCCGCTCCTGACCCTGCGCTTACTTTTTTCCGTTCAGCGCCCAGTTGTACTCATAGAAGCTCTGGGTGAAGTTGGCGGGAATCGCGGTAATGCGGTATTTGTTGACGTACTCCAAAATCGATGGCTTGACGGCAAGGAAATCATCCTTGTACCAGTCCAAAATTTGGGAAAACTGAACTGTTTTGTTGCCGGTATTCACCTTGATGAAGCTGGTATTGTTCAGTGCAGCTTTGGTGATGGCCTCCAATTTGGTCTCGACGTTGGTCGGGGTGAAAGCATAGTTGGCAATCGGTGGGCAGCTTTTGGCAGCGCAAACCAAGGCAAAGTGTGTGCGTGGATCCTTGAACACCGGACGGATTTTCTTGTTTTCGATGTCGCTGAGCGTGATTTGTGTGCCCGCAAGGTTGAACTTGATGGCATCAAAAAATCCCGTAACGTCGGTTGGCTTGGCGATGGGATAGTGATCGACCACGTTCTTGATCACCAAAATGTTGTAGGCATTGATCAAAAATGCCTTGGAGGTAGCATCGTCGGCAGCCGTCATTTTGTAGGTGCCGATCATTGCCACGAGATCCTTCAACTCGGCGGCGTTGGCCTTGATTCCGGCATAGTCAACCATGCCGGCGCTGATGTTTTTGGCAAAAAAGGCATCCGCTTTTGTGAAGAAATTCGGAGCCTGTGCTTGACCCATGAAACAGGCCAACAGGAGGGCGGTGAAGAGAATGAGTTTTTTCATACGACTGATTTTCCTTGAGAATTCCATTGTGCCAAGCCCCAATGGACTTGCTTGATCGATCTTGCAAAATTCGGGCCGAAATTTTTATTAAGGGTCACCGAACTTCCAAATTCGGGAAATGGGTTGGGAATGACAAGACTTTGGGAAAATTTCGCATCTCAGGGCGGGTCAAGTTGCGACATTGGGGTGTGGCTACTAGTTTGGCAGGGATGACCGCAGTGCAACGGCAATGGCTTCAATTTACCGGACTCCTGATCGTCGGGCTGCTGTTGCTATGGCTGGCCTTGAGGGGGCAGGACTTGACGGCGATCGGTGCCGAAATGACCCGCGCACGCTGGGAATGGATCGGTCTCGGGCTGCTGCTCACGCTCGTGGGGCATGTGAGCCGCGCGCGGCGCTGGCAATTGCTCATCCGCGCCTCCGGGCATGAGGCGGGGTTGATGGCATGTTTCATGACCATGATGACGGGCTACCTGAGCAATCTTGGCATCCCAAGGATTGGCGAAATCAACCGCTGTGTGGCGCTGAACCGGCTTTCAGGTGCGCCCGTGCTGGCCTTGGGCGGTACGGTGGTGGCCGAAAGGGCCGTGGACATGCTGACGTTAGGTGTTTTGGTTGTCGCAGCCATGTTTGGAATGGGTTCCCAGGCGTCAGTGTTCTTTTTTGATGAATTGATGCAGCCGCTTTTTGCCGCTCTGAGCTGGAAACTGGTCTTTGTCGCCTGCTTGGGAATCATCGGTTTGGTTGTGCTTTACGGCGTTGCTTTTCGCCGACGCAACAGCAATCGTCCAGGTTGGTCCTCCAAAATCCAAGGCTGGGCAAAAGAAATCTGGAACGGTTTGATGGCAGCCCTCAAGCTACGCCCGAAGGCACTTCTTGAATTCACCGGCCACACTTTGCTGATCTGGCTGAGCTACTATTCAGCCCCGTTGTGTACACTGATGGCCCTGCAAGTGGATTCTACGAACTTACCATCGCTCGCATTCTACGTTTTCATCTTCGGGAGCTTGTCGAGAACGGTTCCGTTGCCTGCGGGTTCGGCAGGGGCCTACCATTACATTGTTTCGGGTTGGATGATGTTTCTAGGCTATTCGCAATTGGTCGGCATAAGCGTGGCGACTTTGAACCATGCTGTACAAACTGTTTTCTACTTGGTTGTCGGGGCATTGGGTTTGATGGGATTCTTCATCCTGCTGCGAATGCAACCATCTAAAAATCAAAGCCAACCGATTTCAAACAACAAAACTCCTACGCTGTAACTGAATGCATTCGCAGCAAAGGAAAACAGCAGCGCCTTGGGCCATTTCGCTTTGAAAATCAGCATTGCGCAGAGCATTTCGACGACGACAACGCCAATTTCAAGCAGCCAAACATTTGCATCGAATTGTGTCAGGATCAGGTTCAGCACCGGATTGGTGAATCCATTGACAAGAATACAAAATACAACGGCCGACAACCACCCTTCCTTTCGCCAAAAGAGGAGAAAAATGGGCAATTCGAAGAGAATCGTCAGCAGAAGGTAAACGAGCAACGCCGGCAAAGCGATGGATGTTTAATGGTGAACTAGAATGCGAAAGGAAATATCAGCTGTGGACAGCTTTGCGCCGACGCACCACAAAAAATGCGATCAAGCCCAACAAACAGACCGCGGGCAATAGCGCAAACCGAATGATTTCTTGTGATTGGGATCCGACGGTGCCTTTTTTCATTTCGATGACTTCCTCGTAATCGACCATCTTCATGGTAGCCACAAGCTTCACCTCTATTTCGCCATTGCGAATGCTGACCACCTCGATCCGTTGCACGAGGTAGGCAAAGTCGGGTTCCATCTCCATTCTGCTTCCACCGAATTTGACGGTTGATTGAAACAGTTTGCCAGTGGAATCACGTGCGAAAATGAAGGACTTGTCTCCATATTCCGAAGTAGGCTGCGAAATTCCGGGAGAGAGCGGCATTTCCAGAAGCGAATCCGGATCATAGCCGCCATAACCCTCGTAAGTCTGGTATTGCACGAAAAATTGATAACCGGGAAACTTATCTCCGTTCATCAACTCGACATGCACGTAAATCCGTTGCTCGCTGTTGTTGTCGTCAGCAATGTCAGCTCTTAATCCGCTGCTGATCAGCAGCAAAGCTGCCAAAATGAAAAAATGCAGTTTGGAACTCATTTTCATCCTTTTTATTGTGACAACAGAACGCGAAGTCTTGGAATAAGATACAACCATTCGGCAATCGGCAAAATTCCTCAGTGCAGAAGCATCAGGCGGCCAAAGGCTTACGACGCAACAAAAAGAATGCTACCAACCCTGAGAGGCAAATGACGGGAATCAAAACGACGATCCAATTCACTTTCCCACCACCGCTGACATCGCCCTTCAGGATTTCCATCACTTCACCGTTGTGGCCCATGCGTTTCCTTGCGACGACTTTGAACTTCAATTCACCCTTGCGGAGGCTGATCACTTCAATTTGATCGACATAGTGGGAAACATCGACACCGCGCTCGGTTGTCATTCCACCGATTTCCTTCTTCGAAACATACTTCCGTCCATTTTTGTCACGCGCATACAAAAACGAACGTGCACCGCGTTGACCTGTGCTGATTGCTTTGCCAGGCTCCATCACCACATCGACAAGTGAGTCGGGTTTGTGCCCCATGTCATAATGATAACCTTGAAAACGGATATAAAATTCGAAGCTCGGAAAGCGTGCGGCGTTCATCAACTCCACCTTGACTTCGACTTCGTCCCTTGTCGCGATATCGGCCCAAACTGCGCTATTGCCAACAAACATGCACAGAAGAGCCAAAAGGAAACCCAACTTTTTCATCTAAATCTTCAGTTTTGAACAAAGGTATAAAGACATTCGCCGAATAGAAAAACGCATTAGCGCTGATCACCACTTTTCCGGCGACGCAACACAAAAAACGCGACCAAGCCGGTAAGGCAGAAAATCGGGACCAAGATGATCAACCAAGTAGACATTTCACCACCGCTGACATCTCCTTTGATGATCTTGAGGACTTTGTCGTCTCCGCTCATTTTTTTGCGCGCTGCGATTTTGAACTTGATTTCGCCATTTTTGACACTGATCACCTCAATCTGATCGAGATAATAGGCCACATTGGGGCCAAAATCCGAGTCTACACCACCCACTTCGGTTTTGGAGACGAATTCGTTTCCTTTTTCATCACGCGCGTAAAGCAACGATTGATCGCCCCTTCCACCCGTTTCAGTGACGAGCCCAGGCTCGAGCACGATGTCGGTCAGTCCATCGGGCTGATAGCCCATATCGTAATGATAGTTTTGGTACCGGATGAAGAACTCGAATCCCGGGAAATCCTTCCCATTGATCAGTTCAACTTTGACGTCGACTTCTCCTTCGTTGGCGACGTCGGCCCATGCAGTTTGGGTTCCAAAGAGGAATAAAATTGCGGCAAATAAGACGGTGAAATTCTTCATTTTATACTTTTTTTGAGCGTATCGACGATCCATCGGCTCCGAAACTTCAATAATCATTCCAAAAATCAAGTCTAATCTATTTCCTCAACCTGTTGGTGGAATTCAAACTTGTACTTTTCCGCCATTTCCTTTTGAGCAGCTTCTACAGCGGCAAACAGACTGTCTTCTTGATGCTTGAACGCATCGCGGACATCATTTGCATGCTCCAATTGCTCCAAAGTGGCACTGTGACTCGTAATGACAGGCAAAATTTGTCGAAAATCCTGATCCAAACCTTTGATATAATGGCCAACCAACCCTTTTGCTGCTTCAAGGAGCTTGGTTTGTCCATCAAATGGCTTCATGGCTTCCAACTTTTTGAGTCCGACACGTGAACTGTCCAGTGCATCTTCCAAAGCGGCAATGGCTCCAAGGCTATCCCCTTCGTCGGCAGTCATGACAAATTCATCAAAATGCGCCACCACATGCGCTTGTACGTCCACAATCGCATCGTTGTAAGCAACGGCGGTATTTGGCGTGACGCGGTTGCATGCTGCAAACAAGAGGAGAACTCCCAACATGGGTGCAAGGAAAGCGCGGGTTTTCATTTTCGGCATCGGAATTGGAATCCAAATGCAATGTAAAGCATTTCGATCGACTTCAAAAATGATTGTATTGTGTAGCTGGAAGACATTTCCGGATTGCGAAATCCTTGGTTTCTCATGAACTTCCCCAAAATTCAATGATTCCTCCATGCGTCATCTCGCGATATCCAGTTTTTTAAGCTTGCTGCTTTTCGCTTCTAACTCCGCTTTGGGGCAGACCTTTTTGGAGACAAACCCAGGCACTGGTCCGCAGACCTTCGCTGAATTCCAACGAAATCTCGACGAATGGTCACGCAAAACCGACTTGAAAGCCGTCAAAGGTTGGAAATGGATCAAACGCTGGGAAGACTTTAACGCCCATCGCATGAATCCCGATGGCAGCTTCCCCGATCCGGCGACCTATGCCATTGAATCCCAAAAAGTTGCAGACGCAAAATCCGCAACTGCAAAAGCTGCCGCTGCCGACAGCTGGCTCCCGCTCGGTCCAGACCATTATGCCAATCCTGCCTTCCCGGAATGGGAACCTGGTATCGGGCGCATCAATTGTATCGCCTTCCATCCGCTGGATCCGAATACCTTTTGGGTTGGCGTAGCGCAAGGCGGGGTATGGAAAACCGTCGACGGCGGCCAAAACTGGACGCCATTGACCGACAATTTGCCCATGCTACGCATCAGCGACATCGCTGTCAATCCGGTCAACACAGATGAAATCTACATTTCGGTGGGTGACTACGCCTATTTCGGGGCGGGGCTTTCGCTGGATAACCGCAAGCGGCATACCCACTATGGCTTGGGCGTGTACAAAACGACCGATGGCGGCACCACTTGGAATCCGACGGGATTGTCTGTTTTGCAAACGGATGCTGATTTTTCCCTGACAAGGCGGGTTTTCATCCATCCGAGCAATACCTTGACGCTGGTTGCTGGCGGCAC
Organism: Bacteroidota bacterium; assembly: GCA_016718825.1. Taxonomy (NCBI): domain Bacteria; kingdom Pseudomonadati; phylum Bacteroidota; species Bacteroidota bacterium. Next base: position 220,685 of record JADKCL010000005.1, on the reverse strand, counting down.
TTATGGCATTCGCAGGTCTACGGACGCAGGCGTGAGTTGGGTAAGTGTGCACGACAGCATCATTTGGGATTTGGAAAAGGACCCCGTTGATCCGCAGGTCTTGTATGCCTCCACCGGCTACCGTTCGTCGTTGGACATGGGGACGGTGAGCATCATGAAATCCACGGATTTTGGCCAAACTTGGACGGTTTTGCCGACGGGAATTGCCGGTCGCGGCGTGGTACAACGCATCGAATTGGCGGTTTCACCGACCGACCACAACTATGTCTATGCGCTTTGCGCCGGGATGGACGCCGGCTTTGCCGGACTCTACCGCAGCACGAATGCAGGCGCATCATGGACCCAACAAAGCTCCACACCCAATATTTTGGGCTGGGACGATGGTTTTGGCACAGGTGGGCAAGGCTGGTATGACTTGGCTTTGTTGGTCGATCCGTCGGATCGGAACAAAATCTACACGGGCGGTATCAACGCCTGGGGCAGCACCGATGGCGGCGTCACCTGGGACGGTGTCTCCTACTGGATCAATGCCTATGGAAACAGCCTCCATGCCGATCAGCATCAGTTTGCCTACAATCCTTTGAGCAACAATTTTTATATCTGCAACGACGGTGGATTGTACAGCACGCCTCAAATCACGATTGGGTCTTGGTTTGATGCCATCAATACGTCGGGCTATTTGTGGCCCACTACGTGGACAAAACTCAGCGCCGGAATGCAGGCCACGTCCTTCTACCGTTGCAGCACGAGCCCGGGAAATCCGGGGAATTTGCTCGCGGGTGCACAGGACAATTCGACCTATTTTTATAACGGAACTACCTGGAGCAACGTGATCGGTGGCGATGGAATGGAATGCATCCTTCATCCGACAGATCCCTTGACGTTTTATGGAAGTTCGCAGTATGGCAATATCGTGGGCACGAATGATGGCGGCGCAAGTACATTCGGCGTTTCTTGGGGCATTGCAGAAACAGGCGAATGGACGACACCCTACGTCATGCATCCCAACGATCCGAATACACTTTTTGCTGCCTATGGAAATCTCTGGAAGAGCACAGACGCGGGATCAAGCTGGAATGCAATTTCCAATTTCCCCGTCATTCCGGCCTATGGGCAGCCCAATATCAGTTCGGCACTCGCAGTAGCCCAAAGCGACCCGGACTACATCTATGTTACGAAACGCTTCTATTTTGCCTATTCCGAACCGAGTGCCTTGTGGGTGACAACCAATGGCGGATCGACATGGCAAGACAGAACTGCCGGGCTGCCGGATTCCCTTTACCTGACCTACATCGCGGTCGATGCCGACGCACCTGCCACAGCATGGGTGACAGCAGGCGGATTCGTCTCCGGCACCAAGGTTTTCAAAACGACCGATGCAGGGGCGACTTGGACCAACATTTCCATCAATCTGCCCAACCTGCCGGTGAATTGCGTTGTGCATGACCGACTCCACCCCAACAACCCTGTCTATGTCGGGATGGATGTCGGGGTTTACTACCTTAACGACACGCTGAGCGCTTGGCAGTTGTATGCCCAAGACCTGCCCAACGTGATCGTGAGCGAATTGGAATTGGATGCGACCAATCAACAACTGGTCGCGGCAACCTTTGGACGTGGACTTTGGGGTGTGAGTCTCAAAGACGAAATTTCGGTAAAAAACGATCCATCTAGTCCGCGTTTCTTGACGATGTCGGTGTCGCCTAATCCTAGCGATGGGCGCTTTGAGATCGGCTTTATGGGCAATTCGGACACGGAAATTGTCGTGGAATTGGTCGATGTGATGGGCAGGAAGTTGAAGCGGGAGGTGCTTGCGCCATTTCAAAGCGGGCACCGGTTGTCTTGGGCAACGGATGTGCCTGCGGGCAGTTACTTTGTGGCTGCGACGGGAAATGGGAGCCGCCTTGTGCGGCGCGTGGTGATCGAATGAGGCGGGGAAGGCTTGCTGATTTCGAGGTTTTGGCCTAATTTTAGTCCAAATTGATTGGGAATGTCCATCAAACGCAAGATCGATATCGACAGTCTGCCGCACTATACGGTGGAGGACTGGAAGGAATGGGAAGGTGAATGGGAACTCATCGACGGGATTCCGCATGCTATGGCGCCGATGCCCACGGTCCGGCATCAAGTGATCAGTGGAAACACCTACCGGCACTTTGCAAATTTGCTGGACAATTGCGGCGATTGCAGCGTTTACCTCCCGATCAATTTGCGTGTGGATGATTTCACCGTGCTGCATCCTGACCTCTCCATCGCCTGTGGACAAAGTGAGGACTCCGTTTTTTTTGATGCAATTCCAACGATGGTCATGGAAATCCTATCACCATCGACCGCTTTCAAGGATCGGAATTCGAAGCCCAAAGCTTACGCCAAATTAGGCATCGCCTGGTATTTGATCCTCGACCCCATTGAAGAATACGTTGAAATCTGGAAGCTGAAAGGCGATTCCTACCTGTTTTTGGGTCGCTTCCATTCTGAAAACTTCGAATTTGACCTCGGAAAATGCAACGTCACCGCCGACTTTTCCAAGCTTTGGTAGGCTAGATTTTGCCACGGAGGAATTCGCCGTAGGTAAAGAGCTCTGTATCATCTGCCGGATACCTTTCGAGGAATTCAGTGATCGCAGTCGATAAGCCTTCGTCGGTCCCTGTCCACTGCTTCTGATTCAGTCTGCCGATCAGCATCAACATTTCGCTGTCTTTTTCCATGGCATGCGATTCGAGCAGGGCTGCGTAATCGTGCTTGACTTGCTGGAGGCGGTAGTCGAGGGTCTCGTTGTCGCGTAGTTCCAGGCGCAGGGCAAGCTCAAAAATGTCGATTCGGAGCCTGAAGCCATCATCCGCAGCCGTCAAAGATTCGTGCATACGCAGTTTAACGACGTGCTTGATCGCGGCTTTGTAATGCTTGAGGGTGTACTCCATCAAGCCGAGGTTAAGGTAGATGAAGATCAAATACTGCGGCATGGCTGCTATCGAATCGATTGCTTGCATTTTTTCCAACACCTTGATCGCTTCGGCTTGGTCCTTGCCAGAGTAATTCAAAAACAAGCTGTTGTAATAAAACAACTCATACTTCGATTGCAACATATGCCCATATTGATCCATTGCTATCCGCAAACGTTCGGCATAGGCAAGCGAAGCGTCGATCTTTCCATTCTTGAAAAGGGCGTTAATGATGTAGGTGAGCATTTGGAGCTTAACATCATGGTTGCCTTTGTTAAAAAGTCCCTCTTGCAGCAATGCATCATAGGTTTCGATCATATAGGCTTCCAAGGCCAAATAGTCCCGTTGTTCGAGCAAAATTTTACTTACCGCATCGTATACCCTGAACCGAAATTTGGGATCCGCCATGATAATTGCATCAATTGAAAACTCTTCGACTGTTTTTCTTAGAATATTCATGACACTGGCGTCGCCTTTTCCGAGATTTTGGGATCGGCGAAGGCGATGGTTCATTGTAGCGAGCACATTGTCGATTTCCCAAAGTTGGTTGAGTCGTCGACGATTTTCTGTTCGCTTTTTTATATAGATAGCCGGATCAATCCAAGTGACTTCCAATGAAAGGCTGATAAATTCGCCAAGGACAATGTCCAGTAACTCTGGCAAATCTAGCTTGGACACCTTCTTCTCTGCCTTATGCAAATAGTATTCAGCTATCTCAAATTGCATCTTCCTCCGAAACAGCATTGCAAGTGTGAGCTCGTGAACAGCGCAAATCGTTTCGTCCTTTTCCCAATGCAACAATGACATGCTCTTACCTAATTCCTGAAGCAAACGGTTCCGAAGACGGTGATACGTATTGGGTCTTGCGTTCTTCCCATAGAGCTGCTTAACCGCCGAACGATCTTCAAATCTGTCTCCCTCCTTACGAATCAGGTCAAAAAGCTGAATGTCCTTCCGGTCGGGATCTTCATGCGACCGCAGGGCAAAGAGTTTGAAGTTTCGTTGCTCCTCTTTGGTCATGAGACCAATGATTTTGTTCAGAATATCTGCCATATTTTTACTTTGGATGCGTAATCAAATCAAAAAAGAATTTGGCCTTTTACCTAGGATTCCCGTACGTTTATTTGTTGTATCTTAGGTTTGTCAAAAATTACTGAACAGATAATGCAGTACAGGTTCGTCAGGATCGCTTTGCTTTTGCTCACCCTCATGGGTTCAGTCCCGCTTTCAGCGCAGTATTCGTTTCACATTTCTTGGGACAGCTTGAACGTACCAAATCCCTCTGTAGTCAATGTAAATGATACTTTCAGGTATGATTTAACCATCAACAACCTGACCAACAGCGCATTCAACGATTCATTGTATTTCAATCTCCGTACAAATCTTGGCGGCCCCTTCAGGATTGCCGCATTTGACTCTGTAGCCATTGCGGCGCTTGGCTCGCAGGCCTTCAGCATTCCAGATACTGCGAGTGCGCTGCGCTATGGAGGTGGGGTAAACGTTGTTGTGATTTGGCCGACTTCTCCGGCACAGATCACCACGGACAGCTTGATTGACACTTTGACGGTCATCATTACAAGCGTGGATCCTGCCTTTTCGCAGTGGCTTCCAATCGACGTTTTCCCCGTTCCGAGCCAGCAAGAGGTATTTTTCAGATTGCGAGACAACAAGGTTGTCATCCGAAGATCAGAGATCATCAATCTCTCTGGATTGGTAATTCGCAGCTACGATGAATTGCCCCGGAGTATGTCGGTGGAAGACTTGGCAGCGGGCATCTATTTCATCCGAATCGAGGATGAACTCGGCCGAACCGCCCACCTGAAAATGGTCAAACAATAGCTTCAACTTTTTTTTCAGGTTCCTACAACCCAATCCGAATTCTTCCGTAAGTTTGCTTTGTACTGCAAAGTGCTTTGAATATGGAAGATATCAAGGAACATCTCAAAGACATCTCGGAAATGCGCGCCATGATGGAACGCAATTCGAAGTTCCTCTCCCTGAGCGGGCTCTCAGGCGTGAGCGCCGGGCTCGTAGCACTTGCAGGAGCCGTCGCCGCTTGGTGGTACTTTGGGAAGTCCTTTGATTACATCCGCACCCCGCTGCAACATACCCGCGAAGAAGTCTATACCTTCTTTGCAGCCGATGCGGGTCTCGTAATGTTGCTTGCAGTGAGTTTGGCAGCATTGTTTTCCAGGAGAATGGCCAAGAAAAAAGACCTTCCCCTCTGGACCGCAACAAGCAAAACCTTGCTGATCAACCTCTTGCTCCCCCTTTTCGCCGGCGGAGCCTTTTGCCTCATTTTGCTCTGGCACGGCGCCGTGGCCTTCATCCCAGCCTCCATGCTGCTTTTTTATGGGATGGCATTGTTGAATGCCAGCAAATTCACCCTTCCTGAAATTCGCTACCTTGCCCTCACCGAATTGGTTTTGGGCCTCGCTTGCGCCGTATGGATCGGCCACGGACTCGTATTTTGGGCCTTGGGATTCGGAATTGCCCACATCGTCTATGGCGCGGTGATGTACTTCAAATATGAACGGTGAAAGAACACCTCGATCATATCAACAAGGTTTTTGAAAACCGCATCCGGCTGGCGATCATGTCGTTGCTGATGGTGGCGGATGACATCGACTTCAATACCTTCAAGGAAAAGCTGGACTTGACGGATGGCAACCTGGCGAGCCATACCACCAAGCTTGAAGAATGCGGCTATGTCGAGGTCAGTAAAAAATTCGTCGGGAAAAAGCCCCATACGAGTTACCGGGCGACGCTCTCCGGCAAAAAGGCCTTTCGGGACCACTTGGATGCCTTGGAGCGGATCATCCGCGGGGGTGGCCTGAGTTGAACCGCATTTTTTTTGAATTTTCACTTTGCACTACAAAGCACTTTTTAAAATATGAAAACCTCAGACAGTTTTGCAGCTTGGGCGGATTGGTACCGGGACTTCCAATCCCGGCAATTGCCCATCGATTGGAACAATTTCGAACGGATTCCTCCGGAAATCCATCCGATTGTCGCCAACAGCATCCGACAATTTCAGCTCGGCGAAAGTTCGGAGGCGCGCAACCTCAAGGCCAAGGTCGCCAAACTGATCAAAAAGGGCGGCGATCCGGCCTACCAAGACGCGATGGATTGGTTCATCTTCGAAGAAAACCGCCATTCGCGGCTCCTCGGCAGGTTCATGGCCCTGGAAAACATGCCCAAGGCCGAAGGTCAATTCACCGACAAGATTTTCCGCCTGTCACGCCATGCCTTTGGTCTCCGCAACAGCCTCATGATCCTTGTCTCCGCCGAACTCATCGCGGTACCTTATTATACGGCGCTCAAAAACGCCACGCGCTCCCCGATCCTTACTACCATCTGCGACCAAATCCTCCGCGACGAATCCATGCACATTCGTTTTCAAGCCAAAGCAATCGCCATGTTGCTCGACGGCAAAAGTGCGCTGCGGCGCAAAATCGCGCACTTCAGCGCACGCATCATGCTCGAAGCTGCCTTGGATGTCGTTTGGTTCAACCATGCCGACCTTCTGAGGCTCTCCGGGTACCAATTCGCGGATTTGCGGCGGGAAAGTTTGGCGCAATTCAACTGGGCTTGGGCAATGATCAATGGGCTCGAAGCCAATCCCGAACCCAAAAAAGTCGCCGCCGCCCAAGACAAAAACGAAGCGCTGGAATCCGGTCTTTCCCGGCAGCGCCTTTCCCGCAAGGCCCTCTGGGCAGACCAAGTTTGATCCACCTTCAGCGCATTACCTGAAATGAAACTGACCCGCACATTTTCTGCCTTGCTCCTTCGCATTCCCGTTTTCCGCCGTCGTTATTACAAATTTTCGCTCATCCTTTTCCTGTTACAGTCATGAAAAAGCACCTCGATTCGCTCATTCTTTTGCTTCCGATCCTGATCTGGGGACTCAGTTCCCTGTTGTTGGGAGACCAATTCACCTTGCCCAACCGCCTCATGCTCGCTACGCTTTGCACTGCCGCGGGCGCCGGCGCCATGCTCACGCAACGAAAGCTTCCCGGCGTGCTATCGCTCGTTGCAGGCTTGGGCATGCTCGCATCCGTTCCCGTCGAACATGAAATTCCAAAATCAGCCATCACCCTGCGCTTGAGTGAATATGACATTTCAGGCGAATCCAACACTCCACTACTGCCCATTTCGGAGCTGATTCCAGAAAACGGTGCAGATCTCATCAGCTTAAAAACCAACCCTGACCAAGCGAATTCGCTCCAAGCGATTCCAAAGAGCCATCCCTATATCTACACACATTGCGGAACGGGGCGCAGCTTTCTGTCCAAGTACCCGATTTTAGGTATTCAGGAAAAGCAGCGATTGGGCGCGACGCAAGTTTCCGGCGAATTGCAGGCGGGAGATACCGCCATCGGCTTTGTGATGTTGGATCTATCCGGCGCACATTCAGAGTCAGAAGCACGCAAATTGATCGGGGAAGCGCTTGCAGAGGACCAAAATACCCGCATCGCCTTGATCGATACCGGGAAAACCGGCACACGTATTCCCTTGGAATGGATCACGTATACCACGGGATTTGCAAGGAGCCAACGTCCTTGGACGACCTTCACCGGCAGCTTTGACGTGGCGCATGACGATACGACCCAAATGCTGCTCTATTCACCCGAATTGCGTTGCAAAGGCTTTGAACAACCCATTTCAGGAATTCCAACCATCCAAGGAACCTATGTCATCGGTAGCTGAACCCACGCTTGAACGGCGGTCAGATCGTCGGTCAAGCCTTCATTTTCCATCGCAACTCCGCGAACAATTGCTGATGCTGGCCCTCTTCGGACAAACAACGGCAGGTTTGTGTGCCGGAACACTGATCCTCGGAAACTTTTGGGTCAATATTCCCTGGTGGACAGCTTTGGTGATTGGCACCGTCGTCAGTGCACTGTTCTTCGTCGTCACGGGTTTGGGAAAAGTCGAATTTCCGTTGATCGCCTCCTTGGGATTGCAGGGTTATATTTTCCACGAATCGCATGTCGGTTCGTTGATGCTCGGATTTGCATTGGCGGTCTTTTTCAGCATCGTCGTCACACTTGCGGGCGCCACGGGCCGCACGGATTCGTTTTCAATCGTCGGAAGGGTGATTTACCGCATTCTGATTCCGCTGGTGATTGTTGAATTGTTGGTGCTCATTCCCTTCATATTATTTGTGATCGGCTTCCTGCTGACGTTTGATCTTACGGGATTCGGGTGAACAAATTTCAACATGTTCCCCTTTGAAGTCCGACAAAATCTACTCTTGGCAGCCTTGCTGACGCAATTGGTAGGCCTATCCATGTTTCTGATGTCCTACTACGGCGGTTCAATTCCAGCGACAGATACGGCAAGGCTCCTGATTTACATGCAAATCATGATTACCATGGTTTGGCTATTTACAGGAATCGGCAAAAGCCTGGAATTCTTTTGGGCATTCATACATATCGCATGGTACGTTCAAGGCGAGGAATACCGACTTTCCTACCAAGATGTCCTCTTCTTCATCGCACTCGGGCTTGTTCTCGTATCGGTCTTCCTCTACCTATTGGCCATGCGGGGGAAAATGGAGACCTTTCAACGCCCTACACCGACATTGCCGGACTTTTATTTCCGTTCATTTTGCTCGAAGTGCTTGGGCTCCTACTCGTTTTGGCGGTGGTGATTTTGCTGGCCTTTGACGACGGACGGGGATGGGGACCAAGTTTTGGGTAGGATTTCGCGGTTCTCGGTCGAACCAATATCCAACACCCTCCAAATGAAAAATCCAATCTGGTTTCCCGTCTTCCATGTAAATTCCCACAATGAAATCCATGGATGAATTGATGCAGCAATTTCCGCGGCAAGGTAAAGTGGCTTGGATCGGCCTTCGACCTGAGCGCAAAGCTGCTTTGAAAGTGGTCTCCGAAGTCGTTGCCATTGCCGATCGTGGCCTCGAAGGTGATCGGAAATCGGAGAAAAAAGGCGGAAAACGACAGGTCACGCTCATTCAAGGCGAACATTTGGATGGCGTAGCCTCGATGCTCGGCATTGACAAAGTCGATCCCGGACTCACCCGGCGCAACATTATCGTGCGAGGTATCAACCTACTTTCCCTCAAAGGCCAACGCTTCAAAATAGGGGAAGCAGAGTTGGTCTTGACTGACGAATGCCATCCCTGCTCACGCATGGAAGAAAATTTGGGTCCCGGCGGCTACAATGCCATGCGCGGCCATGGCGGATGGTGCGCTGTGGTTGTCAATGGCGGTTTGATCAAAGTGGGGGACGTCGTCCAACGGATCGCAGCGGTTGAAAAAGGACAGGAAACTGCAAGCGTTTGATTTGGCGTTTTCAGCCTTCGCAAAACACATTCGCCCAAAATCGCAGCTTAGCCTTTGTCCACAGCAATGTTCAGATTGGGAAGGCTGACAACAAACTTGGTACCGACACCTTCTTCGGAGAACATTTCAATCGTGCCCTTCATCTTTTCGACCGCATTCCGGGTGATGTACAGGCCAAGGCCTGAGCCGAAACTCTGGTTGCTGGCACGGTAAAACAATTCGAAAATGCGCCCTTGGTGCGCGGCAGCGATCCCTACGCCGTTGTCTTCGACGGTGATCTGACATTCTTGGGGAGTAGTATTGACCGTGACCTTGACCCAAGGGTCCGGCTTCTTCAGGTCTTGGTATTTGACGGCATTGGACAACAAATTCCCAAGGACAATGCCAATGTGAAAGCTGTCACCAATAAATGCAGGTCCCGGCGACAATTCGATTTGCTGCGCAACGCGTCCTGCGTTTTCCATGTATTTCAGTCCTTCGCCCACCTCGGCGATCAATTCGTTGAAATCAACACCTTGGTTGCGAATCTCCAACCGTGCAATCTTGCTGAACTCCGTCAAGTTCCGGATGAAGGTGTCCAACTTGATGACACTTTTGTCCATCAAGTGCAGATAGGTTGCCAATTCGGGATCCTTGCTTTCGGACTTCAGGATCTCGATGAGTCCCATGAGGGAATTGAGCGGGGCTTTGAGGTCATGCGAAGCCCGGTAGACAAAACTGTCGAGTTCGTGATTGCGTTGCACGAGTTCCCGCTCGGTTTTTTGCGTTCGGTGACGTCCCGCGCCATCAACAGGGCTTCGCCCGGACCGCTTGGCGTGAGCCGAATCTCGAGGTCACGGAGATTTCCTTGAAGTTCAAGCTCGCATTCATAGGCCACCAAATCACCCGAGGTCAACGCCAATTGCACCTGTCGAATGGCTTCTGCAACAAACTCCTCCGGGAAAAATGCTGCCAAATTTGCGCCATCCTCCTTGGGAAACAATTGCGAAAGCGGGCCCGATTCAGGCATTTTGAGGTCGAGAATGGTGCCCGCAGGATCAACACGGGCGATCAAATCCGGAATGGCCTCGATAATTGCCTTGTTCCGTTGTTGTGATTCGAGGATTACGGCATCGGCACGGACGCGCTCGGTGACATCCCGGTAAAACCAGACGCGACCGACGACATCGTCCCGCACGCGCAAGACTTCGGTAAACCGCTCCACAATCCGGCCATCCTTGAATACGAGGTTTTCCGTATGGTTTTGGTCCGGATTGGACATCAGGAAGCGCATTGATTGAACCACCGAGGTTGAATCCACCAATTGGCGCCTGCTTGCGGCGATGACTTCGTCTGGTTCGCCGTTGAAGGCAAAATCGCGGTCCAGATCAAAAATGTTCAAGTAGGTATTGTTGCAATCGATCAACGTGCGGTCGGGCCGGGTCACGAGTATACCGACCCCCGTGCTTTCAAAGACGGCCTTGAGCAAGGCGATCGAGTTGGCAAGCTGAGTTTCGGCCTTCCTGCGTTCCAAGGATTCAAAAAACACGGCCAGCAAATCGCCGACAGAGGCTAGGAATTGCTGGTCTTCGATGGTCCAATCCTGACCTTCTCGCTCCGCGGATAGCACACCATGCAGCCGGCCGGCGATGCGCAATGGCACATCCAACACGTTGCGCTCCCTTTCACCCACGAGGTAAGGAAGTTGGAATCCTTTTGTCAGCGGATTTCGATTTGCATGGGGAATATGAATGACACGTTCCGTGGCGAGCTTCTCAAAATAGGCGGGGCTTTGGCCGGCGGAGACGACCGTGCCTTTCTGATGGATGTCCAGTGCCCTAAAAAAGATGTCTTCGCAGACCAATTGTTGGTTGGCATTTTCAAGTCGCCAAACAGCACCCCGGTCGGCGTCCAAAGAATAAACGACTTCTTGGGTCACCAAGCGCAAGGCAGCCTCAAAGTCACTCCCCAACATTTCTTCGTGCAGCGAGAGTTTGACGAGGGCCGCATTTTGGCGGCGCAGCCGTTCGTGAGCCTGCTCCATGGCCTCGGCATTTCGCCTCGATTTGGTCACATCCCTGAAAAACCAAATTCGACCCAAGGTCTCCTCGTTTTCGATCACGGGCTGGGACCGCAGTTTTACAAAACGCCCATCGCGCAAGGCCAACAATTCTGAAATGTTCTTGGTTGGTTCCAAATGGGCTTCTGAGTTGATTCTCAGAATTTGGCTTGGGTCAAGGAGCTTCCCTTGCAACAGCGGAATCCAAGAGGAAACCGTAGAATCCCCCGGTTTTTCATCGCCGTTTCGCCAGAAGTTATGGAATACAGCATTGTAGGTCAGCACCTCACCAGAAACATCTGTCACGACGATCGCATCGGTTGCCGTACCAAAGGCTGCGCGATTGATGGACCTCAACCGCAATTCTCGCTGGCTTACCGACCAATATTCCAACCAACCCGTGGCAATTCCCGCACTCGCAATCAGCAAAATGGTGATCGCCATCACTGCAAAGGTCAATGGACTAAAAACTGGATTCTCAACCAACAATGCACCGACAATGACCCCAATCGTATGCAAAACGACCACGGGCAGGAGCCATCGCCAGTCACGCATCAAAATCAGGGAAGCAAAAAGCATGATTTGATAGCTCGAAGCGTAGGATTGTGCAAGGCCATTCGCAAATGCCAATACCAGCATCCAGACCGTCAACAGAATGCAAAACAAATAGGTCGCAGGCATGGCTTTGCGCCGCACACGTGCAGATACGAAACTGGCAATGATGACGGAAAAGATGATAGCCGACAGCGCCCATCGCATCCACATCGGATCAAAAGACGCTTCAGGAAAAAGATAGCGATAAGGTGGCAATATCAATCCCACAAACGCTCCCAAGCCCCTGATGAGCCAAATCGTGTTTTGGTGCAGAAATACCTGCGCCTGTCCTAGCTTCATTCTTCTAAAATAATCCTACACGCGATGAATGTCGTTTTAGCGTTGGTTGCCAAAAAAACACCTGTATCGCGGTCAAGGTAGGAAAAAAATCAACGAAGAGGCTTGGTGCATCGAATTTGACGGGCGCTTTGTGTATTTTTCCAACACATCTGCATTCTTAATGGGTAAAACACCTTCGGATGGCATGAATACCACGCGTTTACTCTTCTTCCTGCTAGTTTCACTCGGGCTCTCGTTGGTTGCCACGGCCCAAGGTATCCAATTTGAATCCGGCGAATTTGAAGCGGCGCAAGCCAAGGCGGCCAAACAAGGAAAAATGTTGATGCTGTTTGTCTGCGGGGACGTCCTTGAAGTTTGCGAGATCATGGAAAAGGACATTTTTGTCGAAAAGGAAATCGGCGATGCCTTCAACCCCTACTTTGTGAGCTTTCGGCTCGATGCCCAACAGCTCGAATCCAGCCCCTATTTTGCTGGTGTGCGGGTTCTGAGCATTCCCGAATTCATCTTTTTCGACAGCAAGGGCAATGCCCAATACCGCGAGAAAAAGCTGCACGACCACGACGAAATGCTCGCAATGGCGACAGCAGCCCGCAACAAAACGTTGCATCTCGACAGCCGGACAGCGCGGTACAATACCGGCTACCGCGAGCCTGCCTTCGTCCAACGCTATCTCATCGAAATGGATGCCGCCGGTCACGACGTGCACGTTCAATGCCGCGAATACCTTAAAAAAATCCCAAGGGAAGCCCTCATGGAAACTGAAAATTGGATCATTGCCACCATCGGCACGCAGTCGGTCACCGACGCCGAGTACCAACACGTATTGACCAACAAAGCAGCTTTTGTGCAACAATTTGGCGAGGCTCCCCTGCAGGAATTTCTCGGCGGCGTCTTCAGCAAAAGTTTGAACGATGCCGCAACGGCCCAAAATGGACAACTTTTTGCCGCCTGCAAAAAAGCCGCGCAACAGCTTTGGGAGCCATCCGAGGCCAACCAAGTCATGCTGCAAGCCGAACTCGCCTACCATCACGCCGGGAAAAATTGGGTGGCCTACCAAAAATCAGCCGAGGCGCTGTTTGCAATCTACAAGGGCGACGACGCTGCCCTCTACAACGATGCCGCTTGGGCCTTTCACGAGCATTTACAGCAGCAAGAAGCCCACAAACTTGCCCAAAAATGGGCGCAACGCTCCACCGAAATCCAGCCTGCAAGTTGGAACCATCACACCTTGGCCTCCTTGCAATTGAAGAATGGAGATCTCGATGCCGCTGAAAAATCAGCAAAAACATCCCTCGAATTGTCAGAGCCAGAATCCAATGAGGCCAAAGAAGCCCAATTATTGCTGGAAAGGATCAGGAATTCCCGTTGATTTGCGGCATGAAACTACGGTACGTCTTGGGCATCTTGCTGCTGAGTGCATTTGGATTCGCCTGCAAACCATCACCACAGCCCAAACCGGCTGAGGCTGCAAAAACCATCGTAGCACAAGATTCTGCAATCGAGAGCAACACCACGTCTGCCGATGGCGAGCCTGTCAAAGCAGCCTTGGATTCGATTTTGCAAAAAGCAAGACTCGGAGACTGCAACGGCATGGCTCCGCTACTTGTTTACCGAGAGGGAGATGGAAACGATGCCTGGCACCGCGGCCTGCGTTATGAAATTCCTGAAGAGCAGCTTGCTGCGGAAAAAGAATGCGCGAAGCTGCAAGTGTTGGTCACTGGACTACAGGCACATGAATACTTGGAATTTGCGACTGAGAAAGAACGGGAAGGAGAATGGTTGATCTGGAAAGTAGCCCTGCACTATCAAGACGGGGAAAATGACGAGAAGGTCTTCGCATTCCTGAAAATTGGTACTCAATACCTTTTGGGAGACATTGATTAAAGTCCAAACCGGAATATTCCAGGAACAATTAAGCGATTGAGTTGATTCTGGCATAGTTTTTATAACTTCATTCCCTGAATCTCTCAGAGAATGCAAAACAAGATGAGAAAACTGGCGATTTTGTTCCCAATTGTGTTGTTCGCGGCATTTTTCCAGATTGCCGGCGCTCAGGTCGTCGGCGTTGGTGCCAATGAACAACCCTTGACAGCCAAGGAAAAAGCAGAAGCCGGGACCAAGCTCGCGGTCGAAAAGGCGCTCAAATATGCCCAAGCACGCAATTATGAATCCTTTGGCCGGATGTCCTTGTATGCGGGACGCGAACCGAACCGCACCATGAAAGTCAAAGTGAACATGCAAGACAGTTATGAGCGCCTCGATCTGGAAAATACCGTCAATTACATCCATCACATCCTGGAAAAGACGGTGATCTGGAATGCGACCAACTTCCGGATCGTCAATGCAGTGAACGAAAGGTACTTTTATTGGGATATTGAATTCACAGATGAGAAGATGAAAACCAAGGTTTTCACAATCCTCCTAGGTGAATTGAAGGGCGAATTCCTCTTTGCACGCTTTGAGAAGAAGTGAGCTGAGCATTCCCCGAATTTGTAGTATTTGCAGAGAAATCTTTATCTTCGTCCAAAAGCAAAAGAAATGCAGAAGTTTATTGGATATGGCATGGCCTTCGTAATGGTTGCTTCACTGATGTTGGCAACGGGCTGCGGAAGAGGCTACATGCGCGTGCGCCGCACCAACGCAGGTGACAGGAGCGTGACGATTGTTCACCGCCCAAAATACAAAGGTGTTTATGGGAACACCAAGCCGCAGATGTCTGCGCCCAAAGTCGTCCCCAACAGGAAATAATTCCTTGCTGAGTCATCTCAGCTAAAAGCACCAATGCACGACCGCCTGAGGCAAATCGTGCATTGGTGCTTTTTCTTTTGCCGTTTCCGGCGAATTCTCGGTGATTAATTGGTCGCAGCTGCGTCCTTTTTCCATTTGATGCCGCAACCAATTGCCTTGGTAAACTGCGGCTCAGGGGACTGACCTGATTCCAATTTGGCGATAGCCTCCTCCAAATACTTGGTACCGACTGCCGTTGCATCCTGTGCATTGTCGTCGATCGCGCCTACATAACGCACGATAAACTTGCCATTTTCATTTTGCAGCAAATACACATGCGGGGTGCGGGTCGCTCCATAGGCTTTGGCAGAAGCTTGTGTTTCATCAAAAAGATAAGGGAAAGTGAATCCTTTTGCCTTGGCACGCTTCTTCATGTTGGCAGGGCTGTCGTCAGGATACTGCTTGATATCGTTGGGGTTAATGGCTACGACGGGGTAGCCTGCCGCCTTGTACTTGGCGTCCAAAGCGATGATCCGATCCTCATAAAGCACCGAATAAGGGCAATGATTGCAGGTAAAAATCACAATCATGCCTTTGGCATTCGGGAATTTGTCGAGGGAAACGGTTTTTCCGTCGATGTTTTTCAACGAAAATGCCGGAGCTTCCTTGCCGACCAAATCAGCATCCACTTGGGCTTTTGCTGTGAAATTCAGTAGCGTGAACAATGCCAACGCCATCAAAACAATGCTAGTTTTTTTCATTTTCCTTTGTCGATAAAAGCGAATTGATAGTAGTAATCAGATCTTCGTAGGTATAGTCTCCTTCATGAAATTGCCGAATCCCCTTCGAATGCTGGACAAACAGCGTGGCCGGAATCGAACCCGACCATTTCGGATCGACCTTGTCGATGTAGCCGTCAAATTTGGGTTCATCCAAAAACAACACCTTGGAATACAAATTCTTCTTGGCGAGGAATGGAACCAAATGGGATTCGAATTGTGCCTTGAAATCCAAGCTCAAAAAGATCACTTTCACCTTTTGAGACTCCAATTCCCGCTGTGCACGGTCAAAATAAGGCATTTCCGCGACGCAAGGCCGACACCAGGTACTCCAGAAATTCAATACATAAAGGGTGTCATTGTCTACCTGCGTCAATGCCTCAAAATCACTGAAACGAATGCTCTCAGGACGTTGTGCACGAACGTTGGTTGCCAAAGCAACACAGCAAAACAGGACGACAATTGCATTCTTCATCTACAGCAAACAACCAGAAGTTCCAGATAAAGTTAAACATTCCCAACCAAAATTAATATTCTCCCTCCAAGAGGAATGCCAAACCGTCTGTCCTTCAAGGCACTTGAAAGCACCAATCGGGGTCAGGTTTGTCTATAATTGATTGTCAATTTTCATTTAGAGGTCTATCTTTGTGCTGCTGTGGTAGCGGTTTGCATGATTGTTGACCGCTTTAATAGGGAATCCAGTGTAAATCTGGAGCAGTCCCCGCTGCTGTAACCCTGTCGCAATCGTGGAATGCGGCAATTCGGAGAAAACGCCACTTTCCGCTTGCGGAAGGGAAGGTTCCGAACCAGGGAAGTCAGAAGACCTGCCACCGCAATTTAAGGTTCATTGCTTTCGGGAGAAGAGCCGTGGAGCCACCTTCGGGTATGCCTCCGCAGCCAATCTACCGCCTTGGTTATTGGAAAATTGTTGATTTGCTATGAAGGCCGCTCTAAAATTATCCTTGCTTCTTAGTCTGCTGATTGGGAGTGCCCATGTGGTGCTTGCACAAGCGCCGTCACAGGTGATTGTGGCAAATGGCGGCATTGGCGGGGACTCCAACCTTGTGCATATGGCGGCTTGGAATCTGGGCACGGGGAACTATTCCGTTTTCGATTCTATTGAAGCAGGATCTGTGCAAAGCGTCTTTATCTGGGGAAGGGATGCGTATGTCTGTGCAGACAGCATGCTCATCCGGTACAACCTCGATACTTATCAGCGTGAGGCGTCTGCCGTGATCAAAGGGGTGCGCCGTGTTGCCGTTTGGGAAGACAAAGTCCTTGTTTCCAAGGGCGTCGGCGCAATTGGCGATCATTTCGAAGTGCGGTACGCTGCCAATTTGGGGCCGTGCTTTGGGGTGCCGACGATTGGTGGCAATTGCAATGGCGTGGTCGTCGTCGGTGACACCGGCTATGTTGCCAATCCGGTGTCTTTTGTGAATACTACAGGAAATCTGGCGGTGGTAGACATGCGTGGCGCAGCCCTGCACCGCGTCATGGACATGGACACCATGGGGAAATTCATCGACAGGCTTTACGTTCACGAAGGAAAGGTTGTCTCCACCAACATTGTGAAATTCAACAATCCGCTATGGGGATGGATCTCTCAATACGACATCGCCAATGGCACATTTACGCACCACAAAGTCAACATGCCGCTTTCCCAAGGTGCCGGCATTGACAACGGTAAGCTTTACGCCAATTTCGGAGGCAATGTCGGCGGATTTGATTTGGCATCAGGGCAATTGACAGATCCGGTGGTGGTGCCGGGCACTTGGACCGCCATGGTCCTGGACTCCGTCAACAACCGCTTTTACCTTTCGCGTTCCGATTTGGAGACATATGGCTGGCTGATTCAATTTGACTACAACGGAACAAGGCTGGATTCTGTCGAAACCGGCGTTTCTCCCGTTGCCTTGGCAGTAGATTACAACATGACCGTCGGAAACCAACCTCGCAACAACGCCAATTTTATCAAGGCTTATCCGCAGCCTTTCGCTGACGAATTGATCGTCGATTTACGCCACGTGAAAAGTCCTGCACAACAGGTGACGATCCACGATCTCGCTGGAAAACTCATTTACACCACCAAGGTCGCAGGAAACGAATTCTTGAAGATTGAACTTCCTCACCTTGCCGCGGGAGCATATATTCTCACCCTGAGAACGCGCGCTGAAGCATTGACGCTCAAGGTGATCAAGACTCCAAAATAGGCTGATGAAAATTTGGGGTCAAATTTGGAGAGTATTGTTTTGCCTGGGATTCGTCCTCGTCAACAACGCGGTCTTTTCCAATAACTTGCGATTTGGAACAGTCTCGTGCGACCGTACCTCGCTGCAAACCACCATTTCCTGGGACAATGGGTGGAACCTCCCCAACGGAACGGGCAACCACGATGCGGTCTGGCTTTTTGCCAAAATCAAACCCGCCCTCGGCGAATGGCAGCATCTGCGCTTCTCCACCACCCCTGCCGCACATTTCTGCGGCAATCCAGGCTTACTTTCCTTGGAAACAGCCCAAAATGGCGAAGGCATCATGGTCCGGAATGTCGGCAATGGCGCAGGCAATCTAACTTCTGTCTCCTTGAACCTGGCTTTCGAAGAGAAACTCAGCCCCGGAATTTATGAAATACAAGTCTTCGGTATCGAAATGGCTTTTGTTCCTGAAAGCCCGTTTTGGGTCGGCGACGGGAGCAGCAACTTTGCCCTCCATGACTCCGCAAATGGTCAACCTTATTTTTTGACCTCCGAGAATGCCATTCCTTCCGATGCACTGGGCGCAGATGGCGGAAAAGCACCTGCCGCTACGATTCCGTCTGCCTATCCCAAGGGATTTGCGGGTTTTTACCTGATGAAATATGAATTGAGTCAGGCGCAATACGTTGACTTTCTGAATACACTCACGTTTGAACAACAGAAGGCGAGGACGGCTTCGGATCCGGAAGGGGCCACAGGCACGCTCGCGCTCGCAGGCGTGAATGCGAACCGCAGCGCGGTCGTACTCGCAGCGCACGGGCACCCGGGTGAATCCACGGCGCGGTACGCATGCAACCTCGACGGGGGCGCCAACAATGGTGATCAAGACGGTCAAAACCGGGCCTGTAACTGGCTCAGTTGGCCAGACTTGGCAGCCTACCTCGATTGGGCGGCCCTGCGGCCCATCACCGAATTGGAATATGAAAAGGCTTGCCGGGGCAATCTCGCACCTGAATCCGGCGAATTTGCTTGGGGTACTCCCGAAATTGTCGATGCCAACGCTGTTTTAAATGATGGTTCGCCTGCCGAAGGGGTATCTGATTCAGCAACCTTCAATGCGGGCCTGGGCAGCCACGGTTACAACGGCCCGCAAGGCCCGCTACGTTGCGGCTTTGGAGCAAACTCCGCGAGCGACCGCCTGCAGGCTGGCGCAGGATTTTATGGCCACATGGAATTGAGCGGCAACCTCTGGGAGCTTTGCGTGAGTGCGCGCACAACCGGACTCAATTTCCAAGGCGGGCTGGGCGACGGAACCATCAGCCCCACTGGCGAAGCCAATGTCAACGATTGGCCTGGCCCGGAGGGGGTTGGATTCAAAGGCGGGGCTTGGAACAGCGGGATTATCCCCGGATTTCGTGATTTGGCGGTTTCGGATCGGTTTTACATTGATTGGGCATCGGATGTCCGGAGAAATACTGCAGGAGGGAGAGGAGCGAGATGAGTGCAAGGAAACAGTCTGAGGAAACAGGTCGAGCGCTTGCGTTGGCCACCAAGGCACCAAGACACCAAGTGCTGGGTTTCGGTCGCTGCCTTTTTTCGGGCCTGTTGAAATTCGCTTTTGGTTTTCTGATTCTTCCTTGCCTCCTCCCAAGCCGTTTTCTCCCAGGCGCCTTATCGGGGCGGGAATGGCGATGGCTATGAAATGGGAAGCACCTTGGTGAGTGTTGCTTGGGACATTACTGAATTCGATTCGCTGACGGTGTTTCCAAATTTGGTTTCTTCTGGCGATATCGTTTTCATTGCCGTGCAAGGCATTCGGAGCAAACTTGAAATTTTGACGCACGATGTCGGCGGCAACTTGGTCTGGCAATCCGAGCAATGGAACCTGGACGAGTCCGTCATCATCGAAATGCCCACTGAAAATCTTGCTGCAGGCGTCTATGTGCTGGAAATCCGGGTGGATGGGTTTGCCGAAAAACGAAAAATCGTGGTACAGCGAAAATGAGTAGCTGGCTACGAATTCTCGGATTGATTTGCTGCCTTTTGGGGTCACTTCCTTCGAATGCGCAGGTGGATTCGATGCGTTCCAAGCCGGATGCGGTCTTTTCAACGGAGGAATCAGACACCCCAGACATTGAAAGCACTTATCTGACAAGTCCCTTGGAGGCTGTCATCATTCGCACGCATTGGGGGCCGCAAAATTCAGTGACAGGCGCTCACTACTGGATTTCTGATTCGCTTACCCAAGCAAATGGAAAAATGGGAAGTGTCGCCGATATCCTACGTGAAATGCCTTCGCTGAGCCTGAAACGCTACGCTCCTGGCGGACTTTCGAGTCCGACGATGCGGGGAACGGGTGCGGGTCATACGCAAATCTATTGGGAAGGCTTGCCGCTGAATTCGCCGATGCTGGGGCAGCAGGATTTTGCGCTCAGCGGTGGTGGATTGTTTAACCATGTCGAGGCACGCTACGGCGGCAATTCCTTGGTGCAGGGCTCCGGCGGACTCGGAGGGGCCATCCTGCTAGGGTCAGCACCGCAGGTACAGTACTTCAAGCCGGCTTTGATTTCCTATTCGCAGCAAGTTTCCTCCTTTCGGAATCTTTCTTCGAATCTAGGCTTGCAATTCGCGGGCAAACGCTTCAGTAGCAGCACCAAGCTGTACTGGAACTCCGGCCGCAACGACTTCCCTTTTGTGAATACAGGGCAGGCTGGCGAACCCGTTCAGCGCCTCGAAAATGCTGCAATCCGGCAGTTGGGTGGAATGCAGGAAATTCAAGGCTTTGTCAAACGCAATGATTTCAACCTCAAGGTCTGGACCTTTGCATCTGAACGGGAATTGCCGCCGACCATGCTTTCGGGCAATACGCGGGAATCGCAAAGCGACCGCGCGGTTCGTGCGATGCTGCGCTGGCGCAAGTACATTCCGCAGGCCTACATTCAAACGAATGTTGCCTATTTTCGGGAATCGCTCACTTACCGCAACCCTACGGCCGGAATTTTGGCGCCATCCTCCTTTGACCGGTTCATTGCCGAAAGTCAATATGTACGCCATTCCGGCGGTGAACCCGCCTTCAAGTTTCAAAATGCAGGTTTGCGATTTGTACATGATCAGGCGCGTAGCGATGGCTTCACATTGGCAGCGCAACAAAATCTCTGGTCAACATTCGCCCATGGCGAATTGACGTTGGGTAAAAAGAAGACCTCCAAAATCGGTCTGGTCTTGCGGGAAGAGCTTTACAATCAACGCCTGTCGCCCTTGCTGGGATTGTTGGGCTGCAGTTTTGGCAACAAAACGCGGTTATCGGGCAGCATTTCCCGCAATTACCGCTATCCCACGCTCAATGACCGCTATTGGGTGCCGGGCGGCAATCCCGATCTGCGACCGGAGCAAAGTTTGTCTGGAGAATTTTCGATCCTACGTTGGCTACCATGGACAGAAAACGGCATTCTGGAATATTCACTCGGCGGCTATTGGAATGAGGTCGACGATTGGATTCTTTGGCTTCCGGGCAATGGAAATATCTGGTCACCGGAGAATGTGCAGCATGTGCAGGCGCGCGGAATCGAGGCCAATTTCCATTGGAAAGGTCCTTTCCAAAACATTTACCCGTGGATGTACCACGACATTTCGGTGAATTACAACTTCAACGACAGCCGGAACCAAGACGGAGATTTATTGATTTACACGCCAAGGCACAATGCGACGTTTCGCCTCGGCTTGCAATGGGCACGCTGGAGCCTGCAATATTTCCAGGATTGGAATAGCCGCCGGTACACCACGGCCGACAACAGCGATTTCATCCCGGGATTCAGCACTGCAGACGTGAGTGTGGGTTGCCGCCTCGGGAAAGCCGTGGAATTACAGGAATATCGTTCGCCAACCAAAGAAAAAGTCCAGATGAACCCGCATCTGTTCAAGCATTTCCATCTGCAAGCAGGTGTCCGCAACCTGTGGAATGCCCAGTTTCAGACCGTGGCATGGCGGCCGATGCCCGGAAGATCCTACTTTTTGCGACTGGATGTCGATCTTTGGAAGCAACGGGGGGGAATTGAAAATGGAGAATGGAAAATGGAAAATGGAGACTCGTAAGATCGGCGCAGCAATCAGCGAAGCTAATCCCCGCGTGTTCCAGTCTTTGGAAATAGCGAGGTGGGCCCTGCTGTTTCTCTTGGCAACTACCACATTCCTTGGTTGCAAGGACAAGCCTGAGCCCGAGGTTCCTTTTGACTATGCAGATGGTGTTTTGGTGGTCAACGAAGGGAATTTCCAAGGTGGGAATGCAAGCCTGGGTTTCATCCGACTGACGGACGATTCGCTTCGGGAGGATATTTTTGAACTGGAGAATGCGCGGCCGTTGGGCGATGTCGCGCAGAGTGTTACCATCGTCGGCAACCGTGCTTACATCGTCGTCAACAATTCGGGGAAGATCGAAGTCGTGGATTTGCCCAGCCTGAAAAGCAGTTGCACCATCACAGGACTGCAATCGCCAAGGTATTTGTTGCCGATTGGCAACAACAAGGCCCTGGTGAGCGATCTTTATTCCAAGTCGATTTCGGTGGTCAATCTTGTGGGATGCAATGTAGAAGGCACGATCGCGACAGGCGGTTGGACGGAAGAAATGTTAATGGTCGGCAACCGCGTGTTTGTCACGCAAACCGGAACGGACAAATTGCTGGTGATCGATCCGAGCACGCTCACTTTGACCGACAGCGTCTATGTTGGACGGGAGCCCAACAGCCTCGTTCAGGACCAAAACGGCAAACTTTGGGTGCTTTGCGGCAATGCCTTGGGACAGGCCGTCCCGCAGTTGGTCCGGTTGAATCCCGACTCGCTGAATCTGGAAGCCGTTTTCCCATTTTCGTCAGCAACCCAAGCACCGAGCAAACTCTGCATCAACATTGCGGGGAATCAACTCTTTTTCCTGAACGGAGGCATCTTTCAGATGGCAATCACGGACGGGAGCTTACCGACGCAAGCTTGGATTCCGCAGGGTAGTCATACGTGGTACGGCTTGGCGGTGGATCCGCTTACGGACTTGATCTACGCAGGTGACGCCCTTGATTATCAGCGACGTGGCGTGGTGTATCGCTATACAACCGGATCTTCGACGCCGCTTGCCAGCTTTCCATCCGGCATCATCCCCGGTGAATTTGCCTTTTTGCCTTGAGAGAATACTTTGAAGGAAACCCAGCCTCGATTAAGGCTGTCTTTCATGGGAATTGCAGGCTTGCTCTAGGCAAACTGCCTTCCCAGCCATTGCCCGATTCCGATTCCCAGAAAGCAGACAGCAACCGATGCAACCACATAAACGGCCATCAAAGCAAGTTTTCCGCTTTCCCAGAGTCCGACAGACTCCAGACTGAACGTCGAAAAGGTGCTGAATCCGCCGCAAAATCCCGCCGTGATGCCGATGCGAAGCACGGGGTGAATCTGAAACTTATTCGAAACAAATCCGGCGACGAATCCCAAAATCAGGCAGGCAACGATGTTGGTGAGAAAAGTCGCCAATGGAAAACCTGCGGCAGTCGTTCCCAGCCATTTGCCCATCCCAAGTCGTGCAAGGGAACCCATTCCACCACCTAGGAAGACTGCGAGCCATTCCATCATAGCATTCGAGCTTGGATCCTCGTATGGAGTGCGCCCCCCATCAAAACATCGGTGATGGTTTCGATGAGATGGTCCATGTAATGGCCTTGTTCGTCAAAATGTACAATGATCCTCACATCCAAGTCATACAATGGGCTTTCCTTGACGATATGCGCCTCCGCTTTACGCAAAACACCAGTGCCTGCATCGAGCTCAAAGCTCTGCAAGCGAAGCTTGGCGTCCTCTTTGGTATGGGCAATTGCGTGGACAGATTGGCCCTTTCGATCCACATTCAAATTTTCCGAATGGTAAGGATTGTCAAACATGTATTCAAACAGATGCCCGAATTCCTCGGGATTCAAGCCAATTTTTGTTTCTCCAGCAGTGGCAACGCCATGCAAACAATCGAGTTCAAAAACCTTGGTTTCCGTCTTGGGACTTCCAGCATCATCAAACTCCGTGACGGATTTTTCCCAACGCAGTCCCGGTCGGCAGGTAGCCGACAATTGCTTCCAAAACAGCGCTTTGTAAAACGCACCGTCTTGGGCCTTGCAGACGACCGCTGTCAGCGTCAGAAACAGCAAAATCCCAAAGACTTGCTTCATTCGATCACAAGGATTTCACCGGTCATTTCGGCAGGAATCGGCAGGCCCATCAGATGCAAAATGGTCGGAGCCAAGTCGCCTAGTTTGCCGTCCTTCAACTTGTATACTTTGTCAAAACCCTTTGGTGCATGCAATATCAATGGAACCAAGGCCGTTGTATGGGCAGTATGCGGACTTCCATCGGGGTTCATCATGCAATCGACGTTGCCATGGTCGGCCGTAACCAAGACATGATAGCCATTTGCAGTGGCAGCCTCAACGACTGCCTTGGTGCAGGCATCCACGGTTTCGCAAGCTTTCACAGCTGCGGCAAACACGCCCGTATGGCCAACCATATCGGGGTTGGCAAAGTTCAGGCAGACAAAATCAACATCGCCCTTTTGCAATTCAGGGATGATCTTGTCGCGAATCTCGGCAGCACTCATTTCCGGCTGAAGGTCATAGGTGGCGACCTTCGGCGATGGGCAGAGAATCCGGGATTCTCCCACAAATGGCTCTTCCCTGCCGCCATTGAAGAAAAAAGTCACGTGCGGATATTTCTCAGTTTCAGCAATGCGAATTTGTTGCTTGCCATGTTTGGCCAAGGTTTCGCCGAGACCCATTTGCACATTGTCCTTTTCAAACAATACGTGGATGCCTTTGTAGGTATCATCATAGCGCGTAAGCGTGCAATAATGAAACGTATTGGGACGCATCCCAAGTTCGGGGAACTCCTGTTGCGTCAGCGCTGTCGTGAGCTGCCGGCCGCGATCCGTGCGAAAATTGAAGAAAAGGACACCGTGATCTTTGTGCAACAAACCAATCGGCGTTCCATTCTTGACGATGGTCGCGGGTTCGATAAATTCATCGGTGACGCCGGCAGCGTAATTGGCATCGATGGCTTCCATGGCCGAATGGAACCCTGCACCTTGACCAAATCGAATCAGGTCAAAGGCAATTTTCGTGCGTTCCCAAGCCTTGTTGCGGTCCATCGCATAATAGCGTCCGACCACGGAAGCGATGCGACCAATGCCCGTTTTTGCCATTGTCGCCTCTAGATCTTGGATGTAGCCACGCCCGCCATTGGGGTCCGTGTCGCGGCCGTCCATAAACATGTGCAAGTAAACAGGCGGCAAATTGGGTTCCTTGGACAGGATCTCCAAAATGCCCTTGAGATGATCGATGTGCGAATGCACGCCACCATCGCTCAACAAGCCCATCAGATGGAGCGGCTTTTGATTGTCGCGGCAGTAATCAACCAACCCTTTGAATTCCTTATTCGCAGCAAACTCGCCTGATTCGATTGCCAAGCCGATGCGCACAAGGTCTTGATAAACAACCCTTCCAGCACCAATATTGGTATGCCCGACTTCACTGTTCCCCATTTGCCCTGCGGGCAAACCCACTTGTTGCTCGCTTGCATACAAGCGTGCATGCGGGCGAATGCGCAAGGATTCGTCGTAGAATGGGGTTTGTGCTGCTTCTATGGCGCTGACCTTGGGGTCGCGGGCAATACCCCAACCGTCCATGATCACGAGGACTACTTTTTGGCTCATGTTGCAAATTTAAAAGAAAACCTGACCTTGCAGGATCAGAAAGGGAAACTCTTCGTCCTTCCAAAGTGTTCAAGGCAAAGGGTCAAATACTGATTCCAATGTGTCCCACATTCGCATTCTTCCTTTAAATTTCTTTTCTTGGTGAAACATTTGGCATGGAATGTGTACCCATTGAAGCATTATGAAAACTCTGAAAACACTGCTCGCATTTTTGATCGCTTTGCTTTTTGTAGTGGCTGGAACACAACGCGCAAAAGCACAAAGCACTCCTGATGAGGCTTTTAGCAAAATTGCGGCTGCAATTCAAGCGGGAAATTCAGATGCGCTGACTGCCTTTTTTCAGTCTCCCGTCGAGCTAACCCTCCCCGGTTCAGACCAAGCGTATTCTTCGCAGCAGGCATCCTTTGTTTTGAAGGAGTTCTTCTCTAAAAATGCCCCAAAATCATTTGCTGTGATCCACAAAGGCAATTCAGGTGCGACCAACTACGCGACAGGTACATTTGTGAGTGGAGGCGGCACCTATGACACCAACATCTTCCTCAAGAATGTCGGCGGTGTCTATAAAGTCACGCAGTTGCGTTTTGAAGCCGAATAATCAAGGTGTATAGAAATATAGGAGGAGCCGTCCAGAAATTGGACGGCTTCTTTCTTTTGAGACATAACGGAGCATTTTCGGCTGTTGAGTAAGTCAGCGCAATCAGATTCGATCCGCAGGTGCAAAGCGCCGCATTTGTTTCAAG
This sequence comes from Bacteroidota bacterium, assembly GCA_016718825.1. Classification (NCBI taxonomy): domain Bacteria; kingdom Pseudomonadati; phylum Bacteroidota; species Bacteroidota bacterium. The sequence continues at coordinate 194,333 of JADKCL010000005.1, read as the reverse complement.
GCGACATTCACCAACAAAATCAAAACAGGAACCTCGATCAGCGGACCGACCACGCAAGCAAATGCCTCCTTGGATTCGATCCCAAATACGGCGATCGACACTGCGATTCCCAATTCGAAGTTATTGCCGGCTGCAGTAAAAGCGAGCGAAGTACATTTTGGATAGCTACCACCGAGTTTCTTTGCCGCAAAGAATGCCGCAAAAAACATGATCACAAAATAGAGCGTCAAGGGCAGTGCAATCCGCAATACATCCAAGGGAATGTCCACTATCATCTTGCCCTTGAGGCTGAACATCAACACAATCGTCAGCAATAAAGCCACCAAGGTAATCGGACCGATACGTGGCAGGAATTCATTTTCATACCAAGCCATTCCTTTGGCTTTTACCAGCACGAACCGCGTGGTGATGCCCATCAAAAATGGAATTCCGAGGTAGATCAGCACACTTTCGGCGACTTGGGCAATTGTGACATCGACCCGCGAACCGGGCATTCCAATCGCCTTGGGCAGCACGGTCACGAAAATATAAGCGTAGAAGCTGTAAAACAGGATCTGGAAAATGCTGTTGATGGCCACAAGTCCGGCGACATATTCGCGGTCGCCCAGGGCAATGTCGCTCCACACAATGACCATCGCGATGCAAGGCACGATGCCAATCATCATCAAGCCAGTGAAATATTCGGGTTTGTCCGGCAGCAGCAACCATGCCAGCAAAAACATCAGCAGCGGTCCCACCACCCATGTCAGGAACAAAGATAAAAACAGCAGCTTGCCGCTTTTGAAGACCTTGGGCAGTTGCTCAAACTTGACCTTTGCCAACGGCGGAAACATCATCAAGATCAATCCGATCGCTAAAGGATAATTGGTCGTGCCCGACTGGAATTGGTTGATAAAATCCTGTGTGCCCGGAACAAAATAGCCGATCCCGACGCCGATCAGCATGGCAAGAAAGATCCAAAGCGTCAAATAACGGTCGAGAAAAGACAAGCGCTTGGGTGTCGGAAGTGCGTTTTCAGTCATTTTTAGGGTCGAATCAAAAGCGTGTTCTTCGGAAAATCTCAGAATGCCTTGCGCAACATTTCCGCAAAAATGTCGGGCAAAGGGCTGCGTTCGATGGCCGTGGCCGTGCGCTCAATGTCGTAGGCAACGCGGATGAATTCCACTTTGATGCTGTCTGACAGCCGCATGGAAGTATTCGGCTGAATGTCGAGCATCACGTAGCAGGCACGCACGTCACCATCCTTGGGTTTGCCGACTGAGCCGATGTTGATCGCATGACGGAGGCTATCTTGCCCGGGATTGGGCAGCACACGGTGGTAGGGTTTGTGGGTATGCCCAAAGGCCAAAATGTCAGCCCCTGCTTCCTCCATGATGCGGTGCAGGCTCTTTTCTTCCCGGTCTTCAAAGAGGTATTCGTTGATTTTGCGCGGGCTGCCATGCACGAGCAAAAGTCGGAAACGTTCGTCGTTGAATTCAAAGTCGAGGGCAAAATGCCTGGGCAAGTTGCGCAGGAATTCTCGGTGGGTGATGCCGATTTCGAGGTTGGTGTAGCCGATCGACAAAGCGCCGTTGGCGCGGTCTAGGTCGGTTTTGTAGGCGCAGCCGCAATCCGACGAATTGTTTCCGACACCTTCGTCGTAATTGCCGGCGATCGTGGGAATCTTGCGGTGGCGAATCAGGTCTACCACCTCGTTGGGGAAAGTAGCGTACCCTACGAGGTCACCCAGGCAATAGATCGCATCGGGATGACGGCTGTCGATGTCGAGCAACACGGCCTCCAAAGCGGGCAAATTGGCGTGAACATCGCTAAAAAGTGCAATTTTCATGAGAATCGAAGCTTAGCAGTTGCAATCAAAACACTGTGTGGTTGCGAGAAAAAGCCCTTCGAATTTTGCCTTGACCTCTGCCCATTTCTGGGTGTCGAGACAATAATTGACATTCAGGCCATTGATTTCGCCTTTGATGAGACCTGCTTGTTTGAGCTCTTGCAGGTGTTGGGAAACCGTTGCGCGGCTGAGGGGCAATTCGTTGGCGATGTCGCCCGAAATGCAAGATTGCCGCTCGGCGAGGAGCTTCACGATCGCTACCCGTGCAGGATGCGATAGGAGCTTGGCATACAGCGCGATCTCCTGTAAGTCGATGTCAAATGCGGCGGTTTTGGCAAACATGTCTCTTTCCTATATGTATGCCGTAAACATACGGCATAAAAGAGAGAAACAAAAACTTGCACCAGCATTAGGCCATGAAATTCAAGCGAATATTCTCAGAAAGAAGATTGTATGCGCAGAAATCCTCAGGAACATGTAGCTCCCATCTGCCTTTGAACCAAGCAAATAGGTTATTCCATACAAATGAAGATTCACGTAATACAGCCGGAGGCTTGCTGTCGATCAGCCTTTGGCCGGAGGCCAAGGCTTCCTCAAATCCGGTTGGTCTCTTTCAGTTCACGCAACTCGCGGATGCGCTTGCGCACCTCGACGATATACATGCTGCCCGTATAGGTTTTCAAGAAGTCAATGTAGAGCGACATTGCTTTTGCTTTGTCCTTCAAGGTATAATCGAAAATCTTTGCCTTGGTGTACAAGGCATCGTCGCCGTAGATATCGGTTGGAAAATCTGCAACGATCTTGTCGAGGAAGGTCAAGGCCTTGTCCACTTGATTTTGCTGCAGGTAAATATTGGCCTTTTCCCAAATGATTTCGTCGGCGAGGCTGTTGCTTGGGAAGGCGAATGCAATGCTGTCCAGCAGTTCCAAAGCCGGGGTGAAGTCGCGCTGATACACCATCAACTGCGCCTGCGCAAAACGACCCAAGGGATACGTGGTCGTATCCAAGCCGACGTTGTCCTGGATCAGCAAAAACAGTTGAATCGCATCGTTGCTGATGTCATTGCTCGTATTGTCCTTGATCGTCTGAAGACGCGCCTTGCTGTATTCAAAGTCGCCTTTGAAATAGCTGAGACGACCTTGTTTGTACTTGGCTTCGGCTCCAATTTGGCCTTCCTTCCAAGCCTCGGCCACTTCGTTGTACTTGAACTTGGCTTGTGCGTATTCCTTTTTCATGAGCAGGACATCGCCCGTGAGCAAATTCACTTGTGCCAACTCCTGCGGCTTCAATTGCTGTTGCGTCGCCAAGTCCAATTCTTTGAGCGCCGGGTCCAATTCAAAGAGGTAAAAAGCCAGCAACTTTGCCTTGCGGTACATCGCATCGTAAAATACGGGGCGGCGGCCAAACTTGGCAAACAGGTCGTCGTAGGCGGTGACGGCTTCACGAATGCCAACCGTGTCGACGGGGAGTGCCTCAAATGCTTGCATTTCGCCATTGACAGCCTTTTCCTGAAAAGCGCGCATGTAATACGGCGAACCTTCATGGCTCTCGATCACATAGTCGAGGGCCTTGTTGCTCATTTTGTATTCCTTGTTGTTGCGGAGGGTCAAGGCGTATTGGAATACCCGGCCGCCGTCTTCGTTGTTGACCTTGTCGATGCTTTTGCATTGCACCAAGGCTTCGTAGAAGTTGCCACTCAACACATAAAAATCAAAAACCATCGAGCGTAGCCCGACATCTTTGGCGCTTTTGCCCACCGCGTCGAGCAATACCTTTTCGACGATGTCTTTGGACTTGTCGTTGACCAACGTGAGAATATTGGTTTTGATGGTATTGACAAACGAGGGATTCAGATAATACTGCTCCAAATATTCCTGTGTGGCCAATTCGTATTCACCCAGCAATTTATAGAGATGGCCAATTTCAGCACCGAAGACATATTTGCTGCGGAGGGTCTTGCGCCCCTGCAAGTACACGCGCAAGGCCAGTTCATTCTTCCCCAAATCGACCAACCAAGATCCGACGTCCATAAAATCGGCTTCGGACTGAAGGCGTTTGGAAATCACTTCACCTTCCGTGCTTTCGGCCTTTTTGAATTCGCCTTGAAGACGATAGGCATCTGCAAGCACAAACGGGTAATAATGATCGGTCGGGTTGCGGCGGGCGGTTTTGTCCAAAAATGAAACGGCATCGGCATATTGACCGAGCTTTTGCATGCAATCTGCGATGCGCAGGTTATAGGTTCGGTTTTCTGGCTCCTTTTTTTGCAGCTTTTCGTAGAGTTGCAGCGCATTTTCGTACTCTGCGGACAGATAATACTTGTCAGCCAGCTCTGGTTCGCCCGTCTGGGCCAACATCCACAGCGGGAACAAAAAGCCCACAAAAACCAATAACCACCGTCTCATGCTCGATTTTAATTGCTATACGCAGAAATGGCCCCGAGAGGTATGGGAAAGAAAAAAATTCGAGGTCTCCATGCACCAACGACACGAAGACCTCGAAAAATGAAGTCGTAACCGAGATTCTGGCCTCAGGCTCCGATCATCTTCTTGTAGTCAGTGGCGTTCATGAGCGAGTCACGGGATGCGCCTTCGGCAATTCTCACCTTGATCATCCAGCCGTCACCATAAGGATCGCTGTTGACAACCTCGGGGGTATCGTTCAGCGCACTGTTCACTTCGACAACCTCGCCGCCAATCGGCATAAACAGGTCTGAAACGGTCTTCACCGCCTCAATCGTGCCAAAGAGATCATGCTCCTCCAAGGATTCGCCCAACGTTTCTACTTCGACATACACGATATCACCCAATTCGCCTTGGGCAAAATCAGTGATGCCTACGGTAGCAATTTCTCCGGAAATACGAACCCATTCGTGGTCCTTGGTGTAAAGCAAATCGGCTGGATAACTCATCGTTTCAGGTATTAATTTCAGGGAGCGAAGCTATATTTTTTTCCGCAAAAAAGCCACGAGAAAAAGTGAATAGTGAAAAGTGAATAGTGAAAAGTACGGTTGCGTAGCCGCTTGGGGAATTGAAAGTGCTTCTTTGGAGCTCAAAATCAACGACATATCGCCTGGATGCACTGGACACCGCAGCGATGGTCAGTAACATTTGCTACCGAACTTACAGATGCTTCGCTACCAATGACCAAAACACCCTGAACTCTGAACTTACAAAGTAAACCTCACCTGAAAGCCCACCGCAGTATAGCTGCTCGGGAAGCTCGTAGAAATCGCCGGGCGGTTGCGCGTGTGCTCGATGTAGAAGCGCACGTTGAGTTTCTGATTGATCACGTAGTCGATACTTGGCTTCACGATCAACATGAAGTTACCTGCTGTGAAGTCGCTGTTCCCTTCGAAGTCAAGCTTGCGGTTGCGGGTTTTGCTGTCGCGCAACGAAACCTCCAACCTCGAATTCAAGGCATTCTTCAAGTTGATGGTGCGTCCGAAAAGATTCAGTGTCTTTTCCAACTTGTCTTTGCGATAGCTCACGGAAAGGCTGAAGTCCTTGGAACGGGTTTCCGTGAGTTGTTGGTTGCCCAAGCTCATCGAAACGTTGCGGTTCATCTTCAAGTCCAAACCGGCCGTCAAACCATTCTTGAAATTCAGGTTGATCCCCGCTAGCGGTGCAAATGACTCGTTGAAAGCAACTTGTGGAATCACATACTGACTCTGAATATTGTAAATCGAATCAGATGGTGAACCCGGAACCACCGCGACTCCGAAGAAGTTGCTGGTGAAGCCGCTCAGATCGTCGCCCGTGAAGCGTGAGTTGGTCGTGTAGCCCCCGACGGTGTAAGTGCCGCGGTACGCATGCTTGATGGCGATCGACGTAAAGTGCTTCTTCATCGAAGGCAATTTGCCCAATCCGGTATAGTTCACGTTCCAGTTGGGAAGCGGAATCGCCGGGAAAGCAGACAGACCGATTTTATCTGCCTTGCCAATTCCGTAAGCCGCCAAGAAACTCGGAATCAGCACCTCCTGCGAATTTCGGTAATAGCCTTGCGTGTATTGGCCGTCGACCAAACTCGGCGTGGTACCGGAACGCGACAAAAAGTCGCCGTAAAATTGATTTTCCGTCGCCAAACGCTGCGAAACCACCCCGCGGGATACATTCTGCAATTCCAAATACGTCTTGCTCAAGTCCACATTCGATTCAAAGGCAGTACCCAGGAAGATGTAAGAAACCGAATATTGGCCCGTGCTCAGACGGTTGTCGTGTACGTGCTGGAACAGCGTGTCATCGTAGTGAAACAGTTCGGAAGCATTCACCGAATTGTTTTTGGTCACGTTGAGGTCGATTTTGAAGTCCTTGAGCAAGGTGATGGACGTACGACCGGTGAGTTGCTGCGACCACGTCTGTGTAAACGGCGTCGACAGGGTGGAATTGTTGGAGATCCAGCCATTCTGCACGAAGTTGTCGAGCATGGCCGGATTGCCGACTTGCGATGCGCGCCAAACTTCCGGTTGCCATCCCACGACAAACGGCAAACCGGGTGCCCAACGATTGTTGGCAATTGTCTGCGAGCTGTCGACGGTCAAGTATTGGAACTTGTAGTCCATCCCGAAATTGTCGCTACTTGGCATCCAGCCCGCGATCGAGGTTGCGGCATTCGTGGTATAGTTCACGTCCACGTTGCGCACGCACATCACAAGGCGCATGAACTGACTGCCGATCTTCTTGAGCACCGCAAATTTCTGTGCCTTCGCGATGCTGTCAGCCTCCGCTGCAAGTTGCTCCTCGGTTAACGGAACCTTCGGCTTTGGCTTGACATCGGCCTTTGGTCCGCCAGGCTTCTCCGGCGTGCCGCCTGGACCTTTGTTTTGCTCGTCCAGAATCTTCTTCATGAACTTGACCTTGCCATACAGCTGCTCCAGGTTCAAGCGCGAGTTGGCGGTGATCGCCGAACTGTTGTTGATCATGTTGCCCAAGCTCAGGTTATTGTCCGGGGCGGAAAGCCAGTTGTAGCTGCCTTGGTAACCCACGGTTGCATTGATCCAGCTTGTCGGCTTGAACTTGTCGAATGGCAAAATGTAATTCAAGCCAACTTGTTGGCTGAAATTCATGTTGCGGCCAAAGTTCATGAACTTATCCCTTCCAAGGCTGTCCCTTCCGAAAGAATCCTGCTCAGCTCCAAAATTCAAGATGTTGTTGTACAATGAGTCGCGGTTAGTCTCAGTAATACGACCCACAGGTTCGTCGACCCTACCCGAATTTGCGGCAGCGTAGTTGAAGCTCAAACTTTTGGTCAAGTCCCAACGCAGGTTGTAGTTGCGGGTAATCATGAACCGCTTCATAAACGTCGGCGCAATGGGAGCAAATGATGACGACTGTCGAATCTGATTCTCCTCGTATTGCCTGTCCAGGGCAATGTTAAACCCGATCGTTTTGGGCAATGGATTGAAGTTGAACAGCGTGATCGGGTTCTTGTGCTTCGCGTTTTTAAAGGGCTCAATCGGCTTCGAATCAAAATTGTAAGCATAGCCCAATGCAGCCTTGTGATTCTTTTGGATGCGTGAGAGCGTTGTGTAGTTGCTCATAAAAGTCTCATTGTAAGAGAGACTGAGCGTCAAATTCTCCACGTCCCAAAGGTGCGTCTTCGGCGGATTCTTGCTGTTGCCAGGTTGCTGCACACGCACCTTGCGGATGTTGTTGAGCGAGATGCTTCGGTTCACCCTTCGATCTTGCAACGAATAGAGGATCGAATCTCGGTCCTCCTGCTCCTGCTCTGCAAGGTAATTGACCATCTGCACATCGGCCTCCAACGGGTTGAACTTCGGATCGATCACCCGTTCGCCATAGCTCAGGTACAATGGCAACTGAAGGCCCCAGTTTTTCGGGAAAAACTTGCCCATGTTGAAGTTGCCCGCCACGTCAATACTCTTGGTCGTTTCGCGACTGCGGTTGTTGATCTTCTGCTCCAAGGCACCAAACCCAGGAGTTTTGATGCTTCCCGAAAGGCTGATATTTGCAAAGTCCGCCAATTTGATCGTCGCCCTTGCATTGGCAGCCCAACCTGTGGATTCGTCAAAGTCCACCAAACGCAATTCATTCACCCAGACCTCTGCACAAATCGGACCTTTCCCATCGGCTTCATTTCGAATGCCCACCATCATCGCCTTTACATCGGAAGTTTTGGGCGTACCCACCACGTAGACACGGTGCCCCGGTCGATTGGGATCTTGCAAGTCGTATCGGAATCGGTTGATGACCGGGAAGTTTTGTTGATTTCGCTCCGCCTTGGCGATCGCCAAATCCGCCAGTACCACATCAAATTGATTGGCCCATATCCCCAAGGAGTCTGCCGCCCCCGGGTCTGAGGGCTTTAGGGGGATTTCGTATTCGTAGTAGTTGTTTTGAATATCAGACCCCAATCGAATAAAGGCCCGCAATTCACCATCCTGAAACTCCTGCGCCGAACCGGGCACATTCTCTGCATGCACCCACATTTTAAGGCGTTGGTAAGAGCGCATGTCGTAATTCACGAGCTTGAAAGCGCCACGGCCATCGCCGTCGGTGAGTCCGCAGGTTTTCATCACCAATGATTGCTCATTTTGCAGCAAACCGGGCTGCGTACTTGCAATCTGCTGTTGCCTCAAGATTCCGGGAGGCAAAACATAAGGGAATGGCTGCCGGTTGGCATTTTCCTCGATGTTGACCGTACCGATGTTGAAGAAGGAACCGGGCTGCGGGTCAGGAAGGAGCGTATCGGTTTCAGGACCCATATAGTCGCGGGCAGTTCTCCAAGGTGGTGCTCACCAGTTGGAATCTTGCAAAACGAATCACAGCCTCCTTGCTCCAACCATTCATGTACATCCGGATGAATTCAATGGCTTTGAAGTCAGCGATATCGCCGATGGCTTTGCCAGAATTGAGCGGAACGCGGAATTGATACCAACGCACCGTATCGGTAGTATTGTTGATGAGATTAACCTCCGCTGGAATAATGTCCACGATGTAGTTTTTACCCACCACCATGTCGCCGGGGGTAAGGTTCATTTTGTATTCCCAATACCGTTCTCCCGTATTCAAGGTGCTGTTTTGGTTCAAATCTTCCGTATCGGGCGTGGGAGAACCTTGTGTACTGTAACCATTCTGCGTCGAATTCAGTGGCGTATTTCCCTCATGGCCATTAAAAGGGAGGTAACGCTGCAGGATTCCCTGCCCGCTGAGATCGGTTCCACGGAAATATTTGTAGTCGTCACCGCTCGGGTCGGCTGTGGCCTGCTGCACAATCTGCGGCGTGCCAGGGAAGGCAATATTTAAGGCATCTAGGTAACCATTGAAAAAGTCGACTTCCTTGGTATTGCTCAAGCCGTCAAGACCTACGTCCTGATTGGGACGCTCATCAGGCTCATTGCTAAACGATGTTGTCGGTGGCGTCGTCAGCGGATACATTCCCCAAGCCGAAGTGTCCACGGTGTTGATGTCATTGGGATCGCCCGGTAAGCCGTTTTCGAAATTTCTCACATTGTCGCGCAAGACATCTTCGCTGATCGCACCCAAGTCCAACAGCAATTGCCCACCATTGTTGGGTTCATTGATGAAGGGGTCCATCATCCAGAATTCGATGAATTCAAAGTTGGCAGCTTCAAAGTCCGTATTGCCGCTCGTACGCCGCTGAATACCTGCCCACATTTCTTCCGGATTTTGGAAAGTACCGTCGGCGTTCAGCACATTGGGATCCGCTTCATAGTTGTACATACCCCGCTGATTGGGGATGTAGTGCAAATCAAAGGTGCGCAGCAAGTTGTCGCCTGTGATACGCGTTTGGTTGGGGAACACCTCATTAGGAGTTACCTGACGCGTATAATGATTGCTCAAATCCGATTCAGGAAACTCCTCGTCGGTACTGCCATAGTAAAAGCTCGGGTCAATCGAATACCATGCAAGTCGGCCACGGTTGAAGCCTTCGCTCAAGGCAGCATTCCATCCCGGGCCGGGCGTAAACATGTTGTTGTTGCCGTTATTGCCTGGGAAGGAGGCCAATGACCATGCCCGGAAGCCCATCAAATCAAACGTTGTTTTGGCACTTTCAAAGTCATCCAAATAGGCAATTCCCTTTTCGCCATTGACTTCGATCGCGCGCGGGTGACCAGGAATCAATTGGGCAAATTCGCCCTGTGCCTGAATCGTCGAAATTTCATTTGTCTGCAAAAACGGCAACTTGTCCACCATTTTCGTCAGGAACTTGCTGTCTCTCCGGAAGATTCCGTCCAGACCCCAGATGGTATTGGCCGTCGGCTCGTCACCAATGATGATTTTGTTGGTGAGCGGCTTTTCATTCATGTGCAGAATCGTACCACCCAACTGGAAATCCTTGCTCAACGTCAGGTCAAAACGAGAACCCACCATCGTTTTGGTATCGATCCCAAAAAGGGAATTCGTTTCGAAGGTCACCTTCAATTCTTGGCCCGAAGTCAACACGCCCTGGTTCAGAATCATCACCTTACCAATGGTGTAATCGACCTGATAGTCAATGCCTTCCTGGAGCGTGATGCCGTTTGCCGTCACCTTGACGGACCCCGGTGCGACGTTGATCGAGTTCAAGGAAATTTCGGAACCACGGCTTCCTTGATAGGACCCTTTCAAAAAGTAGCGGTTTTTGTCGGTCGCATAGTTGATAGCGTCCTGTTGTGTTCCCGAATACAAGGTATCAAAGACATACTTGTCCACGTCTTCGGCCACGTTACGCAATTTGGCCCGCAAGTGATCACCAAAAGGCTCCAATTCGGGGAAGATGATCATGCCCTTGTCAGGAATGATCGTGATGCGGTCGATGTAGTCAAAAAAGTTGTCTGGACCAGATTGGTTGTTGTTTTGGAGGGTGTCCAAGCCAAAAACCTGAATCAGCGGGATATTTTTGACCGCACCGGTCGGCAAATAACCGATGTCACCGGCCTGACTCCGTGAATCATAAATAATGTCCAACCGGAAATTGTCTGCCGAAAGACCGTAACCGCCGATGCTGTAGATGTTTTTCATCATCAGGTCCCAGGTCGGGAACGGCAGGTTGTTGGAACGCGGTTGCACCTTGTCAGGCTTCAACATTTTCAAAAAGAGCACGTTGCTGTTCAGGTCATTGGCCTGCTTGCCCGGATCCTGGGTAAAGTCACCCACTTGATAGACCTGCGAACCCAAGCGGTATTCGTAGGCGACAAACAAAACTTGATTCTGTTGCAAGGCACTGTTCAAGCTCACAAATCCCAACTGCGGATGGAATGTGTATTCATTGGGATTGAGCTTGCGCATGTTTTCGACCTTGAGGAAGTCATTTCCGTTTTGCAAGCCCAGATTGTTGACCAAGGCGGTGTCGACCGTCGCCTTTTCAAAATAGCGGGCATCGGAATTGATTTGCTGATAAAGATTGTTGGCACCATTGCCCGGGTAACTCGAATAATCGATCAGGCTTTGGTTCCAGATGCGGCCTTTTTGGTTGGGGAAACTGCCGTAGGGGGCAATTTCAGATTCACCCAAGTCCACAAAGCCCACGCCGTTGCGGTTGTCGACGGTACTTGAGCTGTTGTTGTTGGTAATCCAGACCTCGATCCGCGTGATGGTAATCGGCGAATTGATATTTGGACGGCCTTTGAGGGCGTATTCGTAGCGGGAGCGGAAGTAGTGACCGAGGAAAAAGTGGCGGTTGTAGTCATATTCGTCGCCACGCTTGCGGAATTCGGTGACTTGGGCGCCGCCGGTGGCGGTCACGGCTTGGGTTTTACCCTTTTGCTGCGAAGCAACTGTCGTGACCATCAATGGACCGAATTTCATCGCGGTCTTGATGCCAAACAGGTTTTGCCCACCGCTGATCAGGGAGCCATTCAACGGAAGGCTCACGTTACCGGCTTCGATCTTTTGCAAAATCTCATTGGGGGTGCCGGTGTACTCGAGGTTTGATCTGATTTTCAAAGTCGAATGTCGCCTGCGTGTCCCAGTTGGCATTCAGACGCAGTTTCTCACCGATTTTTCCCACGACGTTGAGCTGGATTTGCTGGTCAAATCGCAGGTTGCCGGTGCGCTGCTGACGGATTGGCAGCGAGGGATTCTGACTGCGGTTGAATTCGCCGCCGATGTCGAGCAGGGCCGTACCATTGGGACGGATTTCCACGCTTCCGCCGCCAAAAATGTCCTTTAATGCATCCGAATTGGTTGCAAACTTAAAGTCGAGAGGATTGTTAGAGCTAATAACGTTGTTGCCGTTGCTGCGTTCTTTCCAGTGATCGCGTACCGTATTTTTCTTGCGCCAGTCGAGGTATTGGCGCATGGTGATGTGCGAAGGTGGACGCACGTTGATGCCGCCCATCCGCTCATAGACGTAGTAGCCGGTGCCTTCCTCGTCGAGTTGGAACACGGTTTCGATATTGCCGGGAGTTCCCGTGGAAAATGGATTGTCTGGCGGGCGCGTGGTCGGGTCACCCGGACCTGGCGCATTCACCGGCGGAGGTGTATCCACCGGCATGACGTTGTACAGCAGGTCATTTACCCAATCTTCCGGCGGACAGCTGAAGTCGATGTATCGCGTCGGCGTGGATCCCTTCATGCCAGCTTGTGTCGCCACCAACAACGTCACGAGACTCGCAAGAGAAAATACTATGGTCTTGATTCTGGACAAAATACTACCTCAACTTTACGATAAAGCCAATCGAACTAACAAGTCAAATACGAAAGTTCTAGGTAAAGTTTCAGATCATAGGCTAAACGCCAGTATTTTTCAGCTTCTATCAAAATGTGCTATTACCGATAAGCACACCACAAATATAGAAAAAAGATTCTGCCTGTCCAGTGCAAAAATTGATACCGTGTAGCGAGAACCACCCTCAATCGCAACCTTTGCCCCCACCACCTGCCGCTTCGTCCTACGAAAATGCCCGTTGGATAAATCAACCTGCCAGTTCGTCCTCCGAAACGGCCCGTTTATACATTCTCCCATTTTTTGATTTTTCGGTCACCTAGCTTTGTACCGTCTTACAATCACCCAACATTCTTCACTCAAAATGAAACCTTTACAGCGTATTTCAAGAACCCTTTGCACCCTAACCCTGCTGCTTTTTGCCTGTTTTTATCTCCCTGCCCAAAGCCTGACAGAAACCCTGCAAAAGCAGGTTTGGCCCATGTCCCGTCCGCTGTCGCTCGATGCTTGGGATATCTTGTTGCCCGGCATTGGCCAAGACACCCTCTTTGACCCTTCAGGCCTCAACGCCGAAGCCGTTCTTTTGGATATGAACGGTCGACCACAACAAGTCATTCAACTCCACCGTTTTGCCGGTCAATGGATTCCCCAATCCCGTACCCTTGCCGAATTTGATGTGTTTGGTAATGTTGTTTTCCTTCAAAGTTGGAAATACCAAAACCAACACTGGGAAAACGAGTCCTTGGCCGTGCGGGAAATCGATTCAAATGGAGAGGAGATCGGCTTCGAATTCCAACTTTGGGAGGAAGCCGGCTGGAATTTGCATTACCATCAGGTTACGAATCAAGGCAATCAAACAATGAGCGCACAATTGGCTCCTTGATTGCCCCAAGTAGTAGGGAAACGGGACCAAATCCGGCCCAAAGTATGCAAATCAGCCTTTGGCCGTTGCCTCTGGGTCTGAGGGCTCCTTGGGAGCGCCCTTGATGTAGGCCTTCGCGGCAACAATGAGATATATGCCCACGCCAAAAGTGATGTAGAGGTCGGCGACATTAAAAATGCCCGTCCCTGCAAATCCGAAGTGCATGTGCATGAAGTCCACCACTTTACCTGCCATGACGCGGTCGATGATGTTGCCCAGGCCGCCGGCTGCAATCAGCGCAAAAACCACGGACTCGAGCGTGCGAACCTTGTCATTGCTCAGGAAATAGACCAATACACCCAACAACAACAAGCCGGGCACAACCGTGAGCAGGATCAGGCGGAGGGTAGGATCCCAAGTCGAACCCATGCTCAAAAACGCGCCATCATTGTAAATATGGGTCCAACTGAAAAACGCATCCGGATCCCAATTGCATTCCCCTTGTTTCTGATAGTCAAAATCAGGGTATTCCGGGTTGCAATAGGTCCCCAAGTGAATGTTGGCCAAATGCTTGGTGTATTGATCGAGCCCGACCCCCAAGACGATGATCAGAATGAAGATGAGGTATTTTTTGCCTTTTGACATCGTGGGCGAAGGTCGTGGGTTTTGGTGGAATTTGCAATGCTGTTGCAGTTGCATCTCGAATCTCAAACAAAAAGGCCACCCTTACGAGCAGCCTTTTTGCATTTTTTTATTCACAGCAGGATCAACCCGCACTTGCCAAAGCCTCGGCACCGGCGACGATTTCCAAGATTTCCTTGGTGATCGCTGCTTGGCGCGCTTGGTTGTAGGCAAGCTTCAATTGCTTGATGAGCTCCTCTGCATTCGTTGTAGCATTGTCCATGGCGACCATCCTTGCACCGTGCTCGCCTGCATTGCTTTCCAATACGGCTTTGAAAAAGCGCGTACGGAGGCTTTTAGGGATCAGGTCCTTGAGGATGTCGGCCTTGTTGGGTTCGAAGATGTAGTCTGTCGCAGCCGTCTCAGCGCCGGAGCCACCTGCTGCGGGCGCAGGCGTGCCCGCAATCGGCAGAAACTGCTCATGCTTTTTGACCTGCGACATCACATTCTTGAACTCGTTGAATACGAGGTCCACGCGGTTCCACTTGCCTTCGACAAAGCCATCCATCACCATGGAAGCGACAGCATTGACTGTGTCGAAACTCAGGTTTTGGAACACGTCATTGTTTTCTCCGACGAGGGGGAAACCACGCTTCTTGAAGTATTCAAAGGATTTCTTGCCGATTGCCAACACGGACACATTGCCCGCTGCCAATTGCTCAGCGTAGACTCCTTTGGCAACCTCAAAAGCGCCTTTGTTCACGTTGGTGTTGAAGGCACCGCAAAGACCGCGGTTGGAAGTGATCACAACGAGCAATACCTTTTCGGGCTTTTGCTCCTTGGTGTAGGGGCTGTCGAGATCGTCGCTCATGTCTGCTGCGATATTACCCATGATCTCACCGAGCTTCTGGGCATAAGGACGCAGTTGAACAATCGCATCTTGGGCACGCTTCAACTTGGCCGCTGCCACCATTTTCATGGCGCGCGTCAACTGTTGCGTGCTTTTGACACTCTTGATCCGTTCCCGTAATTCCTTTGTATTCGCCATTTCGGCAAAAAGTTAATTTTATCAGTTCTTGAAAATGGCCGCGACAGACTTGGCCGTATCGGTGAGCACCTTTTCGACGGCTCCGACGTCACCACCCTTCTTGGCCAATTCGACCAAGACATCGTTGTGGTTCAAACGCAGATCCTCGATGAAGGCACGCTCAAATTCCTTGATCTTCTCGACAGGCACCACGTCCAAAAGACCTTTGGTACCCGCGTAGATGATCGCGATTTGCTCCTCGACCCGGATCGGGCTGAGTTGCTTTTGCTTCAGAATTTCGACGAGACGCTTGCCACGCTCCAACTGAGCCATGGTGCTTTTGTCGAGGTCCGAACCAAACTTGGAGAAGGCCTCCAATTCGCGGTATTGGGCGAGGTCCAGCTTCAAGGTACCTGCAACTTTCTTCATCGGCTTGATCTGCGCGGAACCACCGACGCGGCTCACGGAGATACCGACGTTGATCGCAGGGCGCACACCTGAGTTGAAGAGGTTGGATTCCAAGAAAATCTGACCGTCGGTGATGGAAATCACGTTGGTAGGAATATAAGCCGAAACGTCACCTGCTTGCGTCTCGATGATCGGAAGCGCAGTCAAGGATCCACCGCCTTTGACGATCTTCTTGAAGTTGTCAGGAAGGTCGTTCATTGCGGCCGCGATGGTATCGTTTTCGATGATTTTCGCAGCACGCTCGAGGAGACGGCTGTGCAGGTAAAACACGTCACCTGGATAAGCCTCGCGACCTGGAGGACGGCGAAGCAAGAGGGAGACTTCGCGGTAAGCGACAGCCTGCTTGCTCAAGTCGTCAAAAATCACCAATGCGTGACGGCCTGAGTCGCGGAAGTACTCCCCGATGGCCGCACCTGCAAAGGGTGCAAAGTATTGCAAAGGTGCTGGAGCGGATGCTGGAGCAGCGACGACCACGGTATAGGCCATGGCGCCGGCTTTTTCCAAAGCCTTGACCACCTGTGCGATCGTAGAGCCTTTTTGGCCGCAAGCAACGTAGATACAGAAAACGGGTTCGCCTTTTTCGTAAAACTCCTTTTGGTTCACGATGGTATCGATGGCAACAGCAGTTTTACCTGTCTGACGGTCACCGATGATCAACTCGCGCTGACCGCGACCGATGGGAATCATCGAGTCAATGGCCTTGATGCCCGTCTGCAACGGCTGGGCCACTGGCTGACGGTAGATCACACCGGGAGCTTTGCGTTCAAATGGCGAATCAAAAAATTCACCACCCATTGGGCCTTTGCCATCGATGGTTTCGCCGAGCGGATTCACGACGCGACCGATCATGCCTTCGCCGACTGGCAAAGAGGCAATACGGCCTGTACGCTTAACGGTGTCACCTTCTTTGATCCCTTCGCTCTCACCAAAAAGCACCGCTCCGACGTTGTCTTCTTCCAAGTTCAACACCATGCCACGGAGGCCGTTTTGAAACTCGATCAACTCGCCGGCCTGCACTTTGGATAGGCCATATATCCTTGCGATACCGTCACCAATTTGCAATACGGTACCGACTTCCTGCAATTCTGCTTCCGTCTTGAAACCGCTGAGCTGTTGGCGCAGGATAGCGGAGACTTCGTCCGGTCTTACTTCTACCATTGTTATACCTGTTTAACGTAGGGATTACTGTCAAATTCATTTTTCAGCGCACGAAGGCGCGTGGAGATACTGGCATCAAATTGACGGTCGCCAATGTTGAGCACAAAACCACCAAGCAACGAAGGGTCGATCTCATGCACAATCTCAAAGCTAGTCTTGAATTCCTTCTCGACGAGCTGCTTGATTTTTGCAATCTGATCAGCAGTGAGCGGAGCGGCGGAGCGCAAAATACCACGGGTGATATTGTTGAGCTTGTCATATTGGAACAGATAGCGATCGGCGATATCGTCCAAATAACCTTCGCGGCGCTTGCGCACGATGATTTCAATGAGTGTCTGCGTGATGTCGCAGAAGCTTTTGCCAAAAATGGCGTCCAGAATGTGCTGCTTCTTGTCTGACTTGATGAGCGGGCTTTCCAGCATGTTCACAAAGTCAGGGTTGCTGCGGCAAACCTTCTGGATCAGTTGGAAATCCTCACGCACACGCTCGACCTGTCCGCGCTCTTGTGCGAGCACGAGGATCGAGTTGGCGTAACGGTCTCCTAATTTGATCTCAATCATGGCTGAATTAGTTGAGGTTCATGTCGTTGACAAAACGATTGACCACGTCTTCCTGCGTTTTGCGGTCGGTCAATTCCTGACGCAGAATCTTTTCGGCAACCTCGATGCTGAGGTTGGCAAGCTGATTCTTGACATCGACGAGTGCCCGCATCTTTTCGGAGCGGATGTCTTCCAACGCCTTTTCTACCATACGCTTGTACTCAGCCTCGGCATCGCGGTGCGACTTGGCGACGATTTCCTCACCCATGGTGCGGGCCTCCTTGAGCAAGGATTCGCGCTCTGCGCGGGCCTGGGCAAGCAGGTTTTCGTTTTCTGCCTTGAGGTTGGCCATCTCCGCACGAACCTTCTTGGCTTCGTCGATGGAGGATTGGATTCCTTCTTCACGTGCATTGAGTGCAGCGATGATTGGCTTCCAAGCAAACTTCTTGAGCAGCATGACCAAGATCAAAAAGATGATCAGCGCCCAAATGAATAAACCAAGTTTTGGTGTTAACAGCTCCATTTTATTGCTTTATCGCTTTCTGCGAACGTTTTTTCCTATTCTTCGAAACCATGTACAACACTGCGAAAACCACTATTCCTGTTACCAAAGCCAACCCGATAAGGGCATAGAAGAAAAATCCTAGCTTGGGCGTCAGCAAATCCATGCAGCTGTACCTTTAAGAGCGGATGGAAGGCCGAGGCATTCCCTCGGCCTGTTTTCCATCGTTTTTCTAATTATTGGCCACCACTTAAGGACTGCCAACAAACAAATCACTTCGCCGAAGAGTGCAACCCCTTCAACGAAAGCCGCAGTAAGAATCATGTTGGCGCGAATGTCGCCAGCGGCCGATGGTTGACGGGCAATCGACTCCACAGCTGCTGCTGCGAGTTTACCGATACCCAAACCTGCTCCGAGCACTGCCAATCCGGCACCGATTCCTGCTCCTGCTACTGCATCCATGTTCGTAAAAATTTATAGTGATACAATGATAAAATACTAATCAATGGTGAGCTGCTACTTCGGCATGCTCGTCGTGGTGCTCGTCATGCCCATGGGTCTCCATCGCTTGACCGATGAAAACTGCGGTGAGCAAAGAGAAAACAAATGCCTGTACAGCTGCCACCAACAACTCCACCGCGAAGATGAAGAGCGAGAACGCAACTGAAAGCGGCATGATCGTGATCGCACCGGCGGTGCTATGTCCGTTGTCACCCAAGATGAAGATGAGGCAGATGAGTGCCAACACCATGAAGTGACCTGCGGAAATGTTCGCAAAAAGACGAATGGCCAAAGCTGCAGGCTTGGTGAAAAAGCCCATGAGCTCCACCACCAACATCAACGGCTTCATCCAGATGGGCACACCGGGGAACCAGAGAATGTGCATCCAGAAATCCTTGGTCGAGTTGAGCACGATCAGGATCAGCGTCAGCATCGCCAACATGATGGTGATCGTCGTGTTTCCTGCGATGTTGCTGCTCAATGGGGTCAAACCAAACATGTTGGAAAACCAGATGAAGAAAAACAACGTGAGGAAATAAGGCAGGAAGCGCTCGTGCTTACCATGCAAGTAAGGCTTGGTGACATCGTCACGAACGAAGAGGATCACCACTTCCATAAAACCCTGCAAGCCTTTTGGTGCAAGACCGTCACGTTTTTTATAGGCGCGGGCAACAGATGTGAAAATCAAGAACATGACGATCGCCACGATCAGAATCTGCAAACCCGTTTTGGTCAGTGAAAGGTCGATCAACGTAGCGCCTTGCACCAATTCAAAGACTTCAACGTGGTCCACCTTCTCTTTCTTGCCATCTGCCAACCGCTTGATGCCTTTGTGATGAACAAATGCATACTTCCCTTGGCTTTCCTTGACTAAAGCATTCAACTCCGCCTTCTCACCGGCATCCGTAGCTACATTGTGAAAGGTATACTTCGGCTCTTTACTCGACACATAATATACCTTGTCGTGTGATTCGATATAATTGGCGTTCTCTACGAGCGAATGGGTGCTTGAGAAGAATTCGAGGCCCGTCTTTGAATTGTAGAGAATCCAAGGGAGATGCAGTGCGATTGGCGTTTCTCCCACATCGGCGAGGTGCCAATCGTGGGTATCCATCACGTGGTGGATAATCACATCAGAAATTTCGTCTTCGAGCTCCTCTCCGCCATGCCCGCCGGCAGCTTCCATTCCGCCATGTGCATCATGCCCGGTGGTTGCATGTGCGTCATGCCCGGTGGTTGCATGTGCATCGTGTCCTGCATGAACAGTATCTCCGTGAGCGTGGTCTTCATGACCCTGAGCCTGGAGGCTGCTTGTGTTCAGTGAAAAGGCAAGGCCCAGAATCACTGCGAGACTCAAATAAAAACTAGAAATTCGGCTTCTCATCTTACGTTTCATGCCCACCTTTTTTTGAAATCGGGCGCAATTTACGCATCAACCAGTAAACCTCAAGGGAAGTAAAAACAAAATAGCAGAAAAAGTAAGCAAGAACGAACGGAGTGGCGAAATCCTTGAATTTAAGGGCAATTAAAAATACTGCCATGACGCCAATCATCATCTTCAACAGCATACTTCCGCTCACATAAGCTGTAAAAAGTGAAATTCTTCTTTCAATCCCGGAATAAACGATCGCGTAGGCGACAATTCCGGAGATGCTCGACAAGGCGATGGCGCCGAGCACAAATCCGATGCTGCCGGGAGGCAACAGCGCGTCCTGCGCGAACCAGGCCACGGCCATGATCACCCCCATGATGAGGATCGAAACGATGGTATATTTAAGAATACTCATTCTGCTTTGTTCTCGTCTTCTTTTTTGATCGTGGGCTTCTTTTTGGTCGGCGGGAGGAAGGACTTTACCATGAAAATCATCGCGATCACGACCCCGAAGATGGCCAAGATGGCTGTCCAAATTGGTTTGGAAGTTTCGAAATGCTTGTCCGCACGTGTGCCGAGGTAGGTAAACAGCAAAATGGTCAACACCATTTGTATCCCTGCGGAACTATAATGTATGTAGTCTTTGCGCTTTTTGTCGGGCTCACTCATTGACGAGGCTTACATTGGAAGCTTGCTCTTCCACGCCATTGTGACCGTTGATGGCAACCTTTTTGGGGGATTTGCGGTCGCCTTCGGCGGTATCGAATCGACTTTGGGACTCGGCAAGCATCGCCTTGGCATCCTGCCCCATGCGACAATTGCCGGTAAAGACCGCGCCAACCTGTACAGAAAGCTTCTGTGTGAAGATGTCCCCGTTGATTTGTCCCTTTTCTTGGAGCTGCAACAATTCGCGGACGACGACTTGCCCTTTCACCTTGCCAGCGATATAGGCGTTGCGGGCGTCGACGATGCCTTCGACCGAACCTCTCTCGCCGATCACAAGTTTGGCATCACATGTAATGGTGCCGATCACGCGTCCTTCGACACGGATATCGCCTTTGGTGATGATCTTCCCCTCAAGTACCGTTCCTTCTGCGATGGTGTTCAATACGTTTTCGACTGCCATACCCCTACTATTGTTACTACCCTTTGATTTCGAAGATCCAAACATAGACCGCGCCTAGTTGAAGTTGATGTAATCAGCCGGATTGACCGGGCTGCTGTTGTACCACAGCTCAAAATGGAGGTGTGTACCGGAAGAATTGATGCCGGTATTGCCGATCACTGCGATCGCTTCGCCGGCAAAGACATAAGAACCCACCGTCTTGAACAGGCGGCTGTTGTGCTTATAAAAGGACAGCAGGTTGTAATTGCTGTGCCATATACCGACGACATAGCCGGTGGTATTGGAATATTCAGAGAAGACGATGACGCCGTCGGCGACGGAGCGCACGAGCGAATTTTCTTCGGCACCCAAATCAATCCCGAAATGCGGCTTGTCTTTGGGCTCGAAGTCCTTTGTGACATAGCCGTCGATCGGCGGCACGAGGTTCAGGACCAAACCGCTGCTCGGTTTGCGGGCTGTGATTTCGCGTGTACCCGAATTGGCGGGCGGAATCGCGGCCTCTACGGGTGCAGCCTCTTGTACTTGTTGTCCAAATTCGCTGGCCTCGGCGTCCGAGGGCCGCATGTCGGCAGGCTCGGGCATCGCACCTTCCCAGACTTTGGGATTCGTCTTCGGCCGAGCATCTCCAGCACTCCATGCCGATTTAAGGACGACCAAAATGGAATCCAAGGCACCAACCTGACGCTCGAGTTCGTTGTTTTTCTGCTGCAGCGATTTGAAGTCTTCTGACAAATGTGACTCAAACCCGGGAATGGCGCGGTGGATGAAGGGAACCTTGAAAATAAGCAGTGAAGTGATCCCCGAAATGGCCAAAAAAGCACCTGAGGCAATCAACACTACGGCAACCGGTTTGAAGATGATATTCTTGGATTGGGAGAGAGATTCTTGGTCATAGACGACCAGTCGGTATTTTTTCACCAACTTCGCCCACACCGCTGTCACTCTCTCTTTCAGCATCTCTTTCCTTTTCCCTATATTTGTCGTGCAGGTACCCGATTTTTACCTAGCCGCGTTTCGAGAAGAATCCGTTATTTTCCCGAACAATTTGGAACATTGAAGCACAAAGTTACATATTTTCTCACAATTCTCCTCGCAGTTTTGTGGATAAGTTCCTGCGGTGTCCGCCGGAACAACATCGTTTCCAGGAGTTTTCACAACACCACGAGCCTTTTCAATTACCAATACAACGCCCAGCTCAAGCTGAAAGAAGGTGTTCAAAAAATCAATGCGGCCTACCGTGTGCCGCCTGAGGGATACATCCCTGTTTGGTTTGCCGGAACGGATGAGGATGTAAAGGCAAATTCGACGCTGTTTGACAACGCAATCGAGATTTGCGAAATCGCCCTTCAGAAGCACAACCAAAAAGACAACAAGTGGATCGACAATTTTCGCTTCAACATTGGCAGAGCTTGGTTCTATAAAAGAAACTACATTCTCGCGCTGAGCAATTTTGAATTCGTCCTCAAGAGCTACCCCGATTCCAAGCTGGTGCCACTCGTTTATATGTGGATGGCCAAAACCCACTTCATGGATGACAATAGCACGCAAGCCTTGAAAATTCTGGAGGAGGAACTTGGGCACATGGACCTCAAAAAGAAGGAAAAAGGCGAATTGGCATTGGTGAAGGCACAAATGCTGTTGGACCAAATGAAATACGATGAGGTGCAACGCACACTCAATTCCAACAAGAAGTATATCAAGGGTGCCAACAACAAGGCTCGTGTGCACTATTTGCTTGGTCAGTTGTACCAGGACCAAGACCAATACACAAAGTCCTACGAGAACTACAAGGCCGTCACAAAGCTTAATACGGATTACGAGCTGATTTTCAACGCAAAGCTGAACCTGGCTAAGTTGATGATCGCCAACCAAGATGGCGATGCGGAAAACGAGAAGTTGATGCGCATCCTTAAAAAGATGCTGCGTGACGAAAAGAACATCGACTACCGTGACCGTGTTTACTATGAGATTGCCATGCTCGATCTCAAACTCGACAAGAAAAAGACAGCGATCAAGGATTTGAAAAGGTCCATTGCTGCAAACACCAACAATCAGCGTCAAAAGGCCCTCTCCTATTACAAAATCGGGCAAATCTATTTCTACGACCTCAAGGACTTCACCCATGCGCAAGTCTATTTTGACAGTGCGTCTTCGGCCATCAATCCGGAGGCTCCTGAATACCGCGAAATCTCCACGATCAGTACGACGTTGAAAGAATATGTCGGTTATCTGAACACGATCAACCTCCAAGACAGCTTGCTTCAACTAAGTAAATTGAGCGAAAATGCGTTGGAATCGTATGTAGATGACTATCTCGAAGCCGAATCCAAGCGCAAGGAAGCCGAGGAACAGAAGAAGATGGAGGAAATGAATGCCTTGAACGATCCCAATCTCTTCAACCAATTTGGTGAAAACGACAAACAGCGCGGTTCAGGGTTCTATTTTGATTCGCCCGACCAAGTCAATTCGGGGAAAGTCAAATTTGAGCAGGTTTGGGGAACGCGAAAGAACGAAGACAACTGGCGGAGGAAGAACAAAACGCTGCAAGTTGGTCCTGATGAGGATACCGTTGCATTGGCCGTCGTGACCGAGGAAGATGTAAAAAAGTATGGATCTGCCGAAAAAGCGCGGATGATCAAGAATGTTCCACATTCGGAGGATGAAATTGCGGAGGCCAATGCAAAAGTTGTCGAGGCACTTTACGGGTTGGCGCAGGTTTACAACAACAAGCTGAACATTCTCGACTCGGCTGTTGCGGTGTACACACGGTTGGTTGCACGTTATCCCGATTCTGAATTTGCCCTCAAATCTCGTTATGCGCTCTACAAAATCCATAAAGACGCTGGTGCGGAGGACTTAGCCGATGAGCAGAAACGTAAAATTTGCGGAGCTGCACCGGCGAGTCGCTATTGCAAGTACTGCAACAATGAGACGTTTGAGGATGGATCGAAAGAGTCCATGGAAAATTTCGCAAGCGCCTACAAGGCCCTCCTTGAGACCTTCCAACGGAAGGAATGGAATACCTGCATTGAATTCAGCAACTTCATTCTAAGCCAATTTCCTGAAGATCAAGGCTTGGCAGAGGTGTTTATGATTCGCGGCAAAAGCTATGCAGGCATGGGGCAGAAGGATAGCCTGATTGCGATTTACAACTATACCAAAACCAATTATCCTGATTCGGATGTGATTCCTGAAGTCAACCGCACGTTGGCATTTCTCGGAGGCGGGTCCGCAAAGCCGGGAGAGAGCCCCAAACCCGGCGAAAAACCTGGCAATGATGGAGAAAACGAGGAACTGAATCCAAAATTTGCCGGATTTGAAGCGACCCGGAAACCGCATGAAAAGGTTTACGTCGTGGCCTTGATCAAAAAGGAAAAGCTCCAATCCAATGAGCTTCAACAGAAATTCAACGAGTTCAACGGTAAGTACTTTGTCGAAAAGCGCCTGAATGTGAGTGTCTTTCTGTATCAGAATCAATTTCACATGCCTTACATCAGTCAGTTTGATTCTGAAAAGGATGCACTCAGCTACATGAGCGCTTTGCGGAAGGACATGGAACTTGCTCCGCTGTTCACCGATCCTACGGAGCAATCGGTGTTCATCAGCCCTGCCAATTTCCGTACTGCCTACGGCAAAAAACGAATGGAGGACTACCTGCTGTACTATGAGGAAGTGCTACTTCCAGCCGTGCAATAGCACATCGCGCATTTTCTCCTTCGTTTAGTTTCACCCTCCTTCGTGATTAATTGTTAAATTCGCAGGCAGTAATCATCGCGCGCATTGGCAGCTAACTTTATATCTGAGAATCCTGGTGCTGAACCCAAGCGGGTACATGCACGATTTGAACAACCCAAACCCAAAGTTGGCCGGAAATGGTTTCGTTTCTTCCGCTACCTGATTCTCGGGACGGTGGGTTTTGTCGCAGCCGCTGTGATCACCGTGGTCGTGATTGCATTGTCAGACATGCCGCCGATGGACATCATCGAAAATCCGCATTCTGACCTTAGCACGCGCATTTACTCTGCCGATGGTGTCGTTTTGCGCAACCTCTACGACGAAAAACACAGGGTAAGCGTCAAACTCGCCGATATTTCTCCGCACGTTGTACATGCCTTGATTGCAACCGAAGACCTTCGCTTTCAAAGCCATAGCGGGATCGATCCCCAATCCTTTTTTGCCATCGCCAAAGAGGTTTTGGCAGGCAAAAAACCGAGAGGTGGCAGTACCGTAACCATGCAATTGGCGAGAAACCTCTACGAATTGATCGGGCGAGAACGCAGCCTATGGCGCAAACTCAAGGAGATGGTAGTTTCCGTGGTCCTTGAACGTGAATTTACCAAGGACGAAATTCTCGCTGCATACCTCAATACGGTCTCTTTTGTCGGCAACACCTACGGCATTGAGAATGGCGCTGAAGAGTTTTTTGGGAAGGATGCAAGCCAACTGACCGTAGAGGAATCTGCCATGTTGATCGGCTTGCTGAAGGCTCCTGATTCGTATAATCCACGCCGCCATCCGGAAGCATCGCTCAACCGTCGCAATACCATTCTGGAAATGATGGCGGAGCAAGGTTACATTGACCGCGTGGATCTTGACAGTCTCAAAGGCATTCCCATTACGGTCAAGGACAAAAGTGATTACCGGGATTTGGGCCTCGCACCGTATTTTACCGAGCACCTCCGCGAATGGCTGAAGTCTTGGTGTGAAGCGACCGGGCATGACCCCTACCGCGACGGGCTCAAGGTCTATACAACGATCGACTCACGCATGCAGCGCTATGCCGAAGAATCCACCACGGAGCATCTTTCCTGGCTGCAAAAGATTTTTGACAAGCATATTACCGGCAAGGAACCTTGGGTAAAGGATTCGACGTTCATCATTGATATCCTGAAGCTGAGTGACCGTTACCATTCGGCAAAAGCAGCCGGATTGAACATGGAAGAGATCATGGAGGAGTTCCATACCCCCGTGAAAATGGATATGTTCAGCTGGGACAGAAAGATCGAAGATACCTTGGTTAGCCCTTGGGATTCACTCAAATACTACGCACGCTTCCTCGAGTCCGGATTTATGGCCGTGGATCCGACCAATGGCAATATCAAAGCTTGGGTGGGAGGAATCAACCACCGATTCTTCAAATACGACCACGTGTACAAAGGCAAACGACAGGTCGGTTCTACCTTTAAGCCATTTGTTTACTGTGCGGCCTTTGACAACGGCAGCACTCCTTGTGACTTGGAGCTGAATCAGCCGGTATTCTTCTACAACGAAATCGGCAAGATGATTTGGGCACCCAAAAATGCCGATGGTAAAATCAGCGGTTTCACGACCCTCCGCCGCGGTTTGGCAACCTCGACCAACTTGATCACTGCTCGCGTAATGAAGCGGATCGGTCCTCAAGTCGTCTGCGAATGGGCGAAAAAGATGGGGATTACCTCGCCATTGGATTGTGTACCGTCCTTGGCATTGGGTACAACGGACCTCAGCGTTCACGAACTCACGGGAGCTTATTGCACATTCGCCAACAAGGGGATTTACAACGAGCCCATGTTTGTGACCCGGATTGAAGACAGGAACGGAAACGTACTTGCTACATTTTCACCGCAAGGGCGTGAAGCCATCTCCGAGAATACCGCCTATATGATGATCGACATGCTCAAGGGCGTCGTCACGGAACCTGGCGGGACGGGCGGAAGACTTCGTGGAAGGTACCATTTGAACAATGAAATCGGCGGAAAGACCGGAACCACGCAAAATCAAAGTGATGGCTGGTTTATGGGGGTTACGCCATATCTCGTGGGCGGTACTTGGGTCGGCTGTGCAGATAGACGGATGCGTTTCCGTTCGTTGGAATACGGTCAAGGAGCGAGTCTGGCATTGCCGATTTTTGGCCTGTTCATGCAGAAGGTTTACGGTGACAGCACGATTGGCTTACCAAAGGACCGTTTCCCCGTGCCAAGCAATTTTGATATCGAACTTGACTGCTCCAAATACGACAAACAACGCAAAAATTTCTCCATGGACAGTTCGTCCAACGGGAACAAGTCGATCATGAATGTCGACAATGAGTTCTGAGGCCCATTCGGAGAAAGTCAGGGAACAACTTCGCCTCGTCCCTGACGCGCCCGGCGTGTACCGATATTATAGCAAGTCTGGGAACCTGCTTTACATCGGCAAAGCCAAAAGTCTCGCCAAACGGGTACGTAGCTACTTCAATTCCGGTCGCTCCCATAGCTACCGCATTGGATCGATGGTCACGCAGATCGCCGACATTCAATATACAATTGTACATAGCGAGACTGAGGCGCTGACCCTTGAGAACAACTTCATCAAGGAGCATCAGCCCAAGTACAACATCAATCTCAAAGACGGAAAAACCTATCCGTATATCTGCATCCCAAAAGAACGGTTTCCGAGAGTATTTTCCACAAGAGACCGCACAGATCCAAATGCGGAATACTTTGGCCCGTTTACCTCGGTCAAGGTGATGCACTCCTTTATTGACTTGATTCGTCAAAACTACAAGTTCAGGACTTGCAACTACCTATTGAGCGAATCGAATGTCAAGGCTGGAAAATTCAAACTTTGCCTGGAGTATCAGATCGGCAATTGCCTCGGGCCCTGCGAAGCGCAGATTTCCGAAGAAGAATACAACGCCAACATCATTTCCATTCGCAAGATTCTCCGTGGCCACATGCGCGAATTGCTGGAGCAGTTGGAGCAGGAGATGTATGCCTATGCCGCCGAATATGCTTTTGAGAAGGCAGAAAAAGTGCGGGTGATGATTGAAAAGATCCGGGCGTTCAAACTGCGCAACACCGTCGTTTCCGAGGAAATCGATGCCATCGACGTCCTGACGGTAGATCGCCTCAATGACTTGGCCGTTCTGAATCACTTTCGCGTGGCACGCGGAGCAATCGTGGCCACGCATAGTTGGGAGGTGCGTATTCGCAACGATGAAACCGACGAAGAGTTGCTTGCCTCCGTTTTCGAACGGCTTCGTTTGGAGGAAGGACTTGGAAAAGAGTTGCTCACCAACGTGAACTTTGATCCGGAAGAGGAAATCGAATGGGCAGGCCATATCAAGGTCCCTACACGCGGAGACCGTAAAATGCTCGTGGACCTTTCCATGAAAAATTGCAGGGTTTTGTTGGAAGAAAAGGTTTGGAAACAAAGTCTACGGAAGAAGAATCCAAACGAACCGATCCTTGAACAGCTTCAAAAGGATCTCCATTTGGTCAACCTTCCAAAACATATCGAATGCTTTGACAACTCCAACTTCCAAGGGCAATACCCGGTTGCCTCCATGGTGGTATTCAAGGATGGAAAAGCCTCGAAAAAAGACTACCGTCACTTTAAAATCAAAACGGTGGAGGGGCCAAATGACTTCGCGTCCATGGAGGAGATCGTCCTCCGCAGATACAAACGTTGCATCGATGAAAATCTCCCCTTTCCGGATCTGATCATTGTCGACGGCGGCAAAGGACAGCTCAGCAGCGCCGCAAAGTCTTTGGAGGCACTAGGCCTGATTACCAAAATACCTATTATCGGCATTGCCAAGAAACTAGAGGAGATCTACGTTCTCAACGATCCTTTTCCACTCCATCTGGACAAGCGGAGTACCTCCTTGAAACTAATTCAACAGCTTAGAAACGAAGCCCACCGGTTCGGGATAACCTTTCACAGGGACTTACGGAGCAAGGGAACCTTCGTAACCCATCTCACGGATCTATCAGGGATCGGAAAAGGAACAGCAACCAAGCTTTTGAGTCATTTTCGCTCTGTCAAAAAGGTCAAGGAAGCCACTTTGGAACAACTGGCAGAAGTTGTCGGACAATCCCGCGCAGCCCTGATCAAACAAGCCATCGACGACGCTGCGATCTAGGTTCCGAATTGGGATTTAAACTCTTTAGTGGACAACTCCACCGTTTGTAACAACCTAAGCAAGAACCCATTCACCAAACCATCGCACGAAAAAAGGGAGCGGAAGCTCCCCAATATTCTCTTAGTAAGCAGATTTCATCCCAGTAGACCAATACCAGCAAACATGATCAAGCAACTATTCAAAAAAAAACAGCACGAAAAAGGGGAGCCGAAGCTCCCCAATATTCTCTTAGTAAGAAGAGTAGATCTTAGTAGCACCACAGGTGATGCTCAAACTCTACGAGTTGGTTGCGGCGGAAATCGGATTCTTCCAAAGTCCTGACACCACGACCGGAAACGTTGATAATGTAGCTGCTGAAAAGGCGCAATTCAAAGATTTCGCGCATGTTGCGATACTCGGCATCATTGAACTTGTTCTTCCACTGAGTGTCTTCCAAAGTTTCAAGGATGTCTGCATACCGGAAGCAGACGAAGTTCTTGTCAGGCAAAGTTTCACCTGGATCGACCCAAACAAGGCGCAAGAACTGGATGTCATACACCATGTCCGAACGATTCTTGTCAAAAATACGGTCTTCAATGAACTCAAGGACAGACTCGAATGCGGCATAGGAAAAGTCACCCTCGACTGCACCGCCAGCAGCGCCAGCAGCAGGATCGGAGTCACCTTCGGTACCACCGTCGCCCATGTCATCACCAAACTCGTCGCCGCCGAATTCGTCTCCACCGAAGTCATCGCCGCCTTCGAAATCATCGAAGCCACCTTCTTCTTCGTCAAAGCTTTCGCCGTCGCCACCGCCATCGCCTTCGATCTGTTGTGCAATCTTCACAACATCTTCGTAGGTCAACGACTTGTTCAAGGAATCTGGATGATAGGCAAGGTACTTGCCAGACTTCAGACCGTTGATCAGCGCGGTAATGATACCTTGGGTTTCACCGTAAGCTGGGTTTCCGTACAAGCCGGGGCTTTCAGCATAGGTGAGAGGCTCGTTGATCTTTTCGGTGAGATCCAGTCGGTTCACGACTTTCCTTCTCCAAAAGTGGTCATCGACACGCGGAGGTATGCGGGCGCCCGGAATCTGAGCAGCCACCTCCGTCATGACACCGCTCAGGAGCAGCAGGAAAGAAAGAAAAGCTAATCTTTTCATGACAGATGAATTAATTATTTGATAATTGCGCCAATATAAAGATCCCTATCCCCGAATTGTTCTTCGACCTTCTTGTTCTGGAAGTTCATACGGTAAACAGCACCGATCTTGAAGAAGATTTTCGTTCCTGGAGGATCACCCCTGAGGGAGCTACCAAGCGGAACAGAAACACCTGCAACAGCATCTTTGCCATTACCGCTGAAGCTGGCAACCTTTGCAGGAGCGCCCAAGCTGCGAGCAGACAACAGATCCACAACATCGATCACGTAACGAGCGTCTTTAGGAAGTGCATTGCGGAAGTCATTGTCAGGACGGATTTTGACTTTGCAATCTGCCTTTGCAGGAATGGGTGTTGCACCATTGTACTCCTTGCCCAGCACTTCCAACACGATTTCAGGGCGTGGTGGCTTGATGACTTTGTACTTGATGTCATCAATTTTGATGTTTTGACCATTGGTCAAAGAAGACACGCCCAAGATACAAGTTTTGCCAGTAGGCACGATCGTGATCACACGCTTGTCAGTTCCGCTAGGAAGCACTTGGGCTTCTGTTGCTGTGAACTTAGGCGAGTAAAACTCACCCAATGCAGGACAATCAACATTGATCGTATTACCGCAGTTTGCATACAGGTTTTGAACCGATGCAGAGGTAATAACAACTTCAGGCTTCCTGATCGTGTACTTACCTTCGACTTTGAGGACAGCAACGTCTCCATTAGCTTTAGGCACTTTGATCTGTGCATGATACGTCGCTTCCTTTTCCGTTTGGCCTTTTGCGAAACCACCTGGAGCCGTAAACGTCATCGTTGCAGAGTTACCACCTTTGTCAGTTGTTACACCTGAGCCAAGGAATTCGGGCTTGATCTCGCTAGAAGACATCGCTACGAAGAGCTTCGTCTCAAACTTCATGCCTGCTGCAACAACACGTGAAGTTGGCGCATCCACGGCGATCAAGGAGTCGATTTTGAAAGTCACCGAACCCAATTTAGCTTTTACCAAGCCGAGAAGGTCAGAGTGAATTTCTTGAACGTCCAACTTGAATTTTTCCATCATTGCCAAGTCAGCAACGACTGGCTTACCATAAAAGGTGTGATACTCCCAAACCTGCTCCTTTGGTTCGTGGCACATTGGTTTGAACATATCTTCAACCTCTTTGGCCTTGCCTGTGGAATCCGTCGTTCCAACGAGTCTATTTTCTTTGACAAACTTATTTGCCCAAGCAACAAAACCGTTCAGCTCTTCCTTCAGTTTCTTGGCTTCACCTTCACCACGACCACCATTTGCAGCATCATTGCCACCCATCCAGAAACGGTAGTTGGCTTCGAGCTCCTTGATGTTGGTCATTTCGCCGGTCAACGGATCAAGTCCTGAAATTTCTTCCAAAACCTTGATGCGCTTCTCAATTTTACCGACCAATCCGGTTGCTTCCTTTTCGATTGCATCAGTGATGGCCATCAGGTATTCATTTTTCTTGTTTCCCTGACCAAGCTCTTCCGTGATTTTTGCTTTGATACCACCTTGGGTATCCTTGTTTTTTTCGCCGAAACTTTCGGCGGACTCGTGCAAAGAATCTCTGAGGCTTTTGAAGGCATCGAGGATCTCAGCACTCACGTTGAGCGCAAGAAGCGCCGTGAGTACGAGATACATCATATTGATCATCTTTTGCCGAGGGGATAGATTTCCACCTGCCATGATTTACTCCTTTCTAAAGTTTAACCGCTAAGAAATAATTAGAATGAAATAAATCAACCGCGATTCGACATTGCAGACAGCATACCGCCGTAGATGCTGTTCAAGTCGCGGAGGTTTTTGGTGAGGCTAGAAACCTCATTACGGTAAGCTTCGGCATCTTTGGAGGCTTCGACCATGTTGGTCATTGCTCCACCGAGGCTTTCGTAGAATTTATTGATGGTTGCAATGTGCTGTTGGGCGTCTTGCAATTCCATTTCATAAACGGCGTTGAGTGATGCCAAGTTTTTGGTCACGCGCTGCACTTCTTCATGATAAGCATGTGCTTGGGTAGCTGCACCACCCACGCTGCTTGACAGGCTGGTCATGGCGTCGACAGTCGAAGCATAGCCGTCGTTCAACTGAGACATTTTGCCGGTAGCATTGCGCACGCTAGCGGTGTACTCGTTGGTTGCAACAGTTGCATCTTCAATCTTGGCCAACTTGTCGACGTTGCTTTTCAAACCTTCCAAGGAACCGGAAAGTGAGTCAAACAAATCGGACGAAAGTTCAATGCCACCCATACCTCTTTCGGCAATTGCCAAGGCCTCTTCTGCAGACATACCTGATTTATCATCAGCCGTGTCCATCACAAATTCATCGTCTTCGTTCAATTGTGGGTACACTTTACCCCAGTCAAGTTCTGCGTGCAATGGTTCAAACGCAGACACGAAAAACACCACAACCTCTGTACCCATACCTGCGATCAGCATCTCGTTCGCGAAGGGCCAGTGCATGATTTTGAAAAGTGCGCCACCGATCACAACTGCTGCACCAAGACCGTAGACGTACTTCATGAACAGTTTGAATCCGCGTGATTCCAGAAAACCTTTTTTCTTAGCCATTTTGTTTACTTCTCCTTAAAAAGTGAATACTATCAAGAATAATTCCAGTGAATTCAAAGGGATATCACTCCCAGCGGTTGACTGAGCTAAAGATGCTTTTCTTGTGGTTGAATTGAGAACATCCTCATCCAGGCACCGCAGCTTGCGTTCTGAATTTAGAACGCAGCTGCACCCGAGCGACCAATCTGAGTGACCACCGAACGGAAGCCAACAAAAGATTTCGTGGTGTCGGAGTACTCATAGGTACGGGTTCCGCAAGAGAGGAAATAACCGATGTCTTTCCAAGAACCGCCGCGGATGACCTTACGGATATTAGCTCCGCCTGGTACTCTTTCTTCCGCCTTGTAACGTGGGTCACGGTAGACAGGGTTCAAATCGTGTGCATAGATGTAGCCAGACTCTTCGAAGTCATCCTCGCACCATTCGGCCACGTTGCCTGGCATGCACCAGAGACCGTAGTCATTTGGCCAGTAGCTACGTACTGGGCAGGTGTACTCGTAGTTGTCTGCGATATAATCACCACGGCCCGGCTTATAGTTTGCCAAGAAGCAACCTTTGGAGTTACGGATATATGGACCTTCCCATGGGTAGAGCTTGTGCTCAAAACCACCACGTGAAGCATATTCCCACTCAGCCTCGGTTGGGAGGCGGAAGCGTGGCATTGGAGGCATTTCAATCGATGCACGATAGGCATTGTAATGCGCTGTCCTCCAGCGGCAGAACTCCGACGCAGCATACCAGTTCACACCGACGACCGGATACTCATCAAAGGCAGGATGCCAATAATAGTTTTCGGTCAACGGCTCATTGTACGCAAACACAAAGTCGCGCATCCAGACACCAGTGTCAGGATAGACGAGCTTGGCCACGTCAGCTGCAAGGGTGTCCATTGCAGTTTCAATGAATTGACGGTATTCATTGTTGGAGATTTCGGTGTCATCCATGTAGAATGCACTCATGGTAATCTGACGGTTGTGAGCTACTTGTGAGTAGTTCACGTCCTGATCATTTTGACCCATGTGGAAGCTACCGGGTGGAATCAACACCATGCCGTAAGGAGTGGGCTGGTCCCAATCCGGACGGTCCATCACGCCTGTCAATTCGCCATTTTTGCCCGTTTGCTTACCTCCGAAAAGACCGCAACCACTCGCAAAAACAGAAACTGCAACAAGAACAAACAATAACCTTTTCATAGCAGACAAATTGAAGAATGTTGCAAACTAATGCGCCTATAATTAACAAACTTACAGATCTACGACCAACAAAACAAGAAATTCGTACTATCAAAACAAGCTCACAAACAAATAATCAGAAGCTTGGCCTATTCTTTGATAATTTAACTTTTCCTGAATGAACGATCGCGTCTAAACAAAGCCCCTAAACGGCCCTACAAGTCTTAGATATTGTTGATGTACAAGGTACGGGTACCGCGCCTTGGTGGCAAATTCTTGAACTTGGAAGGAAACGTATAAGAGAGTATTACTTCGTGTGAACCGGTCGTGAAGCGACCAAGTCCAGACGTGGTGTAATCGTAAGAATATCCGATAAACATGTAGGTCGAAGCATTAAAGCCGACGATACCGGAAAATGAATCATTGTTGGCTCCAACAAAACCGCGGTGGCTGATACCAAACACCATCGGGCTCACGTAGAGGTTCAGGTTAATATCAAACTGTGTGGTTGGGCCAGCCATTCTGAAGTTGACATTGGGCTCCAAGAAAGTTGAAGGACCCAAGTCGAAAACAAAACCTGCCTGCGCAGAAATGCCGCGGGAAAGCACGGTCTTTACTTGGTCAGGCACTGCCATCAAATTTTCCATGGAAGGCTCCAAGATGTGGGAAACTGCACCTCCGATATAAAACTTGTCCTGTGGATATGCACTTGACGATGCCGTCTTGAGCGGAACGTGGAAATAAACACCTGCATCAAGGTCAGGAACTGTGAGTGGAGTCTTGGAGAGCGGCAATACAGGGTCAATCCCAGCGCTTTGATTGTAGATCCAATCACCATTCAGCACCTTCTGATACACGCCACCAGCGACACCGAGGTTCAAATATGCCTTCTCTTCACCGAATTTAAGGTGAAATGCATAGGCCCCCTTGATACCGACAGTGCTCAATGGACCCAAGCGGTCACCGATCAGGTAGGCACCAAGCCCGCCGTGCAATGCCTTGCTATATCCGTTGATGCTTCCAGTCGTCGTGTTAGGCGCCTGCGGGATTCCCACCCACTGCGCCCTGCCCAAACCTGTAATGTTGGTAGCCTGTAAGGCACCAGCATAGGCAGGATTTTGCACGAACCGATTGAACATAAACATCGTGTACTGTGGGTCCTGCTGCGCAAATGCCGCAGGCGATAGTACAATCACCAACAAAAACCCCAGTAATAAGCTCCTCATGTATGCTTTGAATAAATTCAGACGTTGAAATTGGGAATTATAATTCAAAGTTACAAATTTTTTTGAGTCAGGAGCCGCTCACCACTCGTTCGGAGAATGCACTCTTGCCTTACAAATTCAAATCGGTAACACATGTGAATTCAGGTATTTGCAATTTTTTTTCGTGTGAGGTCATGCTGGAGTTCCGTGTCTTTTCCTTCCTGGCCCCACCCGCTTTCAGGTGCCATGCTACCCGCAAAAGGCAAGGCAACATGCAGACACATATTATATATGTGTTACTTGTTAAATTCCTTCAAATATGCCTCAATTGCGGCCGTCATGGAAGGGATGTTGGGCAAGGGTGCCTCGATGTCCACACGCAGTCCAGCATCGCGAATTGCCTTGGCAGTCGTCGGGCCAAAGGCCGCGATCACCGTTTCATTCTGCTTGAAATCAGGAAAATTTTGATTCAACGATTCGATTCCAGAAGGAGAATAAAAACAAAGCATGTCGTAATAAACATCCCGAAGGTCGGATAGGTCGCTGCTGACCGTGTTGTAAATGACTGCCTCGACCAAGTGGTACTTTTGCTCAATCATCCAATCCGTCAATGCAGTTGTATGAATGGAGCTACATGGAAAAAGGAATTTCTCCTTGTTGTGCTTCTTGACGATGTCAATCAGGTCATTGCTCGTCCGCTCGCCTACGTATAGCTTTCTTTTACGGATGACAATGTATTTCTGAAGGTATTTTGCGGTAGCATCGCTCACGCAGAAGTACTTCATTTCAGCCGGCATCTCGATTTTCAATTCCTTCAGCAAGCGGAAGTAATGATCGATCGAGTATTTGCTGGTGAAAATCACCGCTGTAAAATCAAGGGGATTGATATTTTGTTTTCGGAACTCGTTCAGGGTCACACCTTTGATTTCGATAAAATTCCGAAAGTCAATTTTGAGACCCCACTTCTCCGCCAACTTCAAGTAGGGAGAATTCTCATCGGTTGGGTACGGCTGAGAGATGAGAATGGATTTAATTTTCTTTCCCATGGAGAATAGTTCGAGCTCCTTTTTGTAATAACAATTCAGCGAGGCGCTTGCCGGTTGCCTCTGCCTCTGACAGGCTGCAATCGGCCGACTCACGCAGCACCTGACTTCCGTCGGTCGAGGCAATGCCGCCCATCAGGCTAAGTGTCTGCCCGACGACAGTACCGAGGGCAAATATCGCAGACTGACATCCGCCTTCCAAGGTATGCAGGAAGGCACGTTCTGCCTTTACGGCCAATTCGGTATCGGCGTGATTGAACAAGCTTCGCAAAGTATCCGTCGCCGGATGACCCGCAGGCATTGTAACGCCGATCGCCCCCTGACCAACTGCCGGCGTAAACGTCGACACGTTGAGCTTACGCGTAATCAGATGTGTCAATCCCATCCGTTTGACACCCGCATAAGCCAAAAGTATCCCATTGCAATCGCCGGCAAGCATCTTTGCAACACGCGTATCTACATTCCCGCGCATAGGTACAACCTTGACATGCGGGAGGTAATGCATTAACAAAGCTTTACGTCGCAAAGACGAAGTGCCAACGGTGATACCGCGTGCTACATTGTCCAAGTCATATTCTTCACTTGAACTCAGCAAGACATCACGCGGATCTTCCCGATTTCCAACAGCCGCGAGGACGATTCCCTCAGGCAATTGCGTCGGCAAATCCTTGGCACTGTGTACTGCAACATCGATTTCACCGCGCAACATCGCATCGTCAAGCGCCTGTGTAAACAGACCTTTGTCCCCGATTTCGTGGAGGGGTTGCGCTTGTTGCAGATCACCTTTCGTTGTGTAAAGAACCAATTCCACCGATAGCCCACCGCCCTCAAGCACATCCTTTAAGTGATGCGCCTGCCACAAGGCAAGCTTGCTGCCCCTGGTACCAATCTTGAGGTTCATCGGCAAAAAAGCTTCATATAAGGATTAACCACGGTAAAATTTCGAGGGTGCAAATATACAAAATTTTCAGACTCCCCGAAATCTGATAAAGACGCCCAATTCCGCTGTAAAGCAGGAAAATGCGCCTTGCTCCATAGAGCAAAAACAAAATCCCCCAAATCCGCAAAACGATGGCACCTGGCGCAGGATCAAGGAAAAAGATGAAGCTCGCAGGCAAATAGGGAATCAAATTCAAAGGAAATGCCGCAAAAACATCCAAGTTCTGAATGGACGCACTCAAATTGAATACCCTGAAAACGGTTCCGATCGAATTGAAAAGGAAATATTTGAGCATGTTGAGAAGCACAACAAGCGTAAATGCCTCCAAGAAAAGTTGCCAAAGCGGTTGCGCAGCTCCTGCCAAGGTCCGATAAACAATGCTACGTGTGGTAAACAGGTTCAAAATCGACCAGGTTTCAGACAACTCCACATAATAAAGGAACAACGCAACAGTCACCGACGTCACAATCATGCGCAGGAGGTTCATGAGCCAGCGCTGCTCGATTTTGAGGAACTTGTTGTCGGCGATCAACTCCAGATAAATCTTGGTCTTCGTGACATATTCCCCAAGGCTGCCATAGGCACGCGGGGCGATCAACTTGAGGCTGATCATGCACAAAACAGGTACAAGCAGGAAAATAAGCAAGGAAACCTGATCCGGCGGATTCAGATCTGGGCTGCTGATCGAATGTTGAGATTGAAAATTGCCATAGTTGCCGGTCGGACGCAACTTGGGATCTCGCCAAAATTTCAGGCTTTTGTGGTCGGCTTGGCTGGCGTAAGGGTAGGAATTGTAAATCGCAAGGCTGTCTGCTGCTTGCGGATTGGAAAGCACCTTGATTCCCAGGCTTGCAAGGATCGACAACGAACGGTTGCTCGGGCGAAAGGGAAATGTAATGGGATCTGCAAAAGGATAGGCAAACAATCCGGTTGCTAGCTTCTCGATAATGACCGTGTCGTTCAAATACTGATGCTCAGGTGACCATGCTGCGATCAATGCAGCCTTTTTTGAAGTGACAACAGTTTCCGGAAATCGAATCGGCACGGGCAAGCTGTCGGCTTGAAGCAACAGAACCTGCCTGAAAATTCCGACAAAACGCTCGGGATACCATGGGAATGAAAGTCCACCGGTAGATAAATGAATGGTCAATTCATTGTTGAGTGGTTTGAGCCACTGCTTTTCGAGGGCAAACAAATGCTCCTCAAAAGGGTCTTCCGTGACTGCGAGCAACCTTTCGTTCAAAAAAATCTCACTTGTCCAAGCGACCGCTTCAAAATAGAGATAGAGCGTATCTTGTAGCTTGTCAAAATCCTTGAGGTCAAAATTGCACTTGATCTGCATTTCCTTCCGATCAAAAAGATTGAAAGGAACGACATGGCGGTAGTTGTTCTCATCAAACCAGATTCCTTGCAAATCCAAAACAACACCAAGACCACTCGTGAGTGGGCTCGGATAGTAAGGTGTGTCCGCGGCTTTTGTGCGGCCGTTGGCAAGGAACAAGCATGCAAACATCAAGCCTACGAGCCCAATGATCCTAAACTTGCTTACATGCGTGTTGTATACTGCCATTTGAGGGGAAATACCGCCGCGAAGATAATTCTTTTCAGTTGAAATGCCCCGATTTGCATGTCAAAAGACCTTTTCTATGTCGATGAAACAGTCGAGGTAAAGGGCAATTACATTTTGCACCATTGACAGGAGCAAAAGAACGGCAAGCACCGCCCTACCCAACCAAGACCTTCCTGACCATTCGATCAGCGGCCAAGACATGAACAGCATCAAAGGCATGAAAACAATGTGCCAACGCATGCCGATGCAGTCGCCACCGTAGTTGTGGGTGCGCAGGCCGATGTAGGCAATCACCAAGACGATGCCTGCCGTCAGCAGTTTGAGCATCGGAGTCAGGGTTGAAAGCTGCCTTCGAATGGCGGGAAGAAGGCTTGCCATTGGCATCAACAACAAAGGCGTCACAAAAAACAAACCCTTGATGCCAAACAGCGTCTTGACAAAATAAAGTGCCTGCGGCTCCAGCAACAGGTCGCTGTCTTTGGGTTGGGCCCAGTAGCTTCCCTCGAAGCGGTAAAGTTTGCCTTGCATGTAAAAGGGCTTCCATTCGCCGGAAATCGCATGAAACACCAGCATGGAAGGAAAAATCGGAACCAACATGCCCAAGGCCGCCAACAATCCGCCTTGCCATTTTTTCCAGAAAAGCATCCCCAGTAAGATCAAGCCAAAGGCAAGCGCCGGCAATTCGAAGGAAACCGTCAGGCCGATGAGCAAACCTGTCAGGCCCATTGCCCAAAGCCGTTGTTCACGGCCGATCCAGACACGATAAACGAGGTAGCAAGACAGAAACAGCAAGGATGCTCCCGGCGAATGGTTATTGATCTCCGGGGTGTAGCCAAATGAAATGAGACCCAAACTCATTCCCAACAGCATAAAATGCTGCGTCCAAGCGTCCTGCGTGAATTCGCCGAGCCAGCGCATCGCCACCCAGAGCATCAAGAGGTAGGGCAAAATTTGGTTCAGCAGAATGAGAAAGCGCAAATAATCCTTGCGATGGGCATAAAATTCCCATCCGGTGACGGCCTTCAGCGCCTTGGCCTCCCCTGCCATGATCAGTGGGTAAAGTGGCGGCTTGGAAGAATAAATCCGGTCATTGATCTTGATCGCGTCGATGCTCAAGTCAAACGGGGTCGTATCTCCGGGCGCGACATGCGCCCAGGAATTCCGCTCCACCAAACGTTCGACCGTGATAAACCGCGAACGGGCGTTGTCTCCCAATCGGCCCTTTTTCCAGAATGTACTTACCAGCAACAGGATCCCCAATCCGGCGATGATCCAGATCAAGCTGCGGCGCATTTTGGGAACCGAGTCCATGGAAGAAACAGTCATTCGCTGCAATTACGCGGTTTAATTGGAGAATTTGAAGGTTTCAAAGGGTCTTTTGCCGGGACTGTCCGCGCAAAATCCAGTACAGGATCCCCGAAAGCGCAATCAACCCCTGACAAACCAGCGCAAAGTGGTAGCCATACACAGGTTTTGGCATCAGTTTTCCAAAAAAGGGCATGTCGCTGGCATTTCCGCCAATTGTGAACGCGCCGATGATCGCCAAAATAAAGACGACGGTGGCAAATCCGGTGGCGATCATGGCCAACTTTTCGCCCTTTTCGAGCCCAACCATGATGGCTGCGACTGCTGTCAAGATTCCCAAAGCAAGGTAAAGTCCCGGAACAGCGACCATGAGCAAGTAACTGCTGTCGTCCAACATTTTACGCAGGTGTTCGGTGTCTTTGAATGCCAACTGCATTGCATCCCAGCCATTGAGTTCAAGCGTGGCCATGGTATAATTGGGCAGCAGGAAAAGCAGCATCAACAAAAAGGCCAAAATGCCCCAGAAATAGCCCAGGAGGCGGTGCGGACGCGTTATTGCAATCTGAAATTTCCAGGCCTGCGGGCCGGGTGTCGGCGAATTTTCTTCCATTTGAAGGCTCAAATTCGTGAAAAAATAGCATTCGCAGCGGTGAACTTCCTGCATACGTTGAATTGTCGCTAATTTCGGGCCATGAACATCAGGATCGGATTCGGATTTGACACACATCGCCTTGTAGAAGGGCGCGACTTGATTTTGGGCGGCATCAACATTCCGCATGAAACCGGCTTATTGGGCCATAGCGATGCGGATGCGCTGCTGCATGCGATCTGCGATGCCCTCCTCGGCGCCGCCAATCTCCGCGACATCGGCTTCCATTTCCCGGACACCGA
This sequence comes from Bacteroidota bacterium, assembly GCA_016718825.1. Lineage (NCBI taxonomy): Bacteria > Pseudomonadati > Bacteroidota > Bacteroidota bacterium. Next base: position 153,973 of record JADKCL010000005.1, on the reverse strand, counting down.
CCCCAAATACAAAGGTGCCGACAGCCGCTTGCTGCTTGCTGATACCGTCAAATTACTCCGCGAAAAAGGCTGGCAAACGGGAAACGTCGATTGCACGATCGTCGCGGAGGCGCCCAAACTCAACCCGCACGTACCTGCGATGCAGGCCGTGATCGCGCCCCTGCTCGGCGTGGACATCGACGCCGTCTCGATCAAAGCCACCCGCAACGAAGGCATGGACGCCATCGGAAACCGCGAAGGCATGAAAGTTTATGCCGTTGCGCTTGATCACACGAATTTGAATTGAGAATGGAGAATGGAGAATTGAGAATTGAGAATGGAGAATGGAACTGAGCATTCTCCATTCTGAATTCTCAATTCTCCATTATATATTCCTTCCTGCGTAGGCACTTTGCATCTGCGCCACCAGCTGATTGTATTGCCGCTCGCGGCCGATCGTCGTGGGTTCCATGTGGCCGGCATAGACCTTGACATCGTCACCCAAAGGAAATAGTTTGTTCACGATCGAGTCGATCAATACCGCTCCGTTTCCGCCCGGCAAGTCCACCCTGCCCACGCTGTCAAAAAACAGCACATCGCCGCTGAATACTTGTTTGCTATCGCGGTGAAAAAAGGAAACATGCCCTGCCGAATGTCCCGGCGTAAACAACACCTCCAATTTTGTATTCCCGAATTCGACGACGTCTCCCTCCTCGACAAAAAGGTCGGGTTGCGGTGACGGGTCAATGCTCAAGTTGTACATGCGCGCGAAAGCGTCTGCACCCACAAGGTTGTACAAATCGTCCTTGTGCGCCACCAAAGGCACATTGTAACGCTTTACCAGCATGGCATTCCCCAAAATATGGTCGATATGGCAGTGCGTATTGAGGACCTTCTCCAAACGCAAGCCCGCATTTTCAATGTAGGCCACGAGTTCGTCGCGTTCATGGCGGTGGTAGCAGCCGGGGTCCACGACCACGCAAGCACCGGTCTCATCACTGAGGACGTAGGTGTTTTCGCCGAAAAACTCTGTGAAAAACGTGAAACTTTTGACTGTAAGCATGACCTTTGGGAAATTCAGTGGCACAATGGAAAACCGGCCGCAAAAATAGGGAATGCGTTTGAAGGATGACAATCATCAGGGAGAATCAAAATTCAGGGGGACGAACATAACAACGGCACGCATTCAGCGTTTCACATGCAGATGGTAGCATCCAAAAATGTATTGATCGTCGGTGGCGGCTTGGCAGGCTGCTTCATGGCGATGGAATCGGCCAAACGGGGGCATCGCATCCGTTTGGTGGATCGCTACAACCCGAAATCGGCGAGCCGCGTGGCGGCGGGACTGTACAATGTGATCACGGGCAGGGAAGCCAACAAAACCTGGATGGCTGACGAAATGCTCGCTGCCTTGGCAGCTGTCACGGCACATCCTGCATTCGAAGAACTCGGCAAGTTCATCCATCCCATGCCGATCCTGCGCCCATTTCCCGACGGCACCAATTACAATGACTGGATGGTGCGGCTTCAAGACCCCGAATTTTCCTGGCTTGCAGCGCATCAAGGAATACCCTTTCGGCCAAATGTGCTCAAAAATCCCATCGGCGGATTGCGGATTTTGCCCTGCGGCTGGGTCGAAACGGAGGCGATTTGCAAGGCAATTGTGGAGATTTTGACCGCAAAATTTGATTTTCAGCGCGTCGAATCCCCATTCTACTACGCAAGCCTGAATCCAAATACCGGAGAATGCAGCCAACCCGGACTGGAAGACACCTACGACGAAATCATCTTCGCGGAGGGAATGGGCATCATGGGCAATCCCTGGTTTCAATTCGTGGAAATCAGGCCGCTCAAAGGGCAGATTCTGGAGCTGAAAATGGAGGATGGTTTGGGCGAAGAACAGATTTTGCTGCGCAAGATGTTCCTGATTCCCAAGGGCGACCTGTTTTACACGGCAGGATCCACCTACGAATTGCATTTTGAAGACGATGAAACGGACGCCGAAGGCATCAAAACCATCACGGATTCCGTAGAAGAAGTTACGCCCTTGGGCTTTGAAGTCCTTTCTGCACGCGCCTCGATCAGGCCAACCACGCCCAACCGGCGCCCGATTTTGGGTCGTCATCCGGAATTTGAGCGCCTGATAGTTTGCAATGGACTGGGAACCAAGGGTGTATTGCAGGGCCCCTATTCGGCCCTCATCTTGCGGGATTGGCTTGATGGCCACGCGCAAAGCCTTGGAAAGGACGTTTCCGTCCTGCGATTTTTGAAAAAGTTTGCCTAGATTACACTGAGAAATCATGATGCGTCTCAGAATAGTATTTTCTCTTGTATTGCTTGCGATCGGTGTTCAGCTGACCGCCCAGACGAATATGCTGGGCACGACCAACATTCCTGTCAACAAACAGCTGAATTGGAAAAATGTCTCCACCGAATTTTTTGACGTGCATTACAGCACCGACGATCCGGTCATGGCCGGTGTGGCGGGCAAGATGGCCGAAGAGGCACTTTGGGATATTTGCAAAGCATTCGACTACAAAAACAGGTCCCGTTTTGCATTTTACCTGTACTTGAGCCCCAACGACCTGATTCACAGCAATTCCTATCCCGTTCGGAATGAAAAAGACAACGGATTGACGCCACTGCGGATCAATTCGACGAATCTCCTTTTCCCGGGCAACTATGAAGCATTTCGGGAGCACGTCCGTTCCGAGGTGACCAAGTTGGTGATGGAGGACTATTATTTTGGCGGACAAATTCAGCTCAGCATCCAAAATACCGTACTGCTTTACTTGCCCGATTGGTATGCCGAGGGTTTGCCGGCCTACTTGGGCGAAGGTTGGGACTACGAAGACGAATTTTGGCTTGCCAGCCTCGAAAAATCCCACATGCTGAATTTTGCGATCGAAGGCCAAGGCCCCATTTACCATACCGCCCGCAAGTCGATTTGGTACTTCATTGCGCAAAATTACGGCCCTGAAAAATTGGGCGAAATCTTTTACATGACCCGCCTGACCCGCTCGGTCGAGGATGGCGTGATCCATGTTTTGGGCATTACCCTGAAGACGCTGACCGAAAAATGGCGGGAATTTGTACTGCAGCACATCACAGACAATGCCAATTTCCGCGAACCGATCGACAAGGAAAGTGTATTGGCCGAATTGGCGCCGGGAGACAAGGTGCTTTCGTTTGCCTTGCACCCCAACAAAGCCAAAGCTGCCCTCTACCTCAACAATGGCGGCAAGCATCGGGTAGTGATCTACAACTTTGAAACCGGAAAAATCAAGTCCACACCCATCGAGGGCGGATTTGCGACGGAGCAATACGACCGTTTTCGCTTTGAAATGCCGATGGCTTGGAGTCCGGATGGCAATCAGTTGGTGACGACCATCTATGACAAAGCAGGCGAATACTTGGCGTGGTACGACATGACCAAGGGTTCGGTCAAATTCGTTACGTTTCAGCCGGGCTTGGACCGCATTTACCAAATCGCATGGAGCCCTGACGGGGCGCAGTTGGTGTGTTCAGGTTTGCAGCAAGGACAAATCGACCTATACCGGTTTGTGCCCGGAACGGGATCTTTTGTGCAGCTGACGAATGACTTTTACGACGATCTCTATCCTGTTTGGAGTGCCGATGGCGGCCGCATCTACCACGCATCCACACGGCAGCAGGCGGTCTTGGCGCCAGGCGTGAATGCGCGCTACGACGCCAACGAATTGGGCCTCGACATCTGGGCCTACGATTTTACCGAACACAGCCTTAGCCGCGTGACCACAAGTCCTGACTTCAATGAAGTGCCCGTCGGCATGTCCTCAAGCTTCGAATTGCTGATCAAATCCGACCAAACCGGCTTGAACAACTTGCAAAAAATCAATGTTTTCGTTGGCGACTCAAGCTATCAGACCAACATGAGTCCGGGCATGTATCGCGCCGCGGTCAACGACTCGCTCCTCGCCTATTCGACCTCCTTCAAAGGCGACCTGATGGTCTATGTCGCCCCGCGTGAAGCGGTTTTGCAAGACCAAGTCGCCACCCGCACCATGCTGCGTCAACGCAACGACAAGGCGGCAGCCTTGCAGCGCCTCAAACTGCAGAATGCTGCAAAAATGGATTCCATCCGCAAAGCCGGCACAGCCTTGCCCGATCCAAAAAATACGGACAACGAAAAACCGGAGGCCGATTCCGCCAAATCCAACAACAAAACCGTCAAATACTACGTCTTTGATGACGACGAAGGCGATGACAAGGAAAAACCACGCAAACGTCCAAAGAAATCCAACGGCGACTACTTGCTGAAAAAGGAACCCGAACGCCCGAATTTTGATGCGGTCGTGGTCAAAAGCCCGACCTATTCCCGCACGGTTTGGTCGGCAGACCGGGTTACGACGAGATTCGGCTACGATCCGGTATTCAAATTGAGTTTTCTGGCGGAAGCGAGACTACGTGATCAACAGGGCAACCATCAAATCACGATGGGTTTCAAGTCCTACTTGGACTTGCGCAGCAACGACACATATATAAGGTATGCCAATCTGAAACATTCCTTGGATTATCAGGTCGGATTTACGCATTCGGGAAGATTCCTGAACAAGGCAGGGTTGGCCGCGCGTTACAACTGGACACGCTTGGATGGTTCCTTGGTTTTGCCGTTGAATCGCTATTTGAGTATCGGTGGCGGAGCGCATCTTTCCCTGATCAACCGGAAGAACATTGCCTTGCTGATTCCCAAAACGATCGATGGTCAAGCTTTGATGGCGGGCGGCAGGCTCAACATGACCTTTGACAAGACGGTATTTGAAGGGAATTTCATCCGGAAAGGGACCTTTGCGACGGTCGACTTGACGAATGCCTATTCGTTTTCCAACAACAGCGACAATTTTGTCACGGGCCGCGTCGACTTACGGAAATATATTCCTGTGCGGCGATCGGTGCTTGCCGGCAGGTTGTCAGGCGCTTGGTCTGAAGGGCCGATGCAACAGCAATTTTTCCTCGGTGGTACACCTGAGGCACTTTTGGCCCGCTTCCAAAACCCTGCGGATTTCCCGATCGAAAGTCCGCATTTGCCCGCCTTGCACTACATGGAATACATCACGCCGATTCGGGGCTTCCAATTCAACGGTCGCAACGGCACAAAATTTGTCGCCGCCAATGCCGAATTGCGCATTCCACTGTCCCGCATCATGCTCAATTCGCTGAATACCAATCCGGCATACAACATCGAATTGATCCCATTCTTTGACATTGGCACAACTTGGACGCAGGGCAATCCGCTGTCGCAAAAGAATCCGATTGATACACAGGTGATCAATTCCTATCCGCTGACGATCACGGTGCAGACGCTCAAGAGTCCGTTTCTGATGGGATTTGGTGCGGGAACGCGGCTGCAAATGTTTGGCTACTCGATGCGGGCCGACCTCGCTTGGGGGGTCGAAGACTACACGATCCTGAGTCCAAGGCTGCATCTTTCCTTGGGCAAAAATTTCTGATCCGCAATTCCGCTTGAACAAACGCCCTACAGCTTTGCTCGCCCACTTGGCATTGGCTGCGGTGGCCCTGTTTTATGGCCTCAATTATTTTGTACTCAAACCGGTCTTTGCCACGGGCATCAACAGTTTTGCGGTTTTGGCCATTCGCTGTGCATTGACGGCAGGCTTCTTTTGGGGCTACCATGCGCTGTTTGTGCGGGAGCGCGTACGCGAACGGCGTGATTTCGGAAGGTTGCTGCTCGCGGCATTTTTTGGCGTCTCGGTCAACCAAACCTTTTTCTTGTGGGGCCTTTCGCTGACAAGCCGGGTCAATGCCTCGGTTTTGATGATTCTCACGCCGGTTTTTGTTTTTCTGGCAGCCTGGGTTTTGCGCGAGGAACGGTTTTCAATGCGGACATTGTCTGGATTGATCATTTCGTTTGCCGGCGCATTGGGATTGATCCTCAGCGGGAGTGACCAAACCTTTCAAGTCGGCGGCGCCACGATTTCCGGAGATTTGATGATCATGGTGAACGCAGCATCCTATGGACTTTACTTGGTGTTTGTCAGGCCCTTGGTGCAGAAATACAATACCTTCACGATCATTAAATGGTTGTTCCTCTTGGGATCCATCCCCAATATCCTGATCGGTATCGTCCCACTTTCGCAAGTACCCACCGGAATCTTCACGACCGAAGTTGTGCTCCGAATCGGATTCCTGATCGTTTTTGCTACGATTGGCGCCTATTGGCTGAATGCCTGGGCAATGAAGCGGTTACCCTCGTCTGCGGTCGGCATTTACATCTATGCACAGCCGGTTTTTGTGACCTTGCTCTCGGCGGGATTGGGCATGGGCGAGGTAACTTGGTTATCGATTCCGTTTATTTTCCTGATATTTGCAGGGGTTTGGTTGGTAAGCATGCGCAAGCCTGACCAACCGCAAGGACAGGCGAAGGAATTGTGAATAATTTTGCCTTCTGTCTCTGAAATTATGTGGTAATTTGAATGAAGCGGAACGATTGGCAGTGATGTCGACGTTTCAGGACGCCAAGGGAAAGCCAATTTGGGCCAACCAAAACACGTTCGATACTGAATGGAAAGATTCGAAGATTTCGGGCAAGAAGACCAAGGCGATCAACGGCTGCAACAAGAGGCGAGCCGTTTTGAAGCTATGCTCAAGGGAGATGCCTACCATTTCTTTGACATGCTCACGCTGGAGGATCTTTTTTTCTATTACATGCGTCACAACAAATTCAGCAAGGCTTTGAACTTGGTGAATTACAGCCTGAAACAACACCCCAACAGCGAGGAATTGTTTTTCAAGCGGGCGACGGTCCTTTTGGAAATGGGCAAGCTCAAGGAGGCCCGTCGAGAGGTCAAACGTGCGATGGAAATCAATCCGACGCAGTTGGACTATGTTTTTCTCGATTCCGAAATCCTTTCTCAGCTCGGAAAATACAAGGAGGCCATGGCTTCCTTGGAAAAATTCCTGTCGCTGACCGATACCCCCGAGGAAGTCTGGTTTCACATGGGCAACCTCGCCCAAAACCTCGGCCACGTCAAGGACGCCGAAAAATGCTTTCGCAAGGCGATCGAGTTGCAGCCCGACTTTGAGGAGCCGGTCTACGAATTGGCATATTGCCTGGAAAGTCAGGAAAAAGTCGATGATGCCGTAGCACTCTACAATAGTTTTCTCGACAAGCAGCCTTTTGCCTATCCTGTTTGGTACAACCTGGGCATCTTGTACGCGCGACTTGGGCTTTTTGAAAAGGCCATTGATTGCTACGACTTTGCTTTGGCCATCGAAGACAGTTTTGCCTCCGCATGGTACAATAAGGGCAATGTGTTGATGGACTTGGAAAAGTACGAAGAGGCGCTCAAGTGCTTCCTCGAGGCTTGCGTCCATGAAAAGCCCGACCTTTCCATTCACTACAACATCGCGGAATGCTACGAACACTTGGGGCATTATGCGATGGCCGTGAAATACTACTTCCGCTGCACCGATTCCAATCCTGAGTACACTGACGCTTGGGTAGGCTTGGGCTATTGCATGGAATGTCAGGAAAAACCTTCGGAGGCGATCACTTTCTACAAAAAGGCCGCCACGATTGATTCGGAAAATTTTGATACTTGGGTTTCCCTTGCCACCTGCGAATATCAGGTTGGCCATACACTTTCAGCCTACGAGGCGCTGCAGCAGGCCTTGCGCCTGAACAGCAACGAGCTGAAAATGTGGCAAGAATGGGCCCATCTGCTCTGGGATGATGACAACAAGGATGGCGCGATTTCCTTCCTTGCCGAGGGCATCAAGCTCAATCCATCGATGGCCGAATTGTATTTTCAAGCAGCTGCATTCTGCTACATGAAAAAGAAGGTGAGCAAGGGCGCCAATTATTTGGAGAATGGCCTGTTGCTCGACCCAAGTAAATACAAAATCATGCTGCGCATCGAACCCGCGCTTGCAGACCTTCCCACCGTGAAAAATCTGATTGCTCAATACGTTATAGAATGAGTTTCGAATTAAAAAATCTCCCTTACAGAACCGCGAAGCCGCGTGAGTCTGGCATCACCATGGTCATGGACAAAGGCTTGAGCATACGCGAAGCCGAAGACTTGATGGATGTAGCAGGTCATACGATCGATGTCGTGAAACTGGGTTTTGGCACGAGTGTCGTGACCAACAACTTGGCCAAGAAGCTGGAAGTGTACCGCGCCGCCGGCATGCCCTATTATTTCGGAGGCACCTTGATGGAAGCCTACGTGATCCGTGGCCAATTTGACGATTACCGTCGTCTCATCGAGCACCACAAATGCCAAGTCGTCGAAGTGAGCGATGGCAGCATCGACATGACCACCGAAGACAAGATTGGCTATATCCGCACGCTCGCCCAAGATTTCCGCGTGCTTTCCGAGGTCGGTAGCAAGGATGCCAATGTCGTGATTCCGCCCTACAAATGGGTCGAATTGATGAACATCGAGCTCGAAGCCGGTTCTTGGAAAGTGATTGCCGAGGCCCGCGAAAGCGGCACCGTCGGTGTGTTTGAAAAATCCGGCTCCGCCAACTCCGGCTTGATCGACGAGATCATGCACTACGTGCCTTCGGAAAAAATCATGTGGGAAGCACCATTGAAAGCACAGCAAGTCTGGTTCATTCAGCTGCTCGGCACCAACGCCAACCTCGGCAACATCGCGCCTAGCGAAGCCATCGCCCTGGAAACGTTGCGCATGGGTCTGCGCGGAGATACTTTCTTCACGTTTTTGAAGTAAAGGTTTCCCGATCTAAAAGAGAATGCTTGGGGCTACGCATGTGGTTCCAAGCATTTTTTTGTGGGCTGTTTTTCGTCTAACATTTCGATCTATTCCTAAAATCGGAAAGCTTGCGCCCGCTTTCCTTACAATCCAAACTCTACCAACAAACAAAACTTCTATTTCTGTACAGGGTGACCTTCACCTTCCCACTTCATCATTCCGCCCTGAAGGTTATAAATATTGGTAAAGCCTTTTTCCTTCAACTTTTCGGATGCTTGAGAACTACGGCTTCCGGCCTTGCAATATACAACGATCGGAAGTGCCTTGTCAAATGTTGTTTCGGCACGGGAAGCAAAATCTGCATCAAACCAATTGATGACTTTGGCGCCTTTGATCGTGCCGAGGGCAACCTCCTCAGGTGTGCGCACGTCGAGGATTTGAAGACTGGCATTTTCGGCCATCATTTTTTCCGCCTCAACCGGACCAATCGTCTGAACGCCTTGGGCTTTGGCAGGTGCGGCTGTGGTTGCTGGCGAATTGCCTGTTGCTTCCTGCTGCGCCTGACAACCGGCGGCCAAGAAAAACAGGCTGGCAAACGATGCTAAAATGCTGATTTTGAAGAATTTTCTCATTGCACTTCGGGATTTGAAGACGTTGACTTACGCTTTGAAGGTTGAAAAATTGCGGCGACACAAAGTCCGATGATACCGCCCCGCGCCATGCTGAGCTTCCAACTTGAATCAATTGGGCAGCTGTCGGTACAGCCCCAAAAGTTCCAGTAGAGGAAGCCACCAAGCAAGCCTAGAAGGCCGAGCGTCAGGTAGATATATCCGTATTTGAGTTTTCCCACACTACAAAACTATACCGCTACAAAGCCCGTCTCTGTAACCAATGTTACAGAAAATTCGTCACCAAAGTTACGCCCAGCGCATTTATGCCCGAATCAAACTCCTACCCCAGCTTTTCCTTGATCAACTGCTCGGCCAAGCTGAGATCAACTTGCTCGACATCAGTAAGATTTGCAGCAAGTGCATGCAAAATTTCATCGTTGATACCGCCCCGTCGCAAGGCCTCGGCATACGGCGTACGTGTGAAGGACACCATTTCGTAGCGGGAAACATAACTTTCAGGGAAAGTCTTTTCGAGTTTGTGCTCGATGAGTTTCCTGAAGCGCCAATTGGGGTCACCGACGCGGTCGCGCATCTCAAAATAGTTGTCGACGGCCATGTCGGCAATCGCTTGTCCATTGGCGACGCGTTGCCGGCTGTATTCTGCGAAGACTTCCTCCCAATCCTTGCCTTCGACGATACAATTGTTCAAGACGGTGCAATCTTCGAATGCCGCATTCATCCCCTGCCCGTAAAATGGAACGACCGCATGCGCGGCATCGCCCACCAAGGCACATTTTCCGCCAAAATGCCAGGGATCGCATTTCACCGTCACCAACTCACCCGTTGGATTGCTGAAAAACTCTTCGGCGAGATTGGGAATCAAGGCTTTGGCATCGGGGAATTCCTTTGCGAAAAAAGCCTCAACCGCCTCGGCGGTGTTCAGTGTCTCAAAGCTATCCGGCCCCACGGCTGGATAAAACAGCGTCACCGTGAAGCTTCCATCCATATTGGGCAGGGCAATGAGCATAAAGCTGCCGCGTGGCCAAATGTGCAAAGCATTGCTTTCGATCCGCCATTTTCCATCCTCCGAAGGCCTGAAGCTCAATTCTTTGTAGGAAGCAGGATGATACGTCTGCGAAAAATTGAACCGTGGCGACCGCAGCAAACTCGCGCGTGCACCCGAGAAGGCGCCATCGCAAGCGATCACCGTTTGTCCGGAAACGCGCAGGTTTTCGCCCGTTTTTTCATTCAACAACAATGCTTCGCCCGTATCGAGGTCCATTCCCACACAACGGTGGTCGAAATGAAAGCTGACATTCGGAAAAGAGGCCGCAGTATTGATGAGCAGGATGTTGAGATCCCCGCGCGAAATCGAATTGATGGCCTTTTGACCGTCTTTGCTGTAAAACTGAAAATCGGTATTGCCTTGGCGGTCGTGAATCATGCGGCCATGCATCGGAATACACATTTCCTTGACCGCATCCTCCAATCCGACGTCTTTCATCGCAAACAATCCGCGGACGGAGATTGCCAAGTTGATGGATTTGCCGACGTAAAGGTCGGTCGTGCGGGGATCGGGACGGCGTTCATACACTTCGACCTTAAATCCGCGGCGCCCCAAATAGGCGGCCATGAGTCCACTGCTCAGGCCTGCGCCGAGCAAAATGATCGGTGCTTCTAAGTTGATCTTTGCCATGCCCGAAAAATACAGAAAAGATCGCGAAGCGCGGTCCGGTAATTCGCTGATTTATGTTTGGATTTGGAAAGCGCAAATGCTTTTCAGTCTTCGTAGTCGATGCGAATCGTCAACTGATGCAGCTTCGTCTTTTCATCGATCTTCTCGTTGGCGGAGGCGATGATCGCATATTCCTGCGTTGCACTTCCCGAACTGTAATTGGCAATCGCTGACCATTTTTTGGAAGGTGTCGGCGGAAGAAGTTTGAATTCCCCGAAGGTCTTGCTCAGATCAGCAAGTGTCGTTTTCCCAATCAGAGTAAAATAAATGGCTCCCAAGCGTTCGCCGGCAGCTTCCTTCACAAAAGTGAGTTCGGCTGGGCATACGGGATCGGTTACCCCGAATTGCGTTGCGAAATGGGGTTCATCTGGTACAGAATGCCCCGCGCGTACGGCAGCATAGCTGGGTCCAAATTTTTCAAACTCAGTGATTTGGTACCGGATACAATCCCCGATATCTCTCTTCTTCTCCGTCATAGATTGCAAGTTGATCAACAAAAGCCCCAACAGGAACATTGTCTTCATTTGGATTCTATTTCTTCTTCTTTTTGTCGGCCTTTTTTGCATCGGCCTTGGCTTTAGCTGCTTTTTTGGCCGCCACTTTCCGCTCGGTTTTGAGGGTCACGTCAAATTCGTCGCCCACACGCCAAGCATCACTTTCCTCGGGCAGGTTGCGGTAGTCTTCGTAGGAGCCATCGTCGCCCAACACTTGTTCGCGGTGATCGCTACCGCTGCCGTAGATGCTTTCGTACCAATTTTTGGCCACGAGCGATTTGACCTCGCCCTTCCCGATCGGATTAGCGCAAGCTGCCTTGGCAATCTTGGAAGGAATACCCATTTCGTCAGCGATATCCTTGGCCTTTTTACCTTCGCCTGCGAGTTTTTGCGCCATGTTGAACCATTGCTCGGCGTGGCGGGCTTCGTGGATGACGGTATTGGCAAAGTCATCGAGTTGCTTTTGCGTCAATTTTTCCTGGCTCAAAAAGTCATTGCCAACCAGGATCGTCCAGTCGGTGAAGTCAAATTGGCCGGAATCCTCACCGAGGTCGCCCACGCGCACGGCGCATTCAGGAACGCCGGCTGCCTTGAGTTGCTTGTTGATGAGCTCCACCATCTTGCCGCCACGTTGCTCGGCCGTTTTCAAGCTCGACCAATCAATGCCGAGGTAGTCCTGTGAAAATTCCTGTTCGACTTCGCTCGTAGCAAGACCGTGAGCAAACAACTTCGGAAGGGTTTTGGGGCCAAGCATGCCGTCGGCAGAAAGTCCGGCGGATTTCTGGAACTTGGCGATGGCCTGCAAAGTGGCATCGTCCATGGTACCGGACTCGGGCGTGCCTACTTTAGCCTGAATTTGCTTGATGATCTCCTCGCTGAAGTCGGCTGTATTTCCTGCATAAAATGCCTTTGCAGCTTCCAGCTTTTTGCCGCTGAGCAATCCCTTTTTCTGAACCGTCTTTTCGCCTCCGGCAAATCCAAACTTGGGTGGCGCCATGACGGTTCCACTTTGTTTGCTCATTTCCGGCTGATCTTGGCGAATGGCCTCCTTGCGCTGCAAGGGTGCGACTGACTTGGATTGGAACATGCTGCCCATGATACTGACTTTTTTGGCTGACGGACTTTAGACTTCGGCGATCATCCCCTCAAACCCTCCTTCAAAGCCTTAAATATAGCAAGTTCTTGCGAAAAATGCATTTCGGATTCGCAATTCTGATGGCATGCAAAAAATCCAACTCTCAACTTTCCACTCTCCACTCTCAACAAAATCAGCCCCCACGGAATTCAGCAGTCTAAACTACTATCACCTACCGTGTGTAGCGCTCCAAATACCGCGCATTGAGATCTTTTTGCTTGTTGTTGAGGTCAATTTGGCGTCCTTGGATGAATGCCAATTCCACTTTGCTTGTGCGCATGTCGAGCAAGTCGCCTGCGGAGACCACCAAGTTGGCATCCTTACCAACCTCGATGCTGCCGGTGCGTTTGTCGATTCCAAGGATTTTGGCTGCGTTGAGCGTCACCAATTGCAAGGCGACTTCCTTGTCCAATCCTGCGGCTGCAGCTTGACCTGCTTGGAAGGGCAGGTTGCGGTAATTCCAGAAGTTGTCCATGCTCAGGCATGTGAGCAGACCTGCGTTGTGCAGGATCATGGGCGCACGGAAGGGTTGGTCGATGGGATCGTCTTCGGTGCGGGGCAGGCGCTGCGCCTTTTGCAACACCACCGGAATTTGATGTTGACGCAGGAGGTCGCTGAGCAACCATGCATCCGCCCCGCCGACGAGCACCATTCTGATCTTGTGACGGAGGGAAAATTCGATGGCCGTGCGAATGTCCTTTTCGGTATTGGCTTCGATCCAGAGGGCCTTGGTGCCATCGATCACCGGCAGCATTGCCTCCCAGCGGAGGTCGGTTTTCAGCAATTTTCCGGCCGCCTTTGTCTCGGCATAGGCACGGGCATCGCGCATCGCTCCTTCGATTTCGCTCATGCGGTCCTTGAGCCGTTTCTCCTGTTCCTCACGCGGTGGCGCATACGGCGAATTGGAAATCTGTTGCGAAGGCCAACCCAAATGCATCGCATCATCCGTCTGATAAGCAGCGTCTTCCCAGCTCCAGGCATCCAATTGCACCACCGAACTCTGCCCTTTGAGCAGATCTCCGTCGGGCGTGACCTGCGCGAGCAAAACGCCGTTGGAGCGCACCGTGGTGGCGACACGCGAATCGGTATTGAAGCCGATGATGGCCCGGATGTTGGGATTGACTGCCCCGATTTCCGAACGGTCATTGGTCGAGCGAACTGCCTCGATTTCGGAAAGGCCCAACTGTGTAACTGGCGCAATCAAGCCTGGGTAAACATGTTTCCCTTTGAGGTCCACACGCTGCAGGTCTTGCGGCAGCAAATCCGTCACACCAACGGCGACGATTTTGTCATCGGTAATCAGGATATTTCCCTGAGCGATCACCGTGCCGTTGCCCACGTGAATGGTCGCATTCTCCAGCAGCAAATGGCCCTTGTGCGCAGGCGCAGGCTTCGGAACCTCCTGGGAGAACAGTGTGAGTGGGAGGGTGAGAGTGAGGGCGAGCGTGAGGGCACGCCGCAGGCGTGAAGCAGTCCCCGTCCTGAATACGCGTTTCATAATTTGATTATTCTTCATGGCCATAAGATTCGCAGTGATGGATTTGAGGGCCGTTTTTGCCTTCGAATTTCTTTTTGTCCTTGTCGGGGCTTTCGATCATTTTCTGGATCAGGCGCTGACGCTCTGAGGCAACGAGGCGCTGCGCGGCAGCATCCGTTTCGCGGTCAAAATAAAGGCGCCCATCGATGAATGTCTTTTGTGCCATGGCATATACCGACAGTGGATGGTCGCTCCAGAGAACCAAATCGGCGTCTTTTCCAGGTTCGATGCTGCCGACATAGGCATCGATGTGCAAGGCCTTGGCCGGATTGAGCGTTACCATTTTCAACGCATCCTCCTCGCTCATGCCGCCATACATGACCGACTTTGCAGCCTCCTGATTGAGGCGGCGCCCCATTTCGGCGTCGTCGCTGTTGATGCAAACGTTGACGCCGACACGCTGCAAAAGGTTGGCGTTGTGCGGGATGGCATCGATCACTTCGTATTTGTAGGCCCACCAATCACTGAAAGTCGAGGCATTGGCACCATGGGCCTTGAGTTGTTCCGCCACCTTGTAACCCTCGAGCACGTGGGTGAAGGTGTTGATTTTGAATCCAATGGATTCGGCCAAGCGCATCAGCATGAGAATCTCGCTTTGCACGTAACTGTGACAAGTGATGAATCTTTTTGCATCCAAGATTTCCAGCAGCGTTTCCATCTGCAGGTCGCGGCGCAACGGAAGCCGATTGCCGATGCCTTTTGCGATTTCATCTTGATGCTTTCGGTAATCGAGCGCTGCAGTAAAGGCGTCGCGGACAAATTGCTCGACGCCCAAGCGCGTCTGCGGGTACCGAACGGTAAACTGCTGCCCCCAATTGCTTTGCTTGACGTTTTCGCCGAGCGCGAATTTGATGAATCCCGGTGCCGCCTGAAATTTCATGTCTTCGGGCATCGCTCCCCAACGCAGTTTGATGATGGCACTTTGTCCGCCGATGGCGTTGGCTGAGCCGTGGAGGAGCTGCGAAGTCGTCACTCCACCCGAAAGCTGTCGATAGATATTGACATCATCGGAATTGATCACGTCGCCGATGCGTACCTCGGCGGTATTGCTGTTGCTGCCTTCGTTGACGTCGCCGGCAATGGCAATATGGCTGTGCTCATCGATCATGCCAGGGGTAATGTGCATTCCTTTGCCATCGATCACGACCGCGCCCGGCGGCTGCAACAAATTCTGCCCGACCGATTGGACTTTTCCCGCGGCGATCAAGACTTCGGCATTTTCCAGTTTTCCTTGCGCCGAATTGGTCCAAACCGTCACATTCTTAATCAGCCAAGTTTTTTGCTCAGGAATTTTGGCATTCCCGAATGGACCAAATGGTAATGTCGGCTTGGCAAAATCAACAAGATCCACGCGTTTCAGCTGCCCGGTGGTATCGGTCTTGGTAGGCATTTGGCCAACAAGTGTGGCTCCCCAAGTCAACCGGGCGCCGTCCAATGCAACACCTTCACCCTGCATCCGGTCGCTATTTCCGATTCCATAAAGACGGTATTGAGGATTCGGATTTCCTTTCCTGATGGGCAGAATCAGTGCGACATTGTAGTTTTCCAGCTTCACCGTCCCGTCAATGGTATCCTTGCCGATGACCAAACTCGCCTTGGGTTGCGCCAATCTTCCATGAATGAGCAAACGCTGCACGTCATTGCCCGCTTTGAGCTCATATTGCCCGCGCGGGTCCCACATCGGCATTTCTTGCACGACGTAGCGGCGGCCACCAACCCAAGATTCATAGATGGTGACACGCTCTTTGGCAAAAACATCGTCCTCCGCGATGAAAAAATTGGCGAATTTGCCGGGCTCCAAGGTTCCAAGGCGCTTTTCGAGTCCTAAAATCGCGGCCGGCGTCGTGGTAAGTGCCGCCAAAGCAGCCTCAGAACTCAGTCCGTGACGCAAGGCTTTCTGCAACATCGGCCAAAAGTCCGCAGACTTTTTCAAGTCACTTGTTGTCAACGCAAAGCGTGCGCCTGCCTTCTCCAAAACTGCCGGATTGGTCGGTGCGCCTTCCCAATGCAGGAGGCGGCGCAAGGGCACCTCTCGCGCATCGGCAGGATCCTTGACATCAAAGGCCTCCGGAAAATTGAGCGAAACAATGAGCGGATTGCTCTTGATATAAGGCATGTCCATCCGCTGATAGGCGCTGCCATCGGTTTTGAAAATGAGCTGCAAACCAAATTCGGATGCGATTTTTTGGGCGCGGGCGATGCCCTGCCAATCGCCGCATTCGAAGAAGACGGGCATTTTGGCGGCTATTTGCCGATTGAGCGCCTCAAGGCTGAGATTGGTTTCAATTTGGGGCAAAATCGGCCGTTGTTTGCGTTCGGCGGCCACCTTGGCGTACCATGCGGCATCGATGAGCGTTTGCCGGATCAAGGCAATGCTGCCCATCAGCGAGGAGGGATAACTCTGCGTGGACGAACCTTTGTCAAACGAAAGGCAGGTAGCGACTTCGGATTGCACCATTTCTTGACGCAAACCTTCGTCTCCGAGATTGATGAGCGCAGATGTTCCGCGAAAGATCCCATCGTTGGGCACCACATGTAAGGTGGTAAATCCGAGGCTGCGCAATTCGGCGACTGCCTTTTTGTCCGGATTGAGTACCTCTGCTGCCACGAACTGAGGTTTGACGGCATCGTTCCAGCCCCAAGGGCCGTTGGATTTGCTGAGATATTGCGGCGGAGCACCGTAGGGTTCGTTTTCGCGTTTGGATTTCTCGATGCCAAGGGTTGAATAGGCGTCAATGAAGCCCGGAAAAATCCACGCTCCCCGCAGGTCGTGAACGACCGCACCCTTTGGCACCGAAATGTTTATCCCCACGTTATCCACATTCCCGTCGCGGATGACCAAGGCTGCATCCATTAGAATATCGCCTGGCCCACGCACGATATTGGCATGCAAAAACGCGTGCAGCGAGGGAGTATTGTCGCGAATTCCCATCGCAGGAATTGTCGATTGGGCTGATATTCTGACAATTGCGAAACAAAGGAGCAAAAGGACCAGACAAAAACTTCGGAATGCGCTCTGCATGGGAAATGAAAAATTGTAACGTGCTTCTTGGGATCAAAACTAATAGGAATGTGGAAATTATCTCAGTCATTCCTGCACCGCATCCGTAGTCGGTGGAATTTTTTTGGCAAAGTCTTTGTAATTTCGAGCGTTAATGCTCCGCTGAACGACCCAGCGGGGAATTCGGAATTGATTTTGAAAGTCGCCACCTACATCCTCGCCGTTTTGGCTGTACTTTTTTGCTCGACCGCGCTCCAGGCGCAGTCGGTCAATCATGGTACGCACGTGGTGGAGGCGAAGCTGGATCTCAAAGGCGCCGAAGTTCAGGGTTCCTACCTGATCATTTCCTACGAGATCCCCTATTCGGGCATGGTGGAAATCAGGCTCTTCAACGAAGGCGGTCAAAAAATCTGGCAAAATCAGTACGCAGACACCTTCGGCAAAAACAAAATCGTCCTCAAAGCCTCCAAATTCAACCCCGGCGAAACCTACGCCTACCAACTCAACTACAAACGCGACGAAGTCAAAGAAAAGATCGTCATTCCGCCGCTCGGATTTAATTAGCAGTTAGAAAGTAGCAGTTAGCAGTTGGGGCTTGCTTTGTGCGGGTATGCCTACGACGCCTCTTTTGGTTGCAAAAATTTCAAAAAGGCCAATCCGGGACTCAGAAATACGAAACTGCTAATTGCCAACTACTCACTGCTAACTTCTTATTCGTACCTTCGCCCTACGAATATCAAAAGCATGATTCAATCGATGACGGGCTACGGGGCGGCAAGCCTCAGCTCTGACAATTACAAGGTCAGCGTAGAACTCAAATCCCTGAACAGCAAGTTCATGGAGATCAACATGAAGTTGCCGCGCTCCTATATGCAGGAGGAATTGCTCATTCGCAACATGCTCACGGCCGCCCTCGAGCGCGGGAAGGTGAACATCAACCTTTCGATTGAGATCCTGAACCCTGACAAACACAAGTTGCGGCTGAACCGGCCCTTGATTCAGGCTTATGCCCGCGATTTGGAAAAATTGCGCGCCGATTTGGGCCTGTCTGCCGGCGTTTCTTTGGAGTATATCCTTACGCTGCCCGACGCTATGACGCCGGAAAGTGCCGATGGCGATCCCGAGGAATGGAACATGATCGAGCAATGCTTCCGTGAAGCCATCCACCTGCTCAATGAAAGCCGCGGCAGCGAGGGCGCAGCATTGGCTGAGGATTTGCGCTTGCGCAATGAAAACATCGGTCGTCTGCTTGCTGAAGTGGGTGCCATTCTCCCGAGCCGTTACGAAGCCATGCGCAACCGGGTCGAATCCGTCTTGGCCGATATCAAGGAAAAAGTGGGCAACAACGCCGACCGATTCGAGCAGGAACTGATTTTTTATCTGGAGAAGCTTGATATCAACGAAGAAATGGTGCGCTTGGAGCAGCACATCAATTACTTCACGCAGGCGCTCAACGAACCTGTGAGCAACGGCAAAAAATTGGGCTTCATTTCCCAGGAAATGGGCCGCGAGATCAATACGATCGGTTCCAAGGCCAACGATGCCACGATCCAAGTGTTGGTCGTGCAGATGAAAGAGGACTTGGAGCGGATCAAGGAGCAAGTTCTGAACATTGTCTAAATGAAAGTCGGACTCTTTTTTGGCAGCTTCAACCCCGTGCATGTCGGGCACCTGATCATCGCCGAGTCAGCCCTCAACGAGACGGACTTGGATCGGGTTTGGTTTGTCGTTTCGCCCCACAATCCGCTGAAAAACAAGGCGAATCTCATCAACGAGCACGACCGCCTGCAGATGGTGGAGATCGCGCTGGGAAACAATGACAAGATTCAGGCCTCCAACTTCGAATTCAGCCTGCCCAAGCCGAGTTACACCATTGACACCCTGCGGAAACTCAAGGAATTGCATCCCGGCTATACGTTTTCGTTGATCATGGGCGAAGACAACCTCGATCATTTGCACAAATGGAAGGAATACGAGGAGATTTTGCACCATTATCCGATTTGGGTCTATCCGCGAACGGGTTCCGACGGTTCGGGATTTGACCGTTATCCGCAGGTGCGGAAATTCAGCTTTCCCTACCTCGACATCTCGGCGACCCGCGTCCGCGAACTTTTGGCCGAGCGTAAGTCGGTACGGTACATCGTGACGGAGAAAGTCTATGACTACATCCTCAAATACGGCCTTTATGCAGCGAATTAGGAATGCAATTCCGAATCTGCTGACCCTAGGGAACCTGGCCTGTGGGTTGGTGGCGATTGTGTTGCTGATGGATCGTGACATGTTGCGCGAGGTCCCCTACGCAACGATTGGCTTGTTGATGGTGGGAGCAATGGCATTTGACTTTGCAGATGGGTTTGTGGCGCGGGCCTTGAAATCAACTTCGGCTGTCGGCAAGGAACTTGATTCCTTATCCGATTTGGTAAGCTTCGGGGTGTTGCCTGGGTTGATGGTGTACACGATCTTGAAGGTGGAAGTCCTGGTCGCATCTCTGCCACATGCTAAGGGCTGGACTACACTCACTTTGAATGCGTGGGCAGCCATACTCCCGTATTGTGGCTTGCTTATCCCGCTATTTTCCGCCTACCGCCTTGCCAAGTTCAACGTTGATACCCGCCAATCTTACGGATTTCTCGGCCTTCCCACACCGGCAAATGCGTTGTTCTTCTTGTCGATCTTCCTCGTTTTTGGCCTTGACAGCCGAGGAGTCGGATCTTATTATTTTAGTGAGGATTGGACCTCAAGAGGATATTTCGAACATGCTTCGGCAGTCGTGCAAATGACCTTGCCAATCCTTCAATGGCTCTACAACCCTTGGGTCCTCGCCGCCCTCACCCTCATTTTCTCCATCCTGCTCGTCACGGAAATCCCGTTGCTGGCGATGAAATTCAAGGATTATACGTGGAAAGGCAATTGGCCACGGTATGTGTTGATCCTGATTTCTGTAACTTTGCTGGCGATTTTGTGGTTCAGGGCCATCCCCCTGATCATCGTTTTGTACTTCCTTTTTTCATTCATCGATACACGGATACATAAGAAAGCATGAAATTCCAGGCCAATATCCACATCATGCCCCGTCCCGAATTGCTGGACCCACAAGGCAAAGCCACGCAACATGGACTGAAAAACATGGGTTTTGACACCGTTGCCAACCTCCGCGTCGGCAAGCGCATCTCCTTGGAGATCGAAGCCAAAACCAAAAAAGACGCCGAAGCCAAGGTCGATGAGGCCTGCAAAAAACTCCTGGCCAACCTGATCATGGAAAGCTACGAGTTTGAATTGGTACAGTTGAACTAGTTTGACTCACAAAGCATTACGAAATCACCATTTAATTTTATCCCGTTGTAGGGACAGGTCGCGACCTGTCCCTACAACGGGATAAAATTACGTCCAATCGCACATGAAAACCCCATCTACCTCGACAACAATGCAACCACTGCCCTCGACGATCGGGTATTGGAGGCCATGTTGCCGTTTTTGAAGGGGATGTACGGGAATGCGGCGAGCAGCACACATAGCTATGGATGGCAAGCCGCCGAAGCGGTCAAAATCGCCCGCGAACAAGTCGCGAGCCTGATCGGGGCCACGCCCGAAGAAATTGTCTTCACAAGCGGCGCCACCGAAGCCGACAATCTCGCCCTCAAAGGCGTTGCCGAAGCCTATGCGACCAAGGGCGACCACATCGTGACTGTCGCTACCGAACACAAAGCCGTGCTCGACACCTGCAAATGGCTGGAAAAAACCGGCCGCCGCGTTACATATATAGGTGTGGACGGCGATGGCTTGATCGATCTCTCCGAATTGGAAGCGGCGATCACTCCGCAGACCGTCTTGGTCTCGGTCATGATGGCCAACAACGAAACCGGCGTCCTTCAACCGATGGCAGCGATTTCGGAGATCGTGCACCGCAAGGGTTGCCTGCTGATGAGCGATGCGACCCAAGCCGTCGGCAAGGTCAATGTCGATGTGAATGCGCTCGGGATCGATCTGCTCGCCATGAGCGCGCACAAGTTGCACGGGCCCAAGGGCGTGGGCGCCTTGTACGTGCGCAGGCGCAATCCGCGGGTGGCGCTCGCGGCGCAGATGCACGGAGGCGGACACGAGCGCGCGATGCGCAGCGGCACCCTCAACGTCCCCGCCATCGTCGGGTTCGGCAAAGCCTGCGCAATCGCCCAAACGGAACTCGTAAAAAACCATTATCACCTCGCAGATATAAGGGAATACTTCGAAGCGGCCATTCTCCGGATCCCAGGCACAAAACGCAACGGCCACGAGACCGAGCGCCTGGTCAATACGCTGAATGTGAGCTTCGAGGGCGTGGAAGCGGAAGCCCTGATCAACGCCATGCCCGGCATTGCGATTTCGACGGGGAGTGCTTGCACCTCGGCCTTGATGGAACCCTCGCATGTCTTGAAGGCCATGGGCGTGGCCAATCAAGCGGCTTATGCGTCGATTCGGTTCAGCTGGGGGCGGTTTAGCACGATGGAGGAGATGGAATTGGCTGTGGCCGAAGTGGAGAAGGGTGTTGGGAAGTTGCGAGGGGAATGAACCCCACATTAGAATCATTCTAAATTAGACGCTCACCACCGCAACATTCCATCCTGATTTTTCGTTACTTTGCAGTATCAGTTCAATGGAATAGATAAGAATATGAGTGTTGCAACGAAAGAACCCTTGGTCAGCATTTCTTCAAAGGCTTTGGCGCAATTGAAAGTGCTGCGTGAACAAGAAGGCCATGGCGAAGATGCCGGCGTGCGTGTCTCCGTCAAAGGTGGCGGATGTTCCGGACTTTCTTACGATTTAGGCTTTGACGCAACCGAACAGCCTGGAGACCATGTCTTTGAGCAGGAAGGTGTCAAAATCTTTGTCGGCGCAAAAAGCTTGCTCTATTTGGTCGGAACGGTGCTGGAATACAGCGACGGCCTCAACGGCAAAGGCTTCCAATTCAACAATCCGAATGCATCTCGCACCTGCGCATGCGGGGAAAGTTTTGCAGTCTAAGCGGATTGCATGCTAAAAAATATCAAGGATATGCCTCACGGTGTATCCTTTTTGGTTTAACTTCATAGCAGTCATTCCCCTATGGAAAAGAAAAAAATCACCGAACTCAATGCCGTGGCTGCCGTCATGGATTCCATTTTCCAGCAGGTGGATGAACGATGGGGCGTGATTTGGTTACCGGCGGAACAAGCTTTGCGCGAATCGGGTGTCAAGCTCGAAAAAAGCGACTTCATCAAATTCAACTTTTCCTTGGCGGCGATTGCCATCAACTTCAGGTCGGCGTTTGACTTGTTTCCGCCTGCGCAAGCCGAGCGGCTGTTTACGATTCTACAGCAACTGCTCAAAGATCAATTTGGTGAGGGACAGGCATTTGTCGCAGTTCGCAACGCCGTGATCAAATACATCGAAGCCTACAACAACGGCGTTTTGAAGATTCGAAACCCCGTTTTGGATGTTTCAATGCTGCTTTATTACAAGATCGGCCTGCAAAACACAGCTCAAAAGGTGGTTGACGAAACCTATTATGTGCCTGAACCGGAAATGGTTGACCTGCTCACGCGGTCATTGACGATGTTTTTGGGCAAATGGGATATTTTGTTGGAACGATTCGAAGTGGTCAATCCGGCAAGAGAGGCAGCATTTGAGGAAGAGCGTTGATTTAGAAGCCGATTCGAAGAAAAACTGCCCAATCGGTGCTTCCCTCCGCGTTGCCTTCAATGGTACTTTCCAAACAATTGTCCGGCCAAAATGGCTGCTTGCTGCAATTCCGTTGTATTCAAGCCTGAATCAACCCGTTGTTCGTGTAAAAATTCCAGCAAGGATTCGGTAGCGATATTCCCGACAAGTTCATCCTCTGCAAAGGGACAACCGCCGAAGCCCATCATGGCGCTGTCAAACCTCCGGCAGCCTCCGTCCCACGCGGCAGCAAGCTTCCCGCGGCGTTTTTCGGCCGTGGCATGAAAGTGCGCGCCGAATTCGACATTCGGAAAACGCGGAATCAGCTCCTCAAACAGCGGCTGAATGGTCGCAGCATCCGCAGTACCGACGGTATCGGCAAGCGAAATGATGCCGACGCCCCGAGCAGCGATCTCTGTCACCCAATCGGCTGCCAACTTCGGGCTCCAGGCATCGCCATAAGGATTTCCGAATCCCATGCTGATGTAGACGACCAATTGTTTGCCCGCCGTCAAACAAAGCGACTGCATTTCCTCCACCAAAACGACCGATTCGGCAATGGTTTTGCGTGTGTTGCGCATTTGAAAGGTCTCCGAAATCGAAAAAGGATAACCGAGATACTGGATTTGCGGGAATGCTGCGGCCTCTTCGGCACCACGCAGATTGGCGACGATCGCCAAAAGTTGGGTCTTGGTGGAGGTCAAATCCAGCCCGGCAAGCACCTCGGACGTGTCCGCAAGTTGCGGAATGGCCTTCGGAGAGACAAAACTGCCAAAATCAAGCGTGTCAAATCCGACCTTGAGCAATTGATTGAGGTAGGCAATCTTTTCCTCTGTGGGAATGGGCTGCAAAATGCCCTGCATGGCATCCCGCGGACATTCGACGAGTTTCAGTGGAAGGGACATAAGATTAGGATTTATTGGCTTTGATCGCTTTTTGAATCGTAGGCTCCAACATGCCGACGCCGTTGGCCTTTTTCACTTTGCCGTCCATGCGGATCACGAATGCCGTCGGAATTGCTTTGTGGGGAAAATGGGCATCAAAATAGGCGGATTGTGCCTTGGTAATGCGGATGTGCTGCCAAGGCATCTGAAAGCGATCGAGTGCGGAGCGCCATTTCACTTCCGATTCGTCCCAAGAAATGCTGATGAACCGCACCTTCTTGTCGGAGTACCTGCGCTGGATTTGTTTGAGATGGGGAATGGATTCGATGCAAGGTCCACACCAGGATGCCCAGAAGTCGATCACCCAGATTTCATCCTTGGGTTGAAGGGCCTCCTTCTCAAACATTGCCTGTGTCATTGAAAAATCATGACCTGCCGCAGTTTGGCTGTAACCCTGCTGCATTAGCAGGAGTAAAAGAAAGAGCTGAGGTAAGATTTTTCTCATAATTGAACTCGGCGAACCCTTGAATAGTCTGGTAAATTTAGGATATTTGGACAAAGAATGCATTTCATCGTTTCCATATTGATCGCCATGTCTGTTGCCTCATGGGTGCAGCCGGGCGGAGGTAATGACCAATACGGCATTTCCAAGGGAACCCCTGAAATCACTTTGCACCTAAAGCAGCCGCTTGTCAGCGGCAACTCTGTGAAATTGGGATACGAAATTCCGTATGCCGGATACATTGAGTTTCACCTTTTTGATGCGACAGGGACACAAATTTGGGTGGACTATGGGGTACGCGACAAAGGCGAACACGTACAGGCATTGCGTGCCGACAAGCTTACTGCAGGGCAGGTTTACAACTACGAATTCTGGTACAAGGGCAAGCCTTACCCAGGAAAATTCAACGTTTGATTCCGACACTTCCTCAATTGGTTGGTCGCATTGCTGGAAAAAAGCACTTCCCTCTCAATTCTCTCAATCTTTTCCCTTGATTCCTTCGCTTTCATTCGGTTGTTTTATTCCGTAATTTGGTAGTGGATGAAAATGGGTTTCCTCATATTGATTTTGGGCATTTTTGGAGCAATTCAATTGCCTGGGCAATGTGAAGGATGCAAGTCGGTCGCTGGAGAGGTGATCGATTTTTGTTTTATAGAATCTGAATGGCCCGACCATTGCGTTCAATTTACCGAGGAAAATCCTTATTTTTATTATCAGGCACCAGGGGTGAATAAGGGCAAAGCTGTCAAATTTTACTTCCCTGAAAATGACCAGCCTACCAACACCAGTTACTTCGTTGGTCTATCTCGCACCCATAAAAATCTCAAGCTCACACCGAGAGATTTGCTGATCATGGAGCACGGGATTGAACAGTGGCGGCAGTTGGAGGGTTTAAGAAATTGGGACAAGAAATTTGTCAATAGCGGCTACACGATATTGCCGAGCGGTCTTGCCTATAAGCCCCTGAAAGTGGGAAATGGCAAGTTGGCTCAAAATGGTAATCGTACCACCGTTCATTATACCGGCTATCTTGAGAGCGGCAAAAAATTTGCGAGCACGCTCGACGGAAAGCAATCCTTCCAGTTCACCCTCGGGAATGCCGAGGTGATCAAAGGGTGGGAAGAGGGTTTGGCGACAATGACAGTCGGCAGCCGCTACCTACTCAGGATACCTCCCGACCTCGGTTACGGCCAAGCGGGAGCAGGAGCTGGGGCTATTCCCCCTAATTCAACGCTTTACTTTGACATTCAGCTGCTTGCAGCAGAATAATTCCACAGCTTATGGAAGCAATCATGAACAAGAAGATCAGTGTCCAACGTGTGAGCCAAAGCAGGATTCACACCGTAGATTTTGATCATATCCCATTTGGGAAAATTTTTGCCGACCACATGTTGGTCGCTGACTATGCCGATGGAAAATGGGGCGAACCCACCATCATGCCTTATCAGAACATTTCTTTCTCGCCTGCAATGTCGGCCTTGCATTACGGACAGTCGATTTTTGAAGGCATGAAAGCCTACAAAACGACAGAGGGCAAGGCTGTGCTGTTCAGGCCGAAGGAAAACTGGGAACGCATGAACCACTCGGCGGCACGTATGTGTATGCCCGAGGTACCTTATGAAATCTTCATGGATGGCGTTCAGCAACTGGTCAATCTCGACCAAGCTTGGATTCCGCAACAACACGAATGCTCGCTGTACATCCGGCCATTCATGTTTGCGACCGACGAATTTGTCGGCATCCGCCCGTCGGAAACCTATCGGTTTATCATCTTCTGTTGCCCGGTGGGCGCTTACTATCCGGAGCCTGTCGGGCTGATGGTGACCGCCAAATACGTGCGTGCCATCGACGGTGGTACGGGCGAAGCCAAGGCAGCCGGCAATTATGGCGGCAGCCTTCTAGCTTCCAAGGAAGCCAAGGAGCGCGGCTATCACAACGTTTTGTGGCTCGATGGCCGCGAACGGAAATACGCCGAGGAATGCGGAACGATGAACATCTTCTTCGTGATTGACGGCGTTGCGGTAACCCCGATGCTGTCAGGAACGATTTTGCATGGTACGACGCGCCAAGCCTTGATTCAACTCTTGCACGACATGGGCGTCGAGGTTCAGGAGCGGCATATTTCCATCGAAGAGATTTTCCAGGCCCACGAGGCCGGCAAACTCGAGGAAGCCTTTGGCGCAGGCACTGCAGCTACCGTCGCCCCGGTTTCTCGCATCGGTCACGACGGTTCGGTACCCGTTTTGGAAGGCCGCGACGAAATCGTGTTGCCAGCGATGGATACCCGCAAAGTCGGCCCTGAACTCCTCAAGCGCCTCAGCGAAATTCGCGTAGGCATCGCACCTGACATCCATGGATGGCTTTTGCCAGTGTGAGATTTAAGTGAAAAGTGAAAAGTGATCAGTGAAAAGTGAAAAGTGGCTTGCTGCTTTTCACTTTTTTTGTTGCTGGAAAGCACTTTGGTTGACATTTTCCGAATCGTGCAGAATGTCTAAATTCGATCCTATGGGCATCGAGGAAGAAATCAAGCGCTATACCCTCACGGAATACCTTGCCATAGAGGAGGAAGCTGAGTACCGCAGCGAATTTTACAATGGGCAAATTTTTTCGTTGGCTGAGCGTTCACCAGAGCATAGCGCAATCGCTGCTAATTTCATCTATGGATTGGCCAATGCATTTCGTGATAAAGCTTGCCGTGTATTTGATTCGAGTATGATGGTGAGAATCGAGGACCTCAACTCCGTACTTTATCCAGATGCCTCAGTAATTTGTGGCCCGCTAAACCGCGATCCGCAAAGACGCAATTTGGTTCGAAACCCAACTTTGATCGTTGAAGTCCTATCCAAAAGCACCCATCGATACGACCGCGGCAACAAATTTTTCAAGTACCAGATGATTCCTTCCCTCCGAACCTATGTTTTGGTGGAGCAAGACGAGCCAACAGTGCACGTCTCCCACAAAAATGAAGATGGGGCTTGGGATGTCGACAACTACTTCGGTCTTGAAGGAACCGTGGACCTGAAGCCCCATGGCGTATCCGTCACGATGGCACAAATCTACAATTAAGTGAAAAGTGAATAACGAAAAGTGAAAAGTGGCTGAAGGGACTATTCACTTTTAACTTATCACCATTCACTTATCACTTTCCCGGTTTGGGATGGATGTTCCCGCAATTTTTGCAGGTACGAAGCTCTTCGGATCCGTAGAACTTTTCGAAGACAGGTTGCATTTGCGTAGCAATATTGGTCATGAAGAAATACTCTTCGTAGACTTTGCTGCCGCATTTGGGGCAATACCAAAGCAGACCATCGGTCATGCCGGGTTGCCGTACTTTTTCGACGACGAGGCCGACGGTATTGGCTTTGCGCTGCGGCGAATGCGGAACTTTGCCGGGCAAAAGGAAAATTTCACCTTCCTTGATGGGGACATCGACAGGCTTGCCGTCTTCGATGAGGCGTAGCACCATGTCACCTTCCAACTGGTAAAAAAACTCCTCCGATTCATTGTAGTGAAAATCGGTCCGCGAATTGGGTCCACCGACCACCATCACGATAAAGTCATTGGTTTCCGTCCATATAGGCTTGTTTCCGACGGGTGGCTTGAGCAGGTGGCGATTTTCGTCGATCCAATTTTTGAAGCTGAAGGGAGAGAATTTCGACATATCCGTTTCCTTTTATTGCGAAGTGTGTCTCGAAATATAGCGTAATTTGGGATACAATGCACAAAAGCGACCTTCAACCTGCGGGATCGCCCCTGACCGGTAGGTTGGTGGGACTTTTGATGGCATTGGTTCTGACGGCTTTGGGCTTGAATCTCCTGATCCGATTTGGTGCGCCGCAAATCTGGGACGATGCCTACTTTTTCACACGATACGCCGACAACTACCGCGCAACGGGCGACTATTCGTGGAATCCGGGCGAGGCACCGAGTTATGGACTGACCTCGGTCGCCTACGGCGCCTGGGTCTATGTGATGCGCTTGCTCGGTGGCGAAGCCCCCTTATCCCTCTGGCTCAGCAGCCTATTTTGGGGAATTGTGACAATGATTGGCCTTTGGATGCTGGTCAAATTGCAGGCTGGAGCCGAGGTCGCACAACGAAAGGCTTTGTATGGCATGTTTTGGTTGGTGGTCGGGCTGAATGTGCTCAATCTTTCCGTGCACTTCAGCAGCGGCATGGACACCACCTTGGCCATGGCATGGCTTGGGGGCTACATTTACCTGTGGAAACGCTTCGAAGGCAGGCTTTCGCCGGGCAAAGCCTTGGTCTTGGGCCTCTTCGGAGGCGTCGCTTGGTTCATTCGGCCCGATTTGCTGCTCTTCCCCATTTTCATGCCACTCGCCCAAGCCCTCCTCGGCATCCGTCCGCTGCAACGCAAAATGGCGGGCTACATTCTCCTTTTCACTTGTTTTATGGTGTTGCTGCTCATGGGCGGCGGCGTCAAATACCTCGGCGGATTGTTTCCGCTCTCCTTTTATGTGAAGAGCTTGAATTCTTACGGCGAAGGCATTTCCCAAGCCTACTGGCTCGAAGGGCTGCGACATTTGTTGTTGTTTTTGGCATGGAACTTTCCGCTGTTGATCCTCATGCCCGTAGCCGTTTTCGCGGCGCGCAGGCAAAAACAATCCGCATTCTCAAGACCCGACAAGGCGCTGATGGCTTCCTTGCTGATATTTTTGATCTTCCATACCTTTTTGGTGACACCCATCATGGGCTACCATCAACGCTTCCTCTATCCTGTTTGGCCGATTTTGGTGTATCTGACCTGCAAAAGCTGGACGGTTTGGATGCGCCTGCGTGGAGGCCCGCCAAAATTCCCACGCTGGATTCCACTCGGTGCCATAGCCGGCCTGTCGCTGTGGATGTTGGCTTTTGCATGGATTCACCGTCCGGCAAATATCCAAACGACAATCGGGAAAATGGACCTCCAAACAGCCTACCGCGAACTCGGGCAAAACAATTGGCCCTATCTTCCTGAATTCCTGTATCTCGGCGACAGTCTTAAAATTGCCTCGACGGAACTTGGAATCTTGGGGGCAATGGCTCCCCGCAACACGGTTTATGACCTTTCGGGGCTGCACAACCTCGAAACAGCTCGCTACGGATTGGATACCGATCGCTTGCTGCGCGAAGAACAACCGGACTTGATTTACATGCCACATCCTGACTATGTCGAAATGATTGCAGCCATCCGGCAAGACAGCAGCTTTCAACGTCATTACCTCGAATTTCCAGCAGAAAACCTCAACAGCTGGCTCGGAATCGCCCTTTGGAAAGAAAGTCCGTTTTTTTTGCAGATGCAGCATATTGTAACGACTGGAAAAAACGTTGATGTTGAAATAGTGCCCTAAATGCCCGACTCGTCCCCTGAAATTTCTGCAAAGCGACTGCCGATTGGCGGATTACTGTTCATGCTCGCAGCATCATTGGTGCTGGGAATGGCGCTGTTGAGTCGTTTTAACGGCTTCAAAATCTACGACGATGCCTACATGTTTGTCCGCTATGCGGATCATCTCCTGGCAGGTCACGGGCTGGTCTGGAATATCGGCGAAGGTCCGGTTTACGGCGCGACTTCCTTGGCTTATGTCTTGGCATTGATCCCCTTCCGACTCCTTTTTCCAGACAATCCCGCGGCGGCATTGTTCAGTTCAAGCTTCTTCTGGGGACTGACTTTCCTGCTTTTGGTCTTCCGAATGGGCTTGAAAACGATGCAAACGGGCATTGCCTTCAAACCTTATGTGGCGGGATTGTTGTTTCTGACGCTGCTTGCGGCGGGCAGTACCTTGCGGGCACACTTCGCGAGCGGCATGGAAACAACCTTTGTGCTCAGCTACCTGACGCTTTGTCTGTTGAGCTGGGAAAACCTTCGAATCGGGAAGGGCAATGCCTGGCTTGTCGGAATACTCGGAGGATGCGCTTGGTGGATCAGGCCGGATCTGCTCATTTTCACTTGGGGCGTGCCAATGGCGGTTTGGGTTTTGGGCAAAACTGAGGAAAAAAATGAATGGTTGCGGGTGATTTTGGTGACAGCCGCATTTACAGGAATTGCTTTGTTGGGCGCAAAAATGTTGACGGGGGCATGGTTGCCACTGAGTTTCTTTGCCAAAAGCACATCCCTTTACGGACCTGAATTTGCTTCGCAATACCGGGGGCTGCCATTGGCTGAGGCGATGCGGTTCATGGGACGAATCTGGCCACTGGCAGTCTTGCTGGGCTTGGGTGTCTATATCAAATGGTCGCGGTTACGGACTGCCTATTCGCCGTTGGACAAGGCCATTTTTGCAGCGATGCTCGTTTTTGGCGTGTATTTCACCTTCTTCGTTCTGCAAATCATGGGCTTTGGGCAACGGTTTTATTATCCGTTGTTGCCCTTTTTCATCTATCTGGGAATCCGGGAACTGCTGGAGTTGCCCAAAAACCTGGCACAAGGTCCCGGCCTGCAATTCAAACGAATTCCGCATCAGGTCGAGCGAATCGGAACAATAGCCCTTGCGGGGCTGCTGATTTATTACGGGATTAGCTTCGGAATCAATCTAAAGACCGCGCAAATGGACAGCCGGTTTGCCGTTTTTAATGCAAAGGCCACCTACCGAGCCGAATTGACCGACTATTGGGCGCATTTGGATGCCTTGGAAAACCTGCCGAATGATCTTGAAATCGCCACAACCGAGGTCGGAATGCCGGCGGCATTGTATCCAAAACGGAAAATTCATGACTTGGCTGCCCTCAACAATCCGAAATTGCTCGAGGCCGGATTGAGCGCGGCGAGCGTCCTGAAGCTTTGTCCGGCAGACTTGATCTACATGCCGCACAAACATTATGTGCGTTTCCACACAGATTTGATGCAATCAAAAGATTTTGCAGCGCGTTATGTTTTACTGGATGCAAAAATCGTGAAAGCCTCGATGGGCGTGGCCATTCGTAGGAACAGCCCTTATGCCGAGGCACTTTTGCGCATTTTTCAATCAGAATAAATTGTGCCCATTTTTGCCCCTTGAGGATTTTTGGCTATTTTGACACCGAAAATCACTGCTGTTGCTATGAAGAAGTATTTGCATATTGTTTTGGGATTGATTGGCGCCGGTTTGGTCGGATATTCCGTGAGCCAAGGTTGGGCGGGATTGGATTTGCCCATCGCTGGCATCACAATCAAGGAACCGGGTTACAAATTTATGCAAGGCATGATTGCAGCAGGAGCAGCAGCTTTGGCATTCATACTGTTGTTTGTAAAGCCTAAGATTGCCGTCGTTCCGGCGCTGCTTGCCTCCGGAGCCGCGCTTTGGATTTATCTCGTACCACCTGTGATCGAAGAGCAGGCCTACGAACCGCAAAAAGCGATCTTTTTCGCGATAGCTGGCGGTGTCGCGCTTGCTTTGGCAGGCTTGATTGCACCCAAAAAGAAATAATTTTCGCTTTTGGAATCACTTGCGCTGCGACAAAAAAACGCAGTGTTTTGTCATGCCTACTCAAAAGAGGCATCTATGGATTCGAAGAATGAAAACGTGTGGTTGGATATGAAACTTAAGTTCATGCTGCTCCTGCTGGTTTTGGGCAGCTATTTTTCAGCTTTTGGCAATGGTGACGACGCGAGGCTACCCAAACGCGCACCGCAAACCCGGCAACGTTTGCGCCTAGAATTTTCTGTTGTCGACTTCCCGCAAAATTTCTTGCCCAATGGTCATTTTCCGAGCATGCGGCAAAGCCTTCAGATGAGCAACAATTTCTACGAATTGGGCTATTGGGGCATTGAGTCCCTGCGGGATGTTTTGGTCAAAAATCGGGAAACACGCTTCCGCAAATACCTGCATCGCGGCATCGGCTACGCCATGAGCCTTGCATTTGTGCGTTGGGGCAGCGACCTGCCCATCCCCCTGGGCACTTGGGCGCACGAGGAATTTCACCGCTCCGTGCTCGGCTTGCAAGGTCTCCGAACCTACAATGGCAATTGGATGCTCCGCCGCTGGGATGGCACCGTATTTGGCACAACCGATGCTGAACTGAGCAATTTGAAGGTCACCGCACTCCCCGAATTGCTACGCGCCTACACCGTCGGTCTTGAGGCACAAAATGCAAGCAGCCGGTCCAATGCACTGCATGACTTCTATACCGAACGCACGATGCCCAAAAATGCGCTTTACCTCTACAATGCTTGGTATGTCTGGAATTATTTCCGGGTTTCCTGTGGTCCGGCTTCGGATGCGGTGAAGGGCTTTGCGCCTGACTTCCTTTCCGAAGATCAGCGACAGCGCGACTTCGCCGGCCTCGACCTCACTGCGTGGGCCTATGACATGACCGAGCCCAATGCTCCCTATACAACACGCGATACATTGCCCGGTCTCTCAGGCGTGAACCGCTATGTGGGATTCAGCGACTTGCAAGACGGCGCACAACAGTATTTGCAGCGGCAGCGCAATCTATCCTTGCTCAACTTTATACAGCCTGCGATCTTTTTCAAAAACAGATTCCGGCTCGGCCCTTCCCTGCGGGCGACCTTTATGGTTCAGTATGCACCAACGTCGTTTGGGAATGCGA
This sequence comes from Bacteroidota bacterium, assembly GCA_016718825.1. Classification (NCBI taxonomy): domain Bacteria; kingdom Pseudomonadati; phylum Bacteroidota; species Bacteroidota bacterium. Next base: position 121,175 of record JADKCL010000005.1, on the reverse strand, counting down.
TTTCTTTGACGGTTCCGTTCATCATCGGGCAGAATCGCAATTTTTATGTGGGGATGCATACCTACAACAACAATGTCAAGCATCTTCCGGGATTGGAATTGGGCGTATATCAAATGCCCGTGACGGCAAGTAAAAACGTGTCGTTGAGCGCCTCAATCCAAGGATGGATGCAGCCCAAAGGTCAAGACTTTTTTGCAAGCGAAAGCCAACTGGGTGGTGCATTGGCGGTGCGCGGAGACTATAAATTCCATCGTATGTTTTCAGCATTTGCGGGTGTCAATGCAAAAACCAAGGGCTGGCTCCTCGCCAATCCCTACCTCGGCAGCAATTTCAGTGTCGATGCTGGAATCGCCTTCCAAATCAATTCCTCCCGCTACGCTTGGTGAAGCATTGATTTGTTTCGGCGAATCTCATTCCCCGATAGAATCCCGCAATTGCCTTGATTCCGTGAGTAGCAGGGACAGCCGCGCGCAATCCCGGATGCCGTTGCGGTCGCGTTTTTCTGCGTGGCCGATGTCTCCCCTTCCTTTGCCAGCGCAGTAGCGGTAAAATTTGAAATAGCCAACGGTCGGGTCGGCGAGAATTTCCAATAATTCCGGGTTGTCGACAATGGGATAGAAGTCCGTGCAGAAAAATCCTGTGCCGAGCCAAGTGTCATGTTGGATGGGCTTCTTGACTTGCGGCCATAACTGTTCGGCCTTGTGTCCGCTACTAGGGATCACGATCGTGGTGTCACGCATTCGAAGCTCGAGCCAAGAGTTTTTGTAGTCGCACAATTCCATTCCTTGGGCTCCCCTGAAGCTGCCCTTGGGTTTTTCCAAGCTGCTGCAATTGTAGGAATCGATCAAAAAGAAAATACCGTTTTCGTCGACACCGGCCATCAAGGCATTGTCTTGGACATAGTAGCGGTAGTTCCAGTTTTGGTGGTAATAGGACGCTACAGGCAAGTTTTTCTGCCGAATTTGAAACTTCGTTTTGAGTTGGGTGAGTTGGGTATCTAATTGCGCGATTTGCTGGCGAATCGACAATGTGTCTTTTCGGTCATTTACCGAATCCAATTCGCTGATCTTCTCGGATTCGTTCTCCGTGTCTTGGATTGTCGTGCTACATCCCAAGAAAGTCATTGCCAATAGGCAAACCAATACCAGAAAAACGGGTCCAAACTTCATTCTGCCGTCCATTTCCAGATGTAGTTTCCTTCAAGATTGACGATGGATTGCGTCATCTGGCCATCAATCGATTTTCGACAGCGGAAGAATCCACAGTCTACGGGCTGAATTTCAACAAATTCCGCTGGAAAAATCACTTTCCCGGTACTGGAATTCAATCCTTCAAGGCCATTTTTCTTTACCCAAACCAGATCCCCAATGGGTGAAATCGATTCGTATTCCCTCGGTAGCAGCACCTTGCCGTTGGCATCGCAAAGTCCCCAAACATCAATTTTGCCAAAGCGCCATTGGCCGTTTTCCAAATGCTTCAATTCGCAGCTGTCACAGTCATATTCCGGATGCGCTTGCAGGAATTTGTAGATGATCGCCGGGTTACCGTCGCCGAAGACCGGCCCAACGACACTGTCTCCTTCAATTTGCCGTCCATAGTACCCGCCGTCAAAACGCCATCGATACCAGAGCCAACCGTCTTGGATTTCGCATTCCGAGGGCCCGAATGTATCCCGCACCAATACATTGTGCAGACTGTCCATCACGACAAAGATGTCGCCTGTCTTGTAGCTCAAACAACCGTTCCCTACGCTTTCAAAATAGAGGGGCTCCGCCGAAATCGCGAAAACTTCGCCATGCAGGGTGTAACAGGTGTTTCCTCGCGCATTGCGTGCATAGATGAAATCCAGCTCGGGAATCACATCGATGTCGCTAAACCTGGTGGGAACAATTGTCTTGCCGTTCCGGTCGAGCAATCCCAGTTGGATGGTTGGCTCCATGGTAGAAAAACCGTCCCAAACCTCATTTTCAATGGGTTGAGATTGATTTTTTCCATTTGCAGAAAAAGCTACGAGGTGACGCACCAATACCGTTTCACCATTGGCAAGCTCATAATGATCTGTGCCAAAATCCGTCAACCGTTTGCCGTTGATGATCGCCAAGGCCTGCTTTTTTCCGCGCACACGTACCTCAAGCCCTATGCTGGCGAGCGCCTTGGCGCGAATTTCGGCGCAGATTTCTTCCAAATGCAATTCGGAGGGAAAGTTCTCGGCATAGGACAGGTCTTTGGGAATCAAGTGGCCATTCCGATGGTCCTCAGGACTTTCCCGACAGGGCAACATCGGTGGCATGTACCGCGAAATCCAATTGGAGGCTTGCTTCCGCCAACCGATCGGCCAGTCCTCCATTTCCAGTTGGGCAGGCCAATCCAGTGGCAATAGACGCCCATCAGGCATCAAACTGACCCAGTGTCCATCTCTCCGCAGGGCCAGTTTCCACAATCTCAAGTCTGGCAAGCCTTCCCTTTCCTCCATGGAATACCGCCGATTGGCAATCACTTTATCAAAAACAAATCCAGTCACCAGCTTACCGGTGGAGTCCATCAAAGCGATTCGTTCATCTTTGTAAACGGGGGTATGTCCGTTGACGAATCCCAATGCAATGTCATCCAAACTGTCGACCAAGATACCGTTGCGATTGATCAGCGAATACCGCCCGCCTTCCACGTGGTGGGGTTCCATGCAATACTTTGCAACCTTGCCTCCGTTGCATAGCCAATAAATACCATGCCCAAAATCACCGATATGGTCACTCGCAGGTTGTACGAACCATTTTCCGGTGGTATCCAAAATCCCAGAGCGCCCATAGGGGAAAATTGGACAAATACGTTCCGGTCTTCGCTCCCAGTATTGTACCGACTCCCGCTCATTGGCGGCAATCAGGCCGTTCCCGAGATTCACAAGGTGTAGGGGGCCAAACGGAAAGTGAGGTTCGCCATTTGCATCGATGAAGCCATGCAACCCGTGCGCAGTAACGGGAATCCAGCAATCCGAAGCCTGTGCGTCAATTGATTGCGGGATGAAAAAAAAGATTAACAGGAGACGCAACCCGGCATACCATCGAATGGTCTTTGAGCAAATTCTGTCTTGAACTCGTACTTTCAGTTGGATGCAATGATTTTGAAGCATGAGGCCTAAAAATACTGAATTCCGCTCCAATGCAACTCCTTTGACCACTCATATTCTGCGACAATGAAAAAAATAGTCTACCTGATTTTGGCACTGACATTTTCCTGTTGCGGCCTGCAAGCCGCCGAAATGGACACGCTGCGCGTTTATTTTGACAATGGGCAAACGGGAATCTCGGGATTCCAGCAAAGCTTGATCGACATTTTTCTCGAGACACATTTTGCGCAAGGGCAAATGATTGTCGCCGGACACGCCGACGACCTCGGCGACAATGTCACCAACCTCAACCAAAGCCGCACGCGCGCCACCATGGTCGCCGAATATCTCTTGGGAAAAGGTGTCGCACCGAGCCAACTGCTGCTGCAAGCTTGGGGCGAAACCAAACCCTTGGTTCCCAACACCAACGCCATCAACCGCACCAAAAACCGCAGGGTCGAGATCATCGGCCTGCCCTATCGCACGACCAACCTCGATGTCATCGGACTAAGTCCGAAGCCCATTACCCTCCGCAACGGACTCAGCGTCCAATACAAAGAAATGACCACCCAAGACGGCAAACCCAAACAGGTCTTCATGATTGTCTTACGGAAGGGCGAACCATTGGAAGCCGTAAAGGTGGATTCTACAGTGGCTAGAATGTCTTTCATTTGCGGTTTTCGGAAAGGAGATTACATCGTCAAATGCCCCAACCGCGATGCTTTCCAGCACAAAATCGAGGTCGCGGAAAATTTCCGCTGTCCGTTGGATCAGTTGGTATTCGAAGACAAGCAAGTGAATGCCGCCAAAGCAGATCGCGACGAAAAGGATTATGTCTATACCGCCACGCCGCTAGACAGCAGCTATTATTTTCTGGTTTCGTTGTCGGGTACGACGGAATGTAATTCGCTCGACCTCGGCTTTGGGGCCGGTTGCTACACGGTGCATCCGGCCAAGATCTTTTTCGATGGCCTCAAAGTCAATTATTTGCGGGGGAAAGCAGCCAAAATGCCGATGAATCAATCCGCCAAGTTGCAGGTCGATGGCTCCTGGCAATTGGAATATACCGACGAAAATCCCGCGACGCTGAAGCTGTTTGCGCAATTCGTCAAAGGCAAGCACCGGAAAATGGGCTTCAGAAATGTTGCCTTGGACCAACTATCCTTCGACCCGGAACGCGGCGCCTACGTCGTCACCAAAAAAGACATCAAGAAATTGCGGAAGCAGTAGCAGGCCCATTTTGTAAGCAGCATTTTTCGGGAACCGGCAAGGCAGACGCTTGTTCCAAAGCAATGCGCCTACCCTTCAACAAGGTAGGCGCATGCTTTTTATTGTTTTCGAAATCCGTAATCGGATCCGAATGGAACTCCGATCAAACGGACGATTTTGCCTTGAAAACTTCGGCGCAATCGCGGGCGAACTGATCGTTGATTTTCAAATAGGCTTTGATCTTGTCCATGACGGCGATCTCCTTGGGATCAACACTGCCATCGGAAAACACCATGTCGCAGGCGGTCGCAAAGACGCCTTCGTAGATGTCATTGGAAAGACCTTCGGCACTCAGGCGGATGAGCTCGTCCATGCCTTTGGTGTCGTGCACGCGCAAACACTTGTCAATGCACTTGCTCAGATATTCGGAGGAGGCGCCCTTCAAAATGGTGGCCTTCTTGATGGCGGAATGAAAATCGATCACTTCCTCCTTGGAAATGTGGCCGTCGGCCAAAATGATCGAAAGGAGGATGCCAACGTATCCTTCTTGGCGATTGAACTCGTCGGACCTGCCGCCTCCGCTCAAAATACTATCCATGAAACTCATAGTCTTCTGCTTTTTGGGATGGGAAATGATTAAACGGAAGCTTTTGCTTTGGCGACGCGGCCTGCCTTGGCTGCAAAATCATCGTCGATCTTGAGCAAGTCCTTGATACGGTCGAGCATCTTGGCTTCGGTGGGATCCACATTGCTGTCGCTGAATACGAGGTCGCAGGCATAGGCAAAGACACCCTTGGCTGTATCCGGAGTGGTTCCGAGTGCGCTCAATTGCAGCAATTCTTCGAATCCCTTCTTCTTCAAGACGTCCATGCACTTTTGGATGATCTTTTTGAACGCATCTTGCGAGACGTTTTCCATGATCTGAGCTTTGTTCACCGCGGAATAGAAATCCAGGATTTCTTCGCTGGTGATGACGCCATCGGCAGCAATCACGGCGAGCAAAAAGCCGGTGAATGCCTCCTGGCGATTGAAGGAAACGGGCTTGTCTTGACCGCCTCCAAACATGTTGCTAAAAAGACCCATAAATGAAATCGTGTATTGGGTGTGGGATGATATAAATGAATTTTCGAAGGGCAAATCTAGGGAAAAGGCCTTGGATGACAAATGGAATCCCGTTTGCCTTCAAGCGAATTCTCTCAAAGATTTTTCAGGTGCCTCAATGCGGACAAGGCCTATTCGGCGACCATGAATTTGCGGGTGAGCGAACCGGCTTTGAGGATATAGGCACCGGCAGCAAGGCCTGTCATCGGAGAGCTTCAACTCGTGGTGACCAGGGTCGGTTTCCGGGAATATTTCTGTGCGGGCCAATCTCCCGTCAATGCCGATGATTTGAACTTCTGCGGCCTGCCCCGTCGTGGAATTGTATTCTACCGTGAGGAGTTCATCTTGCTTGACGGGTGAAGGGTAGGCAAGCAGGAAGTCAATTCCGGCCTCAAAGCGTTTGGCCTCGATGACCTGTGAAAGGTGGGTATTGCCATCCTTCATCACCGCCCTAATTCTGTAAAAAGAAGTCGGCATGTGGCTGTGAAGGGTGTCCTTTTGCGCATAAAGCTGCTGGCCCTCAATCGCTTTGATCTTTTGTCCCTCGGCAAAATCATGTCCATCGTCAGAATGCTCCAACTGGTAAAAATCGACATCTTCTCCTTCGAAATCCCAGGTCAGGTTGGCGATATTTCCCGCAACATCGACTTCTGCTCGGTTCCATTTTACATTGAGCACTACCGGCGGAACGGTACTTACATAACATTCATCGATGAAGCAATAACTGTGATACCCGATCGAAACGGAGGTACCTACAAACTGCACGGTGCAGTTGGCATCAGTGAAAAAGTTGCCGATGTTGAGCGCGGTATAGGCAACCGTGGGTACAAAAGTCCCAAAGACGGTCGTCCAATTGGTCTTGTCGCTGATGACAGTGTTGGTGTACACATGCGCATTGTTCTGAAACGGATAGTTGCTGTTGTAGCTCGTGACAAACTGTACACCAGCCCTGTTGATCGCATAAGGCGAATTGTCAACCAAGTTGATTTTGAACTGGACATAATAGGTTTGTCCCACGACCATCGGGCTGCTGAGTGTGACGTAAAAATATTCACGCAGGTCGGCGAGGTAGCTACTGAGGAACGATCCGTAAAACAATCCGCCTCCATACGCCTGCCCATGAGCCGGAACCTGATACCCGAAATAATTGGTGGGAGTATCGGAATAGATTCCAGATGAGCAGGAATGCAGGTATTCCGGGGAATTTTTTGCCGCATTCCAAGAAATGGCCTGCGGGATGGCGGAGGCACCATTTGGGCAGCTCGAATAGTTTTCGAGGCTGTAATTGTTGACCAGATTCTGGCTGATGAGGTGTGTGGAGGCTCCCAAAACCAACAACATCACCATGAGTGACCTTTTCATTTTCTTCCGTATTGATCCAGTGCAACGAGGGCTGGAGGGTGAAACTTGCTGACGAAACTTCGCTAAAATACAAAATTTCTAACATGCCGCAAAGGGCGAAGTGCCAACGGTTTGTATGGCTGCCTGAATGGAAAAACGAGCCCTCCATGAGCCAGAGTTGTCCTCTTCACGCATTCGTCCACGGTGTCCCTTCACAATTTGGGAAGTTTCTTTTGCAAAGAATACACCCAACCTGTTCCCCAATGCTTGATCAACGAGACGAGCAGCAAGGCCAGATAAAGCTACGATCGCGCGCAAGGCAGCACCCATCCGATGATTTTCTCAAGGACCACAACGGAAAGAGAGGGTGCATCGGGGAATGAACAATTGACCTCCGGGTAATTGGAAATGCACCTTTCGATGATGCAAGGCCGTCCATTCTGGAAGCAAAAACCGAAGGAAATCAAACGCGAAAAAGCATTCCCAATCAAAAATTTCCCTATTTTGTTCTTAACATCATTGAAAATGCAATTTCCACCGAAAACACACCTTGCTTTTGCCTGCTTGATTTCCTGCATTCTCCGATTTGGGATGCTGCATGCCCAATCCCCCTACCCTTTGGAACCCGGATTCCAGATCGATTCAGTGATGGTGACGCATTCAGGACCCAACAAAATGGCTTGGGATGCTGTTTCGGGACATCTGTTTTATTGTCTTCCGGGCGGAGATATTTATGAAATTTCGATGCCGACGGGGCAGCAAGCTACCGAAGCACGCGTCGCGGTCTTTGCAGACCATGGCATCACGCATCCGCAGGGTTTGCATTTTCGCGACAGCGTCTTGTACCTGAGCGGGAACACAAACGCAACGCCCGGCTACGTCACCGCGCGCATCAGCAAGGGGACCTTGCAACCCAATGGCAGCCGCATCTGGACCACGGTCGTGCAAACACAACCGCATCCTGCAAGCAAGCACCCGTTCACAAGCGTGATGACCGACCCGCAAGGTCTCTTCCTGTATTGGGCGAGCGGTGCCCGCACGATGACCGGCGAAATTTTTGATGACAATGGTTTCCATCCCGGTCGCCGCGAAGGCGCCTACAATTCAAGACTTTACAAGATCCCCGTCAACACCGTTGGCCTCACGCTCCCTTCCGATTCATTGGCCCTTGACAGCAGCGGCTACGTCTTTTGCTGGGGGCTGCGCAACGCCTACGACATGGACTGGAATGCTGCGGGCGAATTGTTTGCCATCGACAACAGCGGCGAACGCGACGATCCCGAGGAACTCAATTGGCTCCAACAAGGCAAACACTATGGCTTTCCCTGGAAAATGGGTGACCACTGGAACCCGCTGATGAATCCCAATTACGATGTGAACCAAGATCCGCTGGTCAATCACCTTTGCGGAGGTTATCTCGACGGTATTTTCGCTGCCGATCCGACCTTTCCTGCTCCGCCCAACACGATTCTGCAGGACCCGATACTCAACTTGGGGCCAAGCGCGATTTATTACCGCGACAGTATCACGGGCCTTGTTCAAAACGCATTTGACATCGGCGGCAATCTGCGCAGCTTTACCGCGCACCGTTCTCCCCTCGGATTGATCATCGACCGGGACAGCTTGTTTGACGGTGATTTTGCAGGAGCAGGATTGGTGCTCAGCTACATGCCCGGCGGAGACAGCACCGGAATGAGCCCGATCGCGCCGTGGGGCACACCGGGACCCTTTGTCGATCCCTGCGAAGACATGCTCAAGCTGGATATTTCATGGAATCAGGGTCTGGGCGAATATGTCATGACTTCGCGACGCATCATCGCCGGATTTTACCTTCCCGTTGATGCCGTGCAAGTCGGCAACGATGTTTATGTCATCGAGCAGCGTGGCGGCGGACGCTCCAACCTCTGGAAGGTCTCGTTTCCACTCAATAACAGCAGCGCCATAAGCACTCCTTTGCGCACATATCAACTCGAAGCAGTCCCCAATCCGACGCGGGACAAAATCGAGATTTACTTGCACGTCGGAAAGCCGGACTTGGTCAACCTGTTGATCACCGACCTCCAAGGCAAGGAAGTGATGCAGGCAAAAGATTGGCATCTGCAAGCTGGAGACAACAGGCTGCGCTTGGACCTCGGGAAATTGCCTGCCGGAATGTACGTCGTCAGGGCAGAAGGCAAACAAGGAACTGGCGCTCTGCGAATTGTGATCGAATAATCTTGTTTCAGAACTTTAGTTCGAGGAAATCTCCGGGTTTCAGGGCTTCCCATTGTTGGGTCAGGACTTTGGCTTGGGCGATCAATTCGCTCAGGATTGACGGTGCAGGCAACTCCGGAAAGGGAATCCCCGAAGTGGTGGCAGCATCGCGCAACATCTGCACGTAGAATTCTGAAATTTCGCCCGTCGGAACGGCGCTTTGGACCAAGGTCGCGAGAAATTCGGCTTGATAGCCTTGCGGGCTGATTGGGAAGGGTCTTGTTTCATTGGGGAGGTTATATTCGTCGAATGAGTAACCCTCCGAAATTTTGCCCCAAATCCCCTCGGTAAGTACCAGTTTCGATTCGACGACAAAATGCGCAAGGTCGTGGTAGGCACTGCCATAGGACAAAACCGTCTCACAAATACTGTCGTCCTTGCGATGGCAAGTCAAGACATCCGGACCGTCGATTCCCTTTTGAAAAATGATGCGCATTCTGCTGAAATTAGGAAAAAGTCCGCAAGGAATGCAATTTGGGGCCATAACTTTTGAGGGGAACGAGATGTCACTAATTTTGGGAATCTACCATCGCAGCAATCGCATTTCAGCGGAAGCTGTCCAACCAATGGTCGATGCATTTTCGCATTACAGCACATACCTGCACCGACGAGATTTCCCCGGATTTATTTTACTCTCCGTCAATGAATTGCAGGACGAGACTGCATTTGCCTCCAATGGTCCGGGAAATCAACTGATCGGATTTATCGGTTCGGTCGTGGAAAATGGTCAGGTCACCTCTCCTCCCGCCGATGGCTTTGGCGCTGCATGGACACGGCTTGGTCCTGCTTGCCTTCCCCAATTGGATGGCGCATTCTGCGCTGCCATCTACGACCCCGATTCGCATCAGCTTACACTGGTCAATGACAAATTTGGAATGCGTCCGCTATTTGTCTGTGCCACGGAAGAATACGTCGTGTTTTGCAATGAGATTGCCCCGCTGCTTCACTTGCAAGGATTCCGGTTTTCGGTGAATAAGGAAGCTGTCACCGACTATTTTTGTTTGGGCACCACCTTGGGTGACGAAACACTGATCGAAGGCATTTCCAATTTACCCTGCGCAGCAAATTGGGTGATTTCAAACGCGACGGTCCAAAAGGCCGCGTATTGGCAACCCAAGATCGCGATCGATCGCGTATCCAGCATCGAGGAGCATGCCAAACGCATTTCGGAAGTTTTGAAAACCATTGTTCAGCAACTCTTCACGCAACTTACAAATGTCAATTGCCTTTTGTCAGCCGGTGCGGATTCGCGCCTGATTTTGAGTTGCATGACCCCTGAGCAGCTCGCTGCAACAAAATTTTTGACGAGCAAGCTTTCGATTCTGGAGGCTTCAGAAGACAAAGATCTTATTGGCGCAACGGCTTTGGTAAGCCACCTTGGCCTTCAACATGAAATCCTCGAAATTGCCTTTTCCGAGCGCGACTTTGGACAGGACTATTTTGACGAATCCCAGTACATTCGCACCGCAAAAATCATCGGCGGCTGGCACGGCGGCGAATTTCTCGGCGGATTTTGCGCCAAGGCAGCACCGATTCGGAAGGAACTGACCTTTGAGGAAGTGGATGCCAAACTCCGCGGGATATTCTCTTGGTGGTTTCGACGAAAGTTGAAGCGTCACCCGTTTGACCATTACCGCACGGTTTTGAATGAAATGACCTCCGAAAACCGTATGCTGCAATTCCAGATGCAGCAATTTTACCGCGGCACGTTTACCAACATTTACAACGGATCACGCGGCACGTGGCTACAACCCTTCGAAATCATCAACCAAGGATTTTCACCCTTTTGGGACAGCCGCTTTTTGCAGGCTTTGTTGGCGATTCCTTTCGAAATGCTTGCCGACTATCAGCTTTACAATGTCATTTTCCGCGATTGCCTGACTTCACTCGCACATATCCCTTCCAATTCGCCGCTGACGCATCGCCCAGACAGTGCGTTGCCGAAGATGACTGCGGGGACGGATCCGAAGATCGCCTTGAAGCCCAAATACCAAAATGCATTGGACCAGTATACAGCCGACCCCGGAACGTGGCGCCGGTATGTTTACCGTCGTCGACGAATGCGACAAACTTTGCTGGATGGGGATTCTCCGATCACGATGCAATTTCTCGACTTTGAAGCCTGGCGACGCCGTTTCAGCAAATTTTGAAAATTCCCCGAGCTGCATTACCTTGGATCTAGAATTAATCCCCTCAATCAATGGACGCTTCAGGAACAGATATGGCAGTGCGGAGCGGCGGACGCATCCGCGGCAAACAGTTGTATGACTTCCGCCTCGTCGAGGCAAGTGATCTTACCGGCTATGAAAATGCGATTGCTGACCTGCAATCACGCAAATACGATGGTATCTGCGTCCGGGGCGCGATTCCTGAAGATGTTGTCGATCAGATCAATGCAGCCGCCGCAAAGTTGCCGCAGGACATCAAGGTGATGATGCCGGTTGGGTGGTCATTTCCTCCGATCTTTGCTGCTCAAATCGGTCAAGCTTTCCGGAATGGCGAGGAAGAAGGGATGAAGCGCATGAAATCCTACTTCGAGATCAGCGAGAAGTTTTACCACAATTCCAAAGACTACCTCGGAGTCGACACAACGGCACTCGTCGAAAAATGGCTCACAGCATTTTCCAACGGTCTCCCGATGGCCATTCCGAAGGGATATGACAACGAAGGTCAGTATGCCAACTGCACCTACCGGGCCTACTACGGTAACGGCGAGGGCAATATCAGCATCCACTGCGCGAATTATTTCCAGACGGCTTGGCAGAAATTTTTCAATCACCTCGAGACCCAAACCGACGTTTACGATCAATTGAGCTTCTTTTTCATGTTGCAGGAGCCTGAAAGCGGCGGGGAATTGACCCTGTATGACTTCGAATGGGAAAAGGGTCAGACCAAGAAGAGCAACCATGAGAACAAGGAAGTGATCATGGCCGACGGTAGTATCCGGTACATCGATGGGGAGGAAGTGCAGATCATCGATCCCAAGAAAGGGGACCTGATTTTGTTTGCAGGCGGCCAAATCTGGCACCGCGTCGAGGAAGTCCTCGGCACCCGGGAAAGGATTACTTTGGGCGGCTTCTTGGACTACGGCTGGGACAAAAAGAAGATATTCTACTGGTCTTGAGGGCCTTAACTAATTAGTGCAATTTCAATCATCTGCTGAAACCAGCTGCCGGAAAAAATATTTCTCATTTTTTAACCGGAGGACTTGCAAAAAGCAAAAACTCCCTGCATCTTTGCATCCCCAAACAGGGAAAGTTCATTGAGCATTGATAAAATTTGGCGGCACCATTCGCCAAAATTTGTAAAAATATATTGCGGGGTAGAGCAGATGGTAGCTCGTCGGGCTCATAACCCGGAGGTCGCAGGTTCGAGTCCTGTCCCCGCTACTAAAAGCCGGCTCCGCCGGCTTTTTCAGTGTGAGGGCGGAGTGTGAGTGAGGAGCGAAGCGACGAATGAACACCCGACAGAGCACTGACGCACTCACACTCCATCTCACACTGAAGCAATCCTTTGACGGCAAAAATTCGAGAGTTCGTGAGAAGCAGTTTGGGCTATTGATTTGATTTCCAAACCCAAACTAGAACACAACCATGTTCGACTTCGAAAAACTCACCGTTTACCAGAAAGCTAAAGCATTCCACAAGGAAATTGTCAATTGGCTACGTAGCAACCCCAAAATTGACAGTGTTACGCGTGACCAACTACGCAGAGCTGCACTCAGTATCCCGTTAAACATTGCTGAAGGCACTGGCCGTTTCACACCTAGGGACCGTCGGAACTTTTACGTCATTGCCAGAAGTTCCATACTTGAGGTCCTATCATGATCTATCGATCGCAGTAAGTGGACTGACTCGGTCGATTTGGTTTCGGAAAATTCCAATTGGTTGCCGACGAACGTTCAAGGATTTTGTCGACACCGATTGAAAATCTCCGGTCTGCATCGGAAGTTTGTCTTTTGCTTTGTGGCTAGCGCGCGCTAAGGCGGGATTACCCTCATGTCGTTGCCAATTTCGACAGAAACTCCTTGAGACCTTTGCCCGCATCAACTACATTGATTTGGTGATTCGAGTAATTACGTGATATAACCGTCAAGACAAATTACCGGGTTCGCACAAATAACTTTTCCAATGCCCTAACCTCGTATTTTCCACCATTACCTAAAAAAATAGATTCGTTTAACTCTGTCATGGAAAGCGGTTTTTGAATGATTTGCATTCTTTGCGGCGACTGTAGCGAATTCGTCTAAATTCTTGCCAGCACGTGAAACTTTATGTTTCCATTGTCGTATTCATGACAAATTCACCCTTTAAATAATTACGATTATGGCAGGAAAGGCTTTTAATGACGGGGAAAAGACTGGTTCAGAAGGTGGAAAGAGAAAACCACCAACTAATGCCAATAGTGCAATTTCGAACATATTTGATTCGAAGTCGACTCGGGACAGAAAAAGAGCTCAAAACGATGCCTATAACAGAGGCTTCAGTAAGGGCAAAAAAGGGTAAGTAGATTACCGCTTTGCCTGTTCTAAAAGTTGAACTGGCATATTTGATATAGACACAGTACTTAAATTTAGATATGAAGTGTTACTATGCTTCACCTATCAGTACTGCAAAGCGCATTCCGTTCTATCTTTTATGAGGAACAAACTTGCTGGTGGACCTGGTCCTTTCAATTGAAAATTTTCCATTGTTGGCAAGAAATACTCAGCCGCCCTACCGAAGTCTCGATGGGGCGGCTAGGCATTGCGACTGCTCCCAACAAATTACCACTCGGCAAAAGCCGTGCAAAAAACCAAAACTTTTAGTGGCTCTCATTCAAACTCCTCAAGCACTTCGTTACTTTTGAAGCTGTGGACTATCGATGTACCAACCCCCAAAATCCATGACAACTTGATTTGAGGTAATCAAAAGAAGACGTAAGGCTAACAATTGTCTGATCGCTTTGCTTTTTACTTTTGGGTGGGGGCCGTTTGAAATCAGTTGCGAATGATTCTTATGTTTTTGCTTGCTAAACAATGTTAATTAGCGTGCAGGGATTGGCAGTATCTAAATGAAACAACCGAAAGTAACACTCAAATTTTGGCAATATAATCTTTGAACCCAATTGGCGTTAGACTTTCCTCCATTCTATTCTCAGATTCCTCATTCAATGCATAACTTATTATTTCCGGATGAATTAACAGGTTCAATTCGCCTTCGGAACGAAAATCTTGTGAAAGAAGTTTCCATTTCAGTAATACGAGTCCCTTTCGCGGAAAAGGTTTGAGGTAAATAGAATTAGATATAAAGCTGTCACCAGGAACTAACGTTTCTTCTTCGGGAACAATCTTTGCCTTTCCTCCTTCTGACAATCGAATCTCTTGGAATCCTGCATTGGCGAAAATTGAAAAAAATCCCTTCTCATTTCCTTTAGCTAAACTCTGGATGGAGGGATCGAAGCAAATTTCTAATTTATAGTCCACGATTGGTTCTTCTCCAGAATTGAAGACTTTTAAGCAGAATGGATAGAAGCTACGATTTACGTAGACGTCATAGGCCCCGCGGCGACCTAAATCCATGTGTCCAAACGGGCTTTCACCTAATCTAAGGTTTGACAAGTCAACTGGGGCAATTGGTGGCGGATAGTTCCTTTCCCAATCATCTTCGTTGATTTTGTCTGTTGTTGCTTCGAACCAAGGTTTGCATACGATCTCTATTTGGTCGTTATCAAAGGTCACTGTCACCTCCCTGCTGGCTTTATAATTTTGACTCTTTACATACCAATCGTGGGTGGTTTTGTTTTCATCGATCAAATCGACAATTGCTTCCCAAGCAAACAAGTGAACTTCAAATAGGCCCTGTGCCCGATGTTCCAGATCGATGCGCCGAATAATTGCCTGGATCTTGCTGTCATTCGGTGCGGTCGTGGCAAGGTAGAACTTCTTAAGTTTTGGTTCAAAGGTCTTTGCTTTCTCGATTTCAGTAATGACCTCTTCTTCTGAGAATTGGTTGTGGGAGTATTCGCTTTTTCCTTTGCATTGGATGCCAAAGTATCCATCTTCTCCTTTTGGTATGCCAAAAATATCTACCCCAAATTGCTCTTGCCCCAGACGACCATGCTGTTGGATTTCTGGACATTTCCAAATCTCTCCCCAAAGTTTTTTGCATAAACTTTCAAAGTCTTGCCAATTTGCCGGCCTTCTTAGTGTCTTTCGGGACTCCATTGAACTATACTGCCTTTTTGTATCAGGTAAACATACCAAATCGTGTCGATGTTTTTCAGTGAAAAAATTCTCCTGCAACAGTAGTGGTTAGCCTTCCCTAGAAACCAGCTGGTTTACAAATCGAGCCTCGACCCCAATTCCGTAAACCCTTCTCAACCCGACACAACGTCATACGGCAAGGCTTCGTCGTTGCAGCCGACACCTTAAACACTATTGAATGTTTCCGCTCCGCCGAAGGCGGACGCAGGTTCGAGTCCTGTCCCCGCTACTAAAAGCCGGCTCCGCCGGCTTTTTCAGTGTGAGGGCGGAGTGTGAGTGAGGAGCGAAGCGACGAATGAACACCCGACGGAGCACTGACGCACTCACACTCCATCTCACACTGAAGCAATCCTTTGACGGCAAAAATTCGGGAGTTCGTGAGAAGCAATTTTGGCTATTGATTTGATTTCCAAACCCAAACTAGAACACAACCATGTTCGACTTCGAGAAACTTATTGTATATCAAAGGGCCTAGTCCTCTCCTTCTGGATAAGGCCAGACCTACTTCACGTCGGCAACAATATGGTCGATGAGGGGCGGCGCAGAATGCGAGTTCGCCATCCCACGCACCATATCCCTAGCACGGACCGGAAACATATAACGGATACCGTGGACAAGGAACTCCTTCAGAGCACCTTTCATCATATGCTTTTTACCGTCACTACTCAGGCCCGCAGTTACGCTGCGCTCAATGGACTCTGTGGCTTCGCTTGAGCTGATCATCAGCTCAGCCAGGAAGGTCCTTCATCCGCCACTCCATACCATCCTTGGCTACGATTTTCAGCAGCAGGACAATTCCTTGTGGGCGCATTCCTCTTTGTTTTCTCATTGCTCCATGCCGCCCTCACTCAGGATCAAGCCTGATCTCCAAATCCGTATCAAAGGTCCCCACATCAAGGCTTTGGGAGACATACCCAGGCTTCGAAGCCAGGATGAAGAATTCATTATTGCCGAAACGTCCAAAATCATAAAGGAAAAAATGTCCAAGACTGTCGGAGTATTCCGCCAAATTTAAGCGGGCTTCTCTTTTGTCAATGTAGTAGAGGCTTACGTGCGCGCTGTCAAGCGGGGCCTCGGTGTCGGCATCCAAGACTCTGCCACCGACGAATACATCGGTTTCACCGCAGCCTGCAAGAGAGCACATCGCAATCACTGAAAAAAGCAGACCAAGGCCACGAAAAAGGCGTGTGAAGAACGTCTTCATGCTACTCAACGATGTTTGAGGCGGACATTGAGGGCTGCATAATTGTTTACACCGATGACCGAGGCGAAGCTGTCTTTTTCGACGACGATCTGTAGGGTCACTCTGCGAGAGCCGAAACCACAGAGACCCGCATCCATGGAAAAACTGCCGCTCGAATCCGTGTAGGTTTCACAAAGCAACTCCCCCGAATCCTTGGAAACCGCGATCTCCATCACATGTGCCCCCACGATAGGCGCACCCGTATCAAAATCTACCACAGAGCCATTAGCAAAAGTCTCAACTTCGCATCCAGAAAGCCCCATTCCCAACAACAGGATTGCCGTCATCCACAGCTTTGAATTTACGTATTCGCCCATACCGAAAGGTAGGCATTTTAGGTGAATGCTGGTAAATCAGTCAGGTACTATCAAGCGGCCCCGTTTCACTTCCTCCACAAAAACCATCGTGCGGCTCAAATCACCCCACAATGGGTTGGAACTTTGTCTCGATGGCCTTCTTCAGTCTAAGAAAGGAGCGAAGCGACGAATGAACACCCGACGGAGCACTGACGCACTCACACTCCATCTCACACTGAAGCAATCCTTTGACGGCAAAAATTCGGGAGTTCGTGAGAAGCAATTTTGGCTATTGATTTGATTTCCAAACCCAAACTAGAACACAACCATGTTCGGCTTTGAATGAATCCTTGCACCGCAACCCTTGAAATCCGCAGTGCTTCCAACAGAAAACCGAAGGCCAAAGCCCTCCGCCCCATGGAGCAACTTTGACAAAGTGGTCGTATCCGATCCCGCAGGTCTGTCTGGCTGGGTCCAACTACAAAAAAAGGAGAGCCAAAGCTCTCCTTGATATTTTAAATGGGGATCATGTGATGATGTCCTCCTTCAGAATCCCTTACTAGGCCCGTAAATTGGCTCCCTGAAACGCCTTGCGATTTTCGCTTTGGGTCCTCTATATCCGGGTGCATTTGCTGAAATTTCAATCTCCACCATGTTTTCTTGATGAGCATTGCCATTGCCATTGGTGGTTTTGGGCAGGATATTGAAATCGACTTGCCATTCTGGATCTGGATCCAAATAACGTGACTGGTCGAGGAGAATTTCTTGTTCACCGCCAATAATACGGTCTCCTTTGATTGTGTAGATTACCTCGGTGACGTCTGGCGCCAATTGACCTACGAGTTTGAGGGTGATGTACGCTTGGTTGGGGGCGTACTCGATCACTTCAACTTGGGCAACGTTCACATTGCCATTGTTGTTTTGTGAATTGCCTTGCGCATTGACCTGTGCGCCCAAAAGGCCTACCATCAACAATACCAAAAAGATTTTTACAGTTCTCATATTCAATCGCTTTGAAGGTTTAAAATAAAAACTGAAACAACGTTAGCGCACACTTTCAGGTGCTGCAAATGTGTTATAAGAATGGACGGTTTTGATTTACGAATGGAATTTTCAGCTCCGAATCGCCGCTTCAAACTCGGCCTTTTGGTATTTGGAGAGCTTGGCTACGAGACCGTCTTTGAGGGGAATCATCATTTCCGATCCGCAGAAAGTAAGGTTCGCCGGCTTTTTCATTTTGAGGACGGGAGTGTGAAGGAGGACAATTTTCCTTTTGCTGACTTTCTGGAAGTCGATCACCAGACTCAACCATGCGAAGGCGGCCGAAATCTGAAGCCCCCTACAACCCCACCAACTCCTCATGATTCCCATCTGCATCCATTGTCACAAGCGCGTGGGTGACGCGCATCTCCGAATATGAAAGCGGCGTCAGGGTGATTTTTAGCCAGATCAGCTTGTTGAGGGTCGGCGAATAATCAGGGAATTTGTACAACACGGAATTGCAGGTTTCCCGCAAGACGGTCTTTTTCCGGGTTTGGATGTCCATCGCATAAATGCCCGAAGGATAGGCAAAAACCAAGGTATGGTCATCCACAAACACAGCCCCGCCGCCGGATTGCCCATTGTCAGGTTCGGACTCGAGGATGATCAAGGAATCCCGTTCCGTATCCGTCAAAGGACAAGTTGCGCCGAATACGCGCCCGGCGAATAGGTCGGATGGTTCCAGGATTGGCCCAATCCAGAATTGATCAGTGTATCGATCGGCGTGCCGTCTTCATGAAACAAATAATACAAATTCGTACCGGTGCCGTTGCTCCTGAAGCCGTAGCGTAGGCCATCGACGTTCCAAACAGGGTCATAATTTGCCCCTGAGGAAGTCAGGGCTTGTAAACTATCGCCGCTTTCATGAATTCGATAAACTGTTCCAGCCCCTTCCACGAACAGAATCCATCCATTTTTTCCCCAAGACGGCACTGCGTCAACGTTGCCTTCATAAATGCAGCGACGCGCAGCCGTTGCAGTGTTCAAGATGCAAATCGACGTGCGATGGGGCACCCAAGTATAGTCAAGGATTACAATTTCATTCGGATTGTTGGGATTGAAGCGGGCACCACCCACAACAGGTGTATCAAACGAATAACGCCAACCCCATCCAGGGCTATCAGGAAGTGCCTTGCAAATCACGTCCGCAGAGACGTCGACTTTGCGGCAGCCTGCCATTGCAGCAAAAAGGGCCAACAGCAGCAAGCTGTGCAATAAGTAGTTTTGGGGTGTTTGGTTCATGGCGGTGTTTCAAGTGGATTATCGTGGCAGTGCCGGCGGAGGTGGTGGCGCAAGCTCAAATGCATTTCGGCCCAAAACCCAGCCGCTTGTCACTTTGCCCGCGTCCTCGATGACCAAAGTGTGGTTTTGATCGCCATACTTGAAGTTCACGGTGATGTTGGCGAGCATATTGTCAGGGCCTTGCCAGCTGGAGAATGAAACCTCGCCGATTTTGGCTTTGGACAGGACGATGCCTTCTTTGGAGGCCATGTCGCTTGCTTTTTGAAAGGCTTGCTCGGCCGATGCCTGAAATTCGGCAATGATTTGCTTCATTTCCTGCTTGAAAGCCGCCAATTCGTCCTCGGGCATATCGGCGGTTGCAAGGAAACTTTCCAAATCCTTTTCTGTCGGAATGACCATCGACAAACCCACCTTGATCTTGCTTTTGCAAGATCTTGAACACGGTCTTGCCCAGCTTTTCCGGCGTCGAATGCGGATAAGAATGCACGCATCCGCTCAGCAACAACGCCAGCATCATTCCCAAAAACGCCGTCCGCAATGAAATTGCTCGCATTTCCATGTCAGATATCTCCCTGCATGATGTAGGCACGCAAATCCTCGACCTGCGCATTGCTCAGGCGCTCTGCGGTGTAGTTGGGCATGTAGGCGCGGTGGCCCGTGTCGGCGTAGGTGCCATGGCGCACGATTTCATACAAAGAAAGGTGGCCCTTGCTGCGCAAGTGCTGACGGAACATGCCAAGCGAAACAGCGCCATTGTCCAGCTTCAGATAATTGCTCGGACCCTGCTCGTCGTGGCACATCAGACAGCTGTTGTTGTAAATGAGCTTTCCACGTTCGGCATCGGCCTTGCGGCTGATTTCGTAACCCTTGCTTTTGTCCTCAGGTGCTTCCAAAAACGTTGCGGGCGAGCCCGAAAGATAGAAGCTGCGGAGCCATTCAGCGGCGGTGGGATCGGAACCTTTGCCTTCGAATGCCTTCAATTTTTTCCAGTCTTCGGCGGTCAGGTTCAAATCACCCAACTTGTAATCAATGGACCAATAATAGGCCAACATGGCCTTCATTTCCCAATCGGTGAAGTCGCGGCCTTGGCTGCAAACCGTGGCACAGAGGTGGATCGCATATTCCAGACTGTTGTAGGCCGGGCGCACCAAGTCGCCGTATTTGCGGAGATAATCCCCATTGTACCAGCTCTTTTTATTGACCGTACCGTACATGGTGGTGGCCGGAAGGAAGGAAAGACGATTCGCCAGCACGAAATCCAATCTGGCATCGGGGTCGCTCACCCGCAAATCCGGATCTTCCTTGGCGGAGTTGTGACAGTTGCTACAAACAAAGTGGCGGCTTTGCAGGCGAATGTTTTTCCCATCGGGCCCTACGGTAGTTCCCGTATGGAAAATTTCCTTGCCTTTTTGCGCCAATTCGGCGGATTCTTCACCCGGATGGGTAACAGGATAAGGTTCACCCAATGCTTTCAGCACATCTGCAACGGGCGTGTCCTTGGTCCATTGTGCTGCCGGGGCATCATCCGAACGCAAAAATTGTGTTGCGGTGAGTCCGAGACCCAACGACAACAAGCCTATAAAAACTATGAATTGGCGTTTCATTTACCAGAAGAATTGTACTGAAAGCAAACTAAAGAAAAAAAGCGAAATATTCACGCCCAACCTTGGGCCACAAATTTTGGAATGGTACGCATCAATGTTGGTTGACGAGCACCTTTTCGACATCGAGCAGGACATCGTCTCCCAACAGCCTCAAGAAATATACTCCTGCAGCATATTCAGCGATATCCAGTTCCATCGTCTGTGCATTTCCTTGGCCGACGAAGGTCCAATCCTTGAGTACTTTACCATCGATACCTGTCATTTCCAACTTCAAGGATCGTCCCTCGAATGCACCTAGCGCCAACTTGAGTCGCAGCTTGCTGTCGACCGGGTTGCCGCGCAAGCGCATCACATCCACAGCCGCAAGCGGCTCGGCCCTTGAAACTGCCTTGGAAATCTCCAAGTCAATCGTCAACGGATGGTGGTCGCTCATGAGCTTGATATAGTTCAGCACGGTATTGCCAACTGCCGCATTCGGTGCGTATGGATTGCCCAGCACCCAATAGGATCCGGGTATGTAGCGTACATCGTCCGTATTGTTGAAAATGCTGTTGGAAACAAGAATGTGGTCAAAACGATCATCCAAAGCCCCTCCTGATCCGCAAGGATTGTTGGGATTGGGGTCCGTGGCTTGGGTCATCGCTGGGCGGCAGTTCGTATTGCCATGCCAATTGCCGGTGAGACCGAGCAGATCATTCAATTTGCAATCCGCATTGGGATGGGCGACAAAGTTCTGAAAGGCCTGCTCCGTGCTACCATCGCCATTAAAATCGCCCTGTACGATGAAATTGCCGGGCCTTGCGAGACTGTCAAGGAAATGCATGATGGCTTCCGCCTGCACCGCGCGGGTATTGGCATCGGAGGCATGGAGGTGTACCTGAACAACCTCAATGAATGTGGTATCTCCCAGCGCGAGCCCGGGACCCTTGTAATAAAACTTATAGTAGTTGATGTCGCGCAAGTTCAGGGTCGGCTCTGGAATCACAGCTTCCTGGGCAAGGCCGAGCTTGTCGCTGTTGTAATACATCATATTGGTCACGTCCTGAAACCCGTTGAAGGTAATGGTCGCGGCCCGGTAAGCTGGGTTGATGGGCTGCAGGATGTTGATGAGCAGGTTATGCGAAGGGCTGGTCGGGCCAGCCGCCGGGCCCATTTCATTGACGCCAAATATATCGGGGCGTGCCAGATTCAGAATGCCGGAAATCCATGTATTCCGTGCCGAAACACCAGTCGGTGTACAGCCAATTCCTGCCGCGCCGTAACGCAGGAGGTTGTAATCCATGATGCGCAGGCTGTCTTGCGCCAAAGTTTGTTGCATCAAACCCAGCATCAGCAAGAACACCCAGCCTGAAATGTGCGATTTCCTCATTCCCCTTTTGAATTGAATACCTGATTCAAAACTAGCACTATTTCGCTGAAAAGCCGTATTTTTAACCCAATGTCCACGATAATTCATCGGCTCCAGAATTTGATCAATGTGCATGCTGCATTCTTGATCCTTTTCGCATTCGGTGCAAATAGGGCCACTGCACAATGGGCGTTTTTGGGTAATCCACTCATCAGTGACAATGCCGTAAGCAGCCAAGCACTCGCCCTTTCCCCGCAATGGAATCCGTACCTCGCCTACACTTCAGGGGGAGCGGTATTTGTGGATTGGTTTGATGGCAGCGAATGGGAAAATCATGGAACACAAGGCCTCCCTACCAACGGGGTGAACGATTGCGCCTTGACATTTTTGCCTGATGGCACAGCCTGCCTTGCGATTGCACCCGATTTGGCAACCTACCAGTTTGACAATGGCAGCTGGCAATGGATGCCTGGGCTCGTCGGCATTCAAAACATCCAAGGATTGCAAATGCGCGTGGCTTCCGACGGTAGGCTCTGGCTCGCCGGATTCCGCGCGGGGCCGACCGACTCTACCTTGATTTTCTCCAAGGCCGTCAATGGCAATTGGCTTGCGCATGGAATGCTGGAGGGCAGGTTGATCGACATGGAATTGGATGATCTCGGTGAGCCCCTGATTTTGATGTCCACTGCGCATGCAATTCTTCACCGCGTCAATGGCTTATGGCAAAATCTTCCCTCCTTTTCTCAACCTGACGAAGAATACATCTCGTTTCAAATGCTCTATGACGGCAGCGGAACGGGAATGGTCACGCTGCGACGCGATACAGCAGATGGGATCACAGCAGAACAACTCAGCCTTGGCGCATGGACACAAATGGGTACGGCAGGATTCACAACTGGAGATATTGCAACGCTGGGACTCAGCCATGCCGGGACTGCTTATGTCCTAAGTGTGGATCACGCAGCTGGCGGACCACCACGCGCCTACGAATTTGTGGCGGGCAACTGGCAATTTTTGGGCGGCCAATCGGTTTACAACAACACGGTGAGTGAACCTCAATGGGCCTTTGACCCGACGGCGGCCTACCTCGTGTTTCGCGACGATGAGGAAAACTCCCGCAACAGCGTCATGTTTCTGGGAACCCCCAACGCAGTGGAAGGCCTTAAAGACCCGAAAACCGTACACCTTTGGCCCAACCCAACTTCGGAATATGTTTGGATCGAATGCAAAACGAACCTGAAAAACGCGGAGATCCAAGTCCGTGACCTCATGGGCAAAATCGTTTTGCACGAACGTACCCTAGGGAACAGCCCCATCAAGCTTTCGGTCGGCCAATTGCCGGAAGGACAATATTCGATCCTTGTGACAAGTTCTCACGAACCACCGCATTACGGCACATTTACCAAACTGAATTGACCCATGCGCATTGTTCTCATTTCTGACACCCACAACCTCCACAATACCCTGAGTTTGCCCGAAGGCGACCTTCTGATACATGCCGGGGACTTTTCCGGCCAAGGTTTGCAAAGGGAAGTAATGGCCTTTTTGGACTGGTTTGGCCGTCAGCCGCATCCGCACAAAGTGCTCATCGCTGGCAACCATGACTTTTTGGCCGATAAGAATCCCGAACTGTTTGAATCACTGATCCCAGAAGGTGTCACCTATCTCAACGACAGCGGTACGGAAATCGAAGGGTTGAAGATTTGGGGTTCGCCGGTGCAACCGTGGTTCCATGATTGGGCATTCAACCGGCAGCGCGGTGCTGAAATCGCCCAACACTGGGAATTAATTCCGCAGGATACCGACATTCTCATCACGCACGGTCCGCCGTTTGGGATTTTGGACAAAGTCGAACGTGGCCCCAATGTCGGCTGCGAAGAATTGATCAAAAAGGTCGAAAGCGTGCAGCCCATGCTCCACGTTTTTGGCCACATTCACGAGCAACACGGCGAATTGCAGCAGGGCAAAACCAAATTTGTGAACGCGAGTGTGGTCAATCATCGCTACCTCGTGGTTTGGGATGCGACAATCGTGGAATTGTAGAATGATCTAAAATCTTGCTTCAGTGAAAGCGACTAGGGTTTGCCCGGCAAGGTCATGGCTCGGACTTCCAATACTTCCTCTTCGGTGACCGACGGCTTCCATGTAGCCGACTTCGGGAAATGCTCCGGGCAATTGCAGGGCCCGAAAAAATCAACTTTGCTTGATCCGCTATCCGGGAGAAAAAACATCATTTGCTCGGCCTGAAGGTACTCATCCAAAGAAGCATAACCCTCAATATCAGCATCTGCTTGCTGAAACCTGACGCGACACAGCGGACAGGTTTCACCAGATTCGGATAGCGTGACAAACCCGCAAACAGGGCATTCCTTGAGCTTGGAGAAATCATATCCGAAAATTCTCACCAAGCCAAAGGCTGCTCCCACCGTCAAAACAGCAAACAGGGCCGTGAAAATCATCCGGAATTTCATGCCGCGTTTGAGGCTTAAATAATGGATGGTCGCACCCAAGGCACCCCAAGCAACAGAAATCGGAATCGCCAACTCAAAGGGCATGCTTGTGTGCTGTAGGAGGTAGAAGGAAACAAATACCACAAAACAGGCAGGAATAATCTGTGCGACCAGCCACCATTTGAGCGTATTCCAATTGTATCGTGGCTTCTTTTCCTGAGTTGCAGAAATTTGTTGTTTCTTCTTTTCCGTCATCGGAATCTATTGCTGATATTGGATACAAAAGAAAAATAGGAGTTACAAGGTAACGTCCTATTTTTCTCAACTACAAAGAGACTTACCCTTAGTTAAAGGGTTTCTCCGTATTCTCCGCCTTTTGGACCTAAATCTCCTACGCAGATTCGGATAAAGTCAATCAGAAGAAGAATTCCACAAAGGCCACCTGTTAGAAGCATGAGAACTCCCAAACCAGTATATCCAAGATAGAATCTATGAATTCCAAGTGCGCCAAGAAAAAAACAAAGCAATAAAGCCACCAATTGACTTTTACCGCCTGTGGTTTTGCCAATCTCGGCTTTGCGCATTTCTTTCTTGACCATTTTAGCGACAATCTTGGCAGCCACTTTCTCCTTGAGGGAGGCTTTGTGATCAACAGGAACCTTGATGGTTTGGGTTGCAGTTCCAGCAATCTCCGAAGATTTGTCGGCTACAGCAGGAGCTGCCATTTCATTTGCTGTGATGCTGCCGGGATTTCCCTGAACGGCAACACCTTGCTCCTTACGCTGTGGTTCGGTGGATTCAGTGCTACGAGCGGCAATCATAAAGAAAGCCACGAGCGCCAATACAGACACCATCGCGTACGTTTTAAATTTTTTCATGTTTTTGAGTTTGGTAATGAATTATTGAGAATCCGAAATTAGAAAAAATTTACAATTCTCCGAATGGAGGCTGCAAAATTTCAGAAGCCCTGACGCACCCATCCAAACCTTAAATGTATGAGCCCAACAAAATCTGCAACTCCATCGCTTGTGGTGACGGAGGAAACGAGGAAAGACCCTTATTTAAGTATTTCGGAGGGTGTCCCATTTTGCTTGGGCACCCGTTTGCTTGAGCGAATCGTATCTCGTCTGATGGTTTTGGTACTCGTTTTTGTGGTGCTTGAATCCACTTTTATTGTCGTCTGCCCGATTTGTGGCGGCCATTTTTCATGCAGCACAAATTTCCATACCGCCCAGCCGATACCGAGAGTGATGCCGAGTTTGATCAGGAAACGCATCAAACTGCCGAGAAAACTCCTGGTTTTGGGCGCATTGACGGATGGCGTATAGGTATCCATCCCTGCGGCAAGGGCCGCTGCTTTGGCAGCTTTCATTTCTTGTTGCAGTCCAACCTTGGCCGTTTGGGCCGTGGCGGTATGCATCGCGCGCAGCATCGCCAAGGTCTCGGCAAGCTCCGGCTCGCGCTTCAATCGCGCTTCACAATCAAGCAAAGCCTCCCCTTCCAACTCTCCGGCGAGATAGGCTTCCAACAGGACGATATCTTGTTCCTGCAATTCCATCTACTGCTGATTCCCTTTCTCAACCATGAGCTTACGCAAACGCAAAATGCATTTGTACTTCTGATTTTTCACATTCTCCGCATTGGTGTAGCCCAATTCGGCAGCGATTTCTTCCATACTCATCTTAAAATAATAGAATCGCTCCAGAATTTTGCGGCAGGAATCGCCAATCGTTTCCAGGCAATCCCGCAAATTCTGAAGGATGGGTTCATTGGATTCCTCCGGCGAATCTTCCACAACTTCAACGGGCGTTTCGAAATCGATCAACTTGGTCTTTCCCTTGTCCTTCAACCGCTTCAACCACAAATTCCTGCACACCGAATATAGATAAGTCTTCAGGGAGGCAGTCAAATGGAATTCGGGTAAACGCAGTTTTCCGATCAACACCAACAATCCATCTTGAAAGACATCGTCTGCCTCTTCATTGGAACCCGAATTTTGCACCACCAAATACCGCACCATAGGATAATGCTGCTGATAAAGGCGCTTGAAAGCATCAGGCTGCCCTAATCGGAGGCCTTGCAGCAATTCTTGTTCTGTGGGTGCGCCCTTCATGTTGGGTTGAATGCCACAATTTAGGAAATGTAACCCAATCGACGGACCAAAATTCTCATTCCGCCAATTGTTGCGCGGGAGGCAATTGGGGCCAATAAAATTGGAATCCCTACCTTTGCGCCATGATTTCAGTCACAGAACTGCAGCAAAGGGCTTTGGACCGCTTATGAAGCAGGACAAATCGAAGCTGCATTGCAGGATTTGAGTTTGGTTTTGCAACAGCAACCGAGCAATGCGACGGCTTGGTACAACCGCGGCATCATTGCTGCAGAGGTCGGTGACCACAAAACGGCTGTCCATGACCTTGGTCGCGCCATCGGCCTGCTCCCTGACAATGCGGACCTCCTGCATGCACGTGCGCTTTCATTGCGAGCGCTCGGTGACCATCCCGCAGCATTGGCCGATGTGGATTTGGCCATCGCCTTGTTGCCCGAAGACCCCGACAATTACCTGCTGAGAGGCAATTGCCTGGTGAAATTGGGCGACCGCAAAGGCGCCTTGTTGGCTTATGGAGAGGCGATTCGCATTTTTCCCGAATTTGTCGCGGCTTGGTACAACCGTGCATTGACCTTCATCGAGCAAAAGGATTATTATCCCGCCTTGCGTGATCTTGGAAAATGTATTGGTTTGGAGGTGAATGCGCCAGGATATTTGATGGATCGTGCAGGCGTGTTTGCTACGTTGGGGGAATTTGAAAAGGCATTGGCCGATTACGATGCGGCCATCCGGCTCAATCCCCACCATCCCGAAATGTACTTTTTGAGGGGGCATGCCTTGGCAAAACTGGACCGCATTGCAGATGCCGTTGCCGCATACAGCACGTCGATTCGACTGAATCCAGGTTTTGCGGAGGCCTATCGCTTTCGTGGTGCTGCCAAAATGCACTTGAAAGACAAATCAGGCTCCTGTGCCGACTTTTTGCAGGCGTCGGAATTGGGTGACCTGGAAGCCCGTGCTTACTGGGAGAAAAACTGCAAAACGAAGGACTAAGCACCTCAATGTCAGCCGTTGAATTGGACCTGATTTGTAACTCGAAATTCAAAAAGGCAGTATTCGCTGATTTGGTTTAGAAATTCGAATGGATGAAGAATGGAGAAAGGCTAAATTTGTCCATTCTTGGGCTTAAAACATCCCAAAATGTATGCACTATGGGTTTGATGGATCCTTCCGAAGACGATGAGCAACGCGAGAAAAAACCGCGATTTGCCCAAGAGTTTGTCTATATCTTCATTTTTCTGGCCGCGGCTGCGATCTATGGTTTGTTGGAGTGGTTGGTCTTCTGAAGGAATTTCAAGGAGGGGCAGTGATTTGCACTTCATTTCTGACCGATGAACCCTTATATTTGAATCAATGAAAAAGCTGATCAGTCTCACCGTGATGATGTGCATGATGGCCTTGCTGTCGGCGCAGCAAGGTCCGCAAAGTCCATTGCGGCTGGGAATGGGATTGCAGGGCACAACTTATGTCGGGGACTTGAACAGCACGGGCGGTTCTTGGGAACGATTCTCACCGGGCGCTGCCCTTTCGCTGCAATTCGCCTCCCAAAAATTGCTTTCGCCCCAACTGAATGTCGGTTTTGGCCGAATTGTGGCGCAGGATCGCGATTTGGAACCGGTGGAGGGTGTACAACCCAATACATTCGTGCAGACTCCCTTTTTTTTCCTCGACCTGCGTTTGAAGGCAAGGTTCCTGCGTGAGGCACCCGTGCATCCGCACATCAGTGCAGGTGTAGGTATGTTGGGGTATTCACCCAAAGACGGCGAAGGCAACAATTTGATCGACAATTTTGCAACCCGCAACGAAGGCGAAACCTATGGCTCCATGACTGCAGCATTTCCTTTGAGTGCCGGCATTGAAGTCCCCGTTCATCCGATATTGCTCCTTGGCCTCGAATACACCTACCGCCCAACCACATCTGACTACTTGGACAATGTGGGTCAAATCGGCTTGCGCAAAGGAAAAGACAAAATGCAAAGCTTGATGCTCACACTTTACGTGACCTTTGACCCCAATGCAGTCACCAACGGGAGTATCCGTGGCCGCGACCGCAACTGATCCGCATACGGCTCATTCTTTTTCGGCAGCCTCGTAAGCCTCAAAGGTCTCGCACATTTTGGCATAAAAATCCTCGCCGAATTTACGCGTCAGTGGACCCTTCAAGAATTTGTACACCGGCATCTTGAGCTGCCTTCCAAGCTTGCATGCGGCATTACAAATGTCCCATCGGTCGTAATTGATCGCTTCCATCTCCATCAAGGCCATGTCTTTCAGCCGCACGGGATACAAATGGCAGGAAATGGGTTTCAAAAACGGAATCTTTCCATCCTTGTGGGCCATTTCGATGCCGCAAAGCGCCATTCCTTCTTTGAAAACCACATAAGCGCATTCCTTGCCGTTGACCAAGGTGGTCGAGGCAAAGCCATCTTCATCCACGACGTATTTCCCTTGTTGGGCGATTGCCTGCTGCGATTTTTCGCTGAGGTAGGGTTGCACCGCCGGATAAATCTCATCCAGAATCGGGAGTTCATCGGCGTCAAGCGGTGCGCCGAGATCGCCCTCGACACAACAGGCTCCCTTGCAGGCATCGAGGTCGCATACAAAATGTACACGCAGCAAGTCTTCGCTCACCAGTTTGTCATCGATTATGAACATGTCTTGAGAAATTGGAGGTTGGATTGGGCGGGCAACAACGGTTCCGCGCCGATGAATTCAGGGATATTGATTAAAATTGGATGGCTACCTGGAACAACTTCGAATCGACTGACATCCAGCGCCAAAGCCTTTGCACCATTGAGGGTAGCCCAACGCAGCAACAGCTCCGAAGGAAGAGGAAATGCCGACTGCAAAGCATGCATTTCCGACAAGATCGACAAGCGGTCATTGCCTGCCAAGCTATCCGTACCCAAACAAATCCGGTCGGGGTAAGCAGCGAAGGTCGGCGCATCGGGCAGCGTTCCATGAATGTAGCGATTCGCCTCCGGGCAAAGGACGAAATAACTTCGTGGCCAGCCTTTGGCAATGAAATCGAGTTCAGGGGAGGTCATTTCGGTGTTGTGTACCAGCAAAACATTGCAGTTGTGCGGCAGTGACTCCGTCACAAAGTCGACGACAGATCTGTAGGTATGTGCCTGAAAAACAGCGCCAATGTCGCGGATGAATGCCATCAAGGGCCCTTCAAGGTCCTCAAACAACTGCCGTTCCTCTTCGGATTCGAGCATGTGGATGCTTTGTGGCCATTCCCGCCGACGGGCATACTCCAACAGTTTGTCGCGCAAGGCGACAGACATCGAATAAGGCGCATGCAAGGTGATGGAAGTATGCCGGCCAAATTCGCGGAGCAGTTCCAGCCCGCGCATGAAAATTTCCTCCGCCATCGCCGGATTCAACCCAAACAATTCGATGAAGTTGTGGAAGAGAAAATCGGGATGTGCCTGTTTGACTTGAAGCGAGGTCACACCATTGCAGATGTCACCGATCGCGGCAATTCCTCCTTGGTGCATTTCCTGCATCGCGGCATGCATCGCTGCAACCTTTTCGTCTTCTGAAAATTTGTCACGCAAGGGTTGCAGGGTCCGTACGAAGCCCGCCATTCCGGTATGCCGCGGAATTTGTCCCTTGAGATGGCTCAACTCCAAGTGACAATGCGCATTGACGAAGGCTGGGCAAATCAGGCCATCCTTCCATTTTGCATCGGCAGCAATTCCGGCTTCAATCGCTTGAACTTTGCCAGCCGCGTCCAAAACCACGGTGTGGTCAGGAAGTAATTCCGTGCCGGTAAACAGCCAATTTGAAGCCAATTTGAGCATGGGCCAAAGATAGGAAAACCTCTCATCGGAACCCGAAACAAAAATCCCGCCTTGAGGACGGGATTTGGCCACGTGGGTGGCTGTATTTTCTATGACGGATCAGAGATCGTCGTCGTCGAGGTCTTCATCGATGTCGATGGCATCGTCGAGATCATCGCCGCCATCGAGCAGGTCAGAATCGTCTTCAAAGTCATCGCCAAGGTCGATATCATCCCAAGAATCATCTTCTTGGAAGAGGTCGTCCATGTCGCCGTCGTCCTCCAAAAGATCATCCATGTCATCTTCCAACAAGTCGTCTTTGACCACTGTGGTGGTTTTAGTGGTTGCGCTTTCACCGCGCATGGCCATCGGCTGCGAAGGCTTGGGTGTCGCAGGCTGCGCGGCGGCGACTGGCTTGGACACGGCTGGCGATGGTTGTGCCACCGGCTTGGAAGGCGCGGGCTGAACAGCCACAGCAGGCGTTGCCGGCTTGGTTGCGACCACAGCAGGAGCTGGTTTGGTCACAGCAGGCTGCGGAGCTGGGGTTGGTTGCTTCACAGCAACGGGCTGGGTTGCCACAGGTTGAGCACCGGCAGGTTGCGCAGCTGCAAGACTGGTCTTGCCGATGGGCTTGCCTTCCAAATCAAAGCGCATACGCTCAACACCTGCGGCATTGGCGACCTGCACTTCGTAGTATTTCTGATTGGTGCGGTTTACAACTTTATAAGCATACTCGACATTGCCCTTGGGATAGGCCGCGGCCACTGCGGAATTTACAGTAGCAGGAAAAGCACCCACGGTTGAGACAATCTTCTTTTGCTGTAGCTGACCTTCCTGATCATAGACATAGACCATTTTCTGGCCTTCCTTGACAAAAGTCGCTTCGTGACTGCGATTGGGCCCGGCCATCCACGTTGCGGCGGCTCCTCCCGAAGAGGCTTGAAATGCCTTCACGGTATTTGCGGGTACGCTGGAGGCCGAAACCGTTTGCGCCATCGTAGTGGTGTGCAAGAAACCTACGAACAAAGCGGTGCCGAGGACAAACCTTCCAAAGCTAACGATCATTCTGTTTTTCATTTTCTGTAGCGGAGGGACCGCATAGATGCACTCCCGAACCTAAAAATAGCATTTTTTTCATTCCTGAAAAGAAATCCACAAAAAGTTTATTTCCATGAGGGTCTTTTTTTTCGGCGGATCATGCTGCCCACTGTGAAAAATTGGAACTTCGAAGGCATGAATTTCGGGAAGTTGCCAGACATCAGCCGGGTGGATTTTACCTTGCCTTCAGACCACGAAAGGACTTCGCGGGTGCTGGCCGCTACAGCCAAATACGCTGACAGTCAACCGCGCATCTACATTGGGGCAACGGGATGGGGCAACAAGGAATGGTTGGGAAAATGGTACCCTGCGAGGACCAAGCCGAT
Organism: Bacteroidota bacterium; assembly: GCA_016718825.1. NCBI lineage: Bacteria > Pseudomonadati > Bacteroidota > Bacteroidota bacterium. Next base: position 89,378 of record JADKCL010000005.1, on the reverse strand, counting down.
CGATTTCCTGACACATTACACCCGACAATTCAACACGATTGAATTTAACATGACCCATTACCGTATTCCGGATGCGGAGATGGTGGACAGGTGGCGGATGCAGGCAGCGGCGGGATTTGTCTTTTGCCCGAAGGTCCCGCAACAAATCAGCCATCGTGCGCGCTTGCGCGCCGAGGAACCCACCCTTCGTTTTGCGGAAGTCATGGCAGGTCTTGGTGAAAGGCTTGGGCCTTCGTTCATTCAACTTCCTGACCATCATGGCCCCAAAGACCTCGATTTGATTCGGGACTACCTGAAAATGTGGCCCGACGAGCAGCGTCTGCATTGGGAACTGCGCCATCCGGACTGGTTTGGGGAGGGAAATGGCATCGCCGAACGGGGATTCGATGCATTGGAGGCGGCAGGACATGGGACGGTGATCACCGATGTGGCCGGCCGGCGTGACGTTTTGCACATGCAATTGACCACCCCGGTTTTGATGTTGCGTTTTGTGGGCAATGGCCTCCACCCGACCGACTATTCCAGAACCGACGCGTGGATAACCCGCATCGGAGAATGGTGCGAAAAGGGGCTCAGGGAAGCTTATATTTTTATCCATCAACCCGAGGTAGAGCAAGTACCCGAATTCACTGCTTATTGGATCAAGGCTTTGAACAAGTCCTTGATGCTCGACATAGCCTTGCCAAAACCGATCGATACTGCCATTCAAGGCACCTTGTTTTAAACTACTTCCTTCGAATCCTATGGAAAATTCATCCGCAGACTCCATTCGCAGCGACCGCAGCGCCGTCAAAAGGCTCAGTGACAGGGGCCACTACGACCGTGATCTTGTCGACCGCATTTTGGACGCGCAAGTCATGTGCCATATCGCCTTCGTGCACGAGGGGCGGCCGCATGTGATCCCGACGCTTTATGGCCGCGATGGGGATCGGGTATTGTTTCATGGTTCGGCTTTGAGCCGTATGCTGCATGCTGCCACCGAAGGTCCGGAAATTTGCTTTTGCGTTTCCATCCTGGATGCAATGGTGTTGGCAAGGTCGGCCTTTCATCACAGCGCCAACTACCGCAGCGTCATCCTGTACGGAAAACCCATTCTGATAGAAGGCGATGCAGCCAAAAATGATGCGCTTCGGATCATCAGTGACCATGTATTGCCGGGTCGCTGGGAAGAATGCCGGCCACCAAGTGCTGGCGAACTGAAGGCAACAACGGTTTTGGCATTGGAAATCAAGGAAGGGGCAGCAAAAGTCAGGGCGCATGGTGCCAAAGACGATCCGGCAGACAAAACCCTCGATTTCTGGGCTGGACTCTTGCCGATCTATGCACAAATGGGAGATCCGATTCGTGCGAATGATCTCCGCGGGGACATTCCGCTTCCGGAAAGCATTAAACAATTTCAGGAGTCCCCTTTTCTTTCAAAGGACAAGGACTTTGACCTCACTTGAACCGTTTGACGGTTCGGGCTTTGTGGTAGCCATATCGGTCATGAAACAATTCCCAACGGAAGACCGCGATGGGCTCCAAGGTCACCTTTCGAATGGGGAACCAACTGAATCCCAGGCCTGAAACGTAGTCCCGTTCGCCGAGAAGGGGCGCGCTGCTCCAGAAGGAATAACCGAATCGAAGGCCAAAGTCTACTACAAACCGCTGGAAAATGGTCTTTTTGCGCAGCGGATTCCAGGTATAACCGAGATTAAGCGCGGCGCTCATGACATTGACGCTTTGGGAAACGGTAACGGGCGGCGCCGTCGCCGCATCACAGGTATTGATCCGTGCACTTTCGTTTTGCCGGCTGTAGACCAAATCCAAGCCCCACCAAGGATGGTTGGCATGATGGTCGGTGGTCAGACCGTTGCGTAGACCCAAACGCATGTGCCATCCGCCATTTTTGAATTGCTTGAGGCATTCGGCTTCCCGGCGGGCAAAGTACATGGGGCCGTGGAAGGTATAGCCACCGCTAAAGGAAACGGCGATCCAATCTTCGTTTTTGGGATAATAAAGCAGGCCTGCATCAAGCGTGCGGCCTAGGATCGGTCCTGCATTGTAGCCTGCAAAAAGTTGCGCATTGACCTCATTTTGAAAGGTCAGGAGCAATCCAGCAAACAATACAAGTATCTTGAGCCAACGCATCGTCGGGTAAAAGTACGCAATTCGGGCAGGAAGGCAAATGAATCGAATCCTAGGCATTTGCCAATTGACTTGCATTGACGTCGCCTTTGCTGTACCGATCGATTTCCCGGTGCATGACCCAAAACCAAAGCGGCGGAAAAACAGCGAGGACCAGCATGCCGGGATACCCCGTCGGCATTTGCGGGCTGCCTGCCATGTGGCGCAAGGTTTGGTATTTGCGTCCTGCCCGGTAATGGTGGTCGCTGTGGCGACTCAATTCGAAGAGCAGAAGACGCCCAAAAAGATGGTCCGAATTCCAACTATGCTCCGGCAAAACGGATTCGTAGCTTCCATTGGCCATTTTCTTCCTTTGCAGGCCGTAATGCTCGATGTAATTGACGGTTTCGAGGAGGAGGAAGCCGCTGACTGCGGCGGCAACAAAATACAACATCACCTGCCATCCGAAGGCAAAAGCGATCGCGGCAAGGGCGGCGGATTGCAGCAGGTGATAGACCACCATTTCATTGGAAAGGGACAGAATGGGCTTGCCCAGCTTCTGCACGCGTTTGTTTTCGATTTCCCAGGCGCTCCAATAGGATCCCCAAACAGAGCGAAACCAAAAGGTAAACAGCCATTCGCCGCGTCTTGCGCTCGCGGGATCCTCGGGCGTAGACACATGCTTGTGATGCCCGCGGTTGTGCTCGATGAAGAAATGCATATATAAGGATGTGAGCAACAAGATTTTGGCCATCCATTGCTCATACCAAGTGCTGCGGTGGCCCAATTCGTGGGCGACATTGATGCCCAAGACACCGCAACCGATACCGGTTGCCCAGATTTTGCCGACGATTTCTGCGACGGTCAACCCCGGCTGACTCAATTTCCAGCTCAACATTACGATCATCCCGACTTGCACCGGGACGATCATGTACAAAAGGAAATCGTAGACGCGATCCTGCTTGACCATCTCCATTTCGGCACCTTCAATGTTGTGCGGATCAGGTTTGATGAGCAATTCCAGCAATGGAATCAGCCCAAAGGCATAGATCGGCAGGCAATAACTCCAAATGCCCGGACCCAAAATGGATATCAACCCAGCGGCAACGCCAGTCAATACGAATGCATATTTGAAGGCACGTAAATGCTTCATGGAAATCTTGGCAACATTGTTTCAATAAGCAAGATATGTAAATTCGCGATGGACTTCCATGTCAAATTGGGGTGCTATCAAAAGGTTTGGTAAATTTATCATTATGAAACAAAACTCCCCGTTTCCAAGAATTGTGTGGCTGCTTTTCGGGTTGTTGGCTACGAATGCAGCATTCGCCCAAGGGCAAATTCCCAACGGGGATTTCGAGGCTTGGACCGCCCCGCCCTTTACCGGCTACGAAGAACCTAGCAGCGGATGGTGGACGACGCTGAACACGCTCAACTCGATCGGCGGACCCGAGACAGTGGAGAAAACCACGGATGCGCATGGCGGCAGCTACGCTGCGGTGCTCACAACAAAACAATGGGGCACGCTTACGATTCCAGGATTGTTGGTTTCCGGCGAATTTGACATTCAAAACCCCAACTTTCTGGTGCAAGGGCAACCCTTTACCGACTTGCCGAATGCATTTCAGGGATGGTTCAAGTACAGCCCGGTCTCGGGCGACAGCGCAGGTTTGGCGGCCCTGCTCACGCGTTGGAACACTTCCCTGCAGAAGCGCGACACGCTTGCCCAAGCCGCGTGGGTCGTGACAGCCGCCTATCCCAATTGGACCGAATTTGACCTACCCTTCACCTATTTCCAGACAGGCATCACGCCCGACAGCATCCTCGTGGCTTTGGTTTCGAGCGGCGATGGGCAGAATTTCAATGGCCAAGTCGGCAGCAAGTTGTGGATTGACGATGTGCGGCTTGATTATGCGACAGGAAATGCGGAATCGACATTGACTGCGAAGCCGTCGGTTCAAGTTTTGGGAAATCAGCTCGCAGTCCATCTGCCAGCGTCGGGAGCCGCCTCGGAATTGCATCTTTACGACCTGCAAGGCAAGCATTTACTCAGCCAAACGCTGCACAGCGGTGATCAAAACATCGACTTGGACCATGCCAACGGAATCTATCTGGTCGAAATCCGGCAGGGAACCAACGTGCGGCTTCGTCAAAAAATCGCCTGTTTTCGCCCATGAAAAGCGTGTGGATCGCACTTGGCTTCTTGCTGTTGACCACGGGTTTGTGGGCACAATCGCCTTGGCATTGGGGAGTACGTGGCGGAGTGATGCTCGGCGGACCAATTCCGGCGAAGTCCAATCCTGACAGCAGCGGCGGAAAATTGGCCGTGGGCCCGTCGGTCGGCGGTTTTGTAGAATATAGTCTTGCCGAGCGTTGGCGCATTCAGGCTGGACTTTCGTACGCGTACAAGGGCGCGACCTATCAGCAGCTCTACCGCAACGATACGCTGATGCCGTTGGAGATTTTTCCGGGTGTCGTCGACACCGTTCCCACCTTCTACTATGCCGATGTCAACGGCAAAATGTCCCTGCACTACCTTGACCTGCCCATTTTAGCCGAATGGCGCGCCACCAAGCGCATGTGGGTTCAAGGTGGCGTTTACGCGAGTGCTTTGCTCGGGGGCAGCGACAAAGGCGATATCCAAATCCAAATCGGAAACGGCCAAGTCTTTCCAGACACGACCACCACATTCGACAACATCCAGGAAATCCAGCGAATCGATTTTGGCGTTACCCTTGGTGGTCGCTACCAATGGGAACGAGGACCCTTCATTGAATTCCTGGCGCAACGCAGCATCAGGAGCCTCTACCGAAAGGGCTTTTTTGCCAGCCAAGGCTTGGACGAAGTGCCCTTGTACCATACCCAGTTTTACATCGGTGTGGGATGGTGGTTTTGAAGGAAAAGAGGGAAAACAAGTCGGATGGGATCAAATTTCGGTTGAATAAAGCTTGATGCGAATCTTTCGCTTGCGTGGCCATCTTGAAATGTGCCGCTTATTGTAGCCACGGAAAAGGATACGGTACTTCCCGTTTTCCTTTTCATCGACGTATCCTTGGATCCAAAATGCTCCACGATCAAAATCGTCAGGAACAAAGTCGAACTCCACCCATTCATTGTTCCGTGTTTCGAATTCGGCGACAAATTGCCTTCCAACCCGAATGCGGGAAGAATAGACCGTCTTTTGAGGATCAAATTGCAGCTTCTTTTCACGAAAACTCAGCTTCCAACGGTAGTGATGGGATTTAGGGACGGCAGAAACTGCCGATTGACCAACAAGACTGCCGCTGCAGAGGAAATGCAAAACAAAAATCGAGACGATTGGGATGAGGATCCGGCTCACTGCCTCACCATTCTTAAAATGAAAGGTTTTCCGGCAGTGATGCATTTCACAAAGTACACGCCGGAAACCAAGTTTGGAACCGATTCTTCGAATCGACTTTGTACCTCGGCGGCTGTGCCTTTCCATTCGGCAATCAAATCTCCATAGATTCCGATCAATTGCACTTGGCAATTTTCGACGTCGACAAGCTGCAAATGCACTTCCCCGTCGTTGGGGTTGGGCCAAAGTTTGGGTTCGGTTTCCCCTGTCAAAGAATTCCAAACCTCGTCGGTCGCCACGCGCGCGCGGTTGCCGTTCACATCCGTATGGTACAATTCGTACCGAATGAGTCCTGCAGGGGCATTGAAATCTTGCGTAGAAAGGGCGGAATTAGTTCCAATGGGCCAATTTCCAAGCGAGAATTCATCGTCACCCACCCTACGCAGGAGTTCAAATTCGCCATTCATGTCTGCTGAATCCCAGGTCCAGTCGATGTCCACTGTGGTCTCACCCACCGGTGTCGCCTGCATTTTCACATCGCCCTCTTGTAAGGGCAGGTTGTGAAGCGCAATCGCAAAGTCGCTGAATGCAGCGAGACCGGTCCGCGAACAGGTTACCTCGCCCACGATTTCAGTAAATCCGGCATGCGTGCCGGGATTGGCCCAAATTCCGAGGGCATCGGGCCGCTTGACGTTGATGTATTTTGTCGCACCGCCGTTGGTGTAGCCCCGCTCATGCAAGGTAATGTCGTAGGAACCGACAAACGGCAAGTCTGGCGCCAAAGTCCAAACGCCGGCGTTCAAAATTTGGTCATAAAGATCCCCCGCCTCCACGATGCTCGGAGCGGCCCCGCCGATCAACGGATTGAAAAATCCTCCGATCACGGTAAATCCTGAAGGATTGGTGAGGCTCAGCGTCGCCAATTCGTAAAACGCCGCTGTCCCCAGCGGGTAATCATAAGTGCGGGTTCCTGGACCTGTCTGAATAGCGCGCACCAAATTCCCATTCACATAAGAGGCTGTGCTGTGATTGATCACTGCTCCCGGCAAAGGATTGGCAACGATCGTGGCATTGGCTGCGGTGGTGACCTTGCCATTTGTGAGATTCAAAACACCCCCGACTTGAATGCTTTTCGCAAGGACCACGTCTCCGCCCGGTTTATTCACCACAACATTGAAAAAGTCCTCTGTCGGCTGAATCGTTCCAAGCGTAATGGTTTGATTGGCCGCTCCGAGGAAATTGACGGTGCTTTCGCCCTCGACAAAATCTCCTGAGCTGGAATTGTTGGTCCAGTTTCCGTGCAAGTTGAGGGTGCCGTCCGGCGTGCCGGGAATGGCATCACTGAAATCGAGCACCAAGCTGCCTGCTGTCGTTGCATTCGTCAGGTTCCCAAAAACGGTGAGCATCTTCAAGGGATTGCCTTCGGCTTTGATCGAATGACCTGCGGCACCGGAACAGAGAATGTCGTTGCATTGGCAATTTTGCCCGGCTTGGATGACGATGTCATTGTTGCTGCCGGTTGGGAAGGTGACATTGGTCGCCGCTGTTGGCACCTGTCGATCATCCCAGTTGCAAGGGTTGAACCAGTTGTCGTCAACAAGTCCATTCCAGAGGCCGGCGGTTCCGGGGAAATTGTAGCCCAGTGTCGTCGTCGTAAGGGATACATCGTCCAGATAAAAGACTTCATCCGACCGATTGACGCGTGCGCGGACCCGAAACTCGAACGTGTTGGTTCCGGGAGGAACAGTGTACACCCAAGGATTGGGCATGGCCGCGGGAATCCCGACAGGATTGGTGGCGTACGTCCACGCATAGTCTCCGAGCGCGATCATCGCAGTGATGGTCGTCCATGCGCCGCCATTGAGCCGAACCTCAAATTTGAGACTGTCAGATCCGTCCCAACCACTTCCCGAGCAAAAGGTATGGCTACGATGGTGAACGGTGAGTTGCACGTTGTCGAGGCAGGCCACATTTACCGGATTGAATTGAATCGTATTGCCGTGCATAGGGCATCCGGTGGATCCGCCGCCAGCAATACAATTCGCGCCCGAGGAGCAACCTGCGGTGTTGCCACCGCCAGCGCGGATGGCAAACGAGCCTGTGCGCGGCAAAGCCGCAACGATTCCCGGAGCGATGGGTCCGCCCGCATTTGTGATTGCCTGAAAGGCCCAATTGTCTGCCGGCGTGCCCTCCCCACCCTGAAAAGCGATGGTCGTTTGGGCATTCGCAGACCAAAAACAGCACAAAAAGGCAAGAAAGAGGGCAACGTGCAGGGTAGACACGGTCTTCATAGGCAGTCGATTCAAACAATGCCTACAAATTTATCAAAATTGGCCAGATTTCCTTGGGAGCGACAGGATTCCTCCTGATTCCTACTGCCTTCAGGCACCGAACTCCAAGACTTCCAAAGAAAACAGCGGATTAGCCCCAGCTTTCTTCGGGAGAAATCAGTAAATCTTTGCTTTCAAGTCTTCGGGATCGCTGGGCTCAAAACCCCGCATCGCGCAGCAGCGGCATCGACATACAATGCGAACCCCCGCGTGCACGTGACAACTCCGTCGAAGGCAACAGGATCAGCGTATCTGTAACATCCTGCGGCTTGAGTTCGCCGTTTTCAAATTGCTTCAGGAGATCCTCGGCTGCGATGACATCAAAATCCAATACATTTTCGAATTCAATTGCCGTACGCTCGTTGCGGTCGTAGCCAAGAACGACACCTTCCTTCAATGCCAACACGTTGCAGGAATCGGTCCACTGCTCACGCTCGTCAAAGGGGAAGTAATCGCTGCCGCCGCCGCTGTACACCACGCGCACATCTTGCGGTTTCACGCCAAAATCCTCGATGCTGATGCGGTGCAACAAGGTTTCCAAGCCTGGAAGCGGCTCCTCGCTGATGCCTTCGCCGTTTTTCATGTATGGAACACTTGCCGGCTTGCGGAATTGGATAACCTTGGTCGTATGTTCCTCGGGCGCATCTGAAAATCCTGCCGAGAAGTCGACCTTTTCCTCGCCACGTTTGCGTTTGTGGATTTCGCTGTATTCGCCAAACATCACCCAGGCATGGCGACTCACTTGTGTGAAAATGGTATCAATGTGCATCACCGTGCGTTCCTGTGGGATCTTGACCACCGAAATTTTCTCGATTCCCAAGGAAGGAATCGGCGCATCGGGATTTTTGTCGATCGACTTACCGCCGTTGGCATCCCAACCAATGGAAAAAATCCGGTGGATGATGGCATCCACAGCACTTGCTGTGGTGCGTTCGCTGCAACCTACGATCAAGTGGTTGGGGCTGATCATCATCACGTCCCCGCCTTCGATCGAGATGCGCTTGTATTTCTGCACGTCTTCGTCTTCCAAAAAGAAGTCGCTGTCTTCAGAAATTTCAATGATGCGCTTGCGATTCTCTTTGAGTAGTCCGTAGTAGGTCACAAATTTCATGAGCAAGGACTCCCGCTTACGCGCGGGCATAGCCAATTTGCTCACAAGGATATGATCCTTGATGGTGATGCCAATGTCGCGGGTAAAGACGAAGTTGGGAACGGGCGGAAAAATGAATTTCATTTTCTTCTGCCCCTTGCGTTTGGTCTTGCGCTTGCGTTCGTCGTCTTCGGGCTCATAAGAAATGAAGCCTGAGATGAAGGTTTTGGCAAGATCCTCGGGCTCCATTTGCTCGAGTTCTTCCTGGATTTCGCGGTTGAGCCCTTCGAATGCGGATACGGCCACGATCATGCGGGTGCGCACATCCTTGTCTTTCAGTATATTGGCCATGAGCCGCTGCACCTCGACGACGCGCTCGCTGTTGTGAAAGTGCGGACTTGTCGGCTTGAAGAAGTCTTGACGGTCTTCGTATTCCTTCTTCTCGTAGCGCTGCATCACCTCCGGATCAAGGAACCAAAGCAGAATTTTGACATACTGGTCATACTCCTTCTGCATGCGGATGAGCTGCACGGTATCGTCATAGAGCCATGCATTAAACTTGCTCGGGATGATCTTGCCGATGCCACCATCCGGGCTGTGAATGAGCAACTTACGAAGTCTTCCGACTTCATTGGTCACAAAAATATCCTTGACGGTCTGCGTCGGTTGCGACTGGGTATCCATGATGAAGCGTCTTTAGTAGAGAATGTCGAACTAATCCCGTTTTTGTCTTCAGGAAGCGCAGGCGCGTTGGCCTTGCATCCCGAAATGCGGGGCAATTTAAGCAAATTCCGCCATTTTGGAAGGGCCGAAACGCGTAGCACCGGACCAATCAAACGATCCTTAACAGGTGTTATTCCTGCAACTTTTCCCATTCTGCGCGCCAGATGCGATAGACAAAGACTTCCATGTCCTTGAATTCGCAGGCTTTTTCGCGTTTCATGCCATTGTTGGTGGCTACGGCCTGACTTCCAATATTTTCCCGATGTATGATCGAGACAATCGAGGGCGCCAAATTGTGTTGAAATCCGAGATCACGAAATGCACGCGCGGCTTCGGTGGCATATCCTTGGAGCCAAAATTCCGGGAAGATATGGTAACCCACTTCCAATTCTGCGGTGCCATCGACCTGTTGGCCAAGCAGGCCGCATTGGCCAATCCATGCGCCGGATTCCTTGTCGATCAATGCCAAAAGTCCATAGGACCCTTCGCTGTACCGTTTCAGCTGACTCTCGATCCAAATTTCGGCGCGCTCCGCAGGCGTGACCGGCAGCTTTGGGAAGTATTGGGTCGCTTCAGCATTTTCCAGAAAATGTGTCCAAGCCTCGGCGTCTTGCAACGTCAAGGCTCGGGTGTAGAGCCTTGCGGTTTCGATTCGAAGGGGATAATTCATGCGCGTCCTTGCCTTTCGTAGGTTTCACGGTCAATCTCCCAGCGCCAAACCGGGCCTTCATCCGGATCGATGAGGTCTGCGACTTTGACCATGCCACAGTGCGCCAAGATGCGGGTAGAGGGATTTTGCTCGGCGAGGGTATGGGCGATGACCTTTTTGACTTCTGCCGAACGGAAGGCGAGGTCCCGCAACGCGAGTGCGGCTTCGGTGCCGAGCCCCTTCTGACGGTGTGCGGCTGCGATTTCGTAGCCGATTTCGACCTCGCCGGCGGCGTTGGGCTTGCCTTTGAAACCACAGCTGCCAACCAGTTCATTGGTTTCGCGCAAAACAGGTAGCCAAGACCACCATTCGGCATCTTCGGGGTTTGACTTCAGCCGCTCCAAAGTGTATTCGAAGATCGGCGCTCCAAATTCGGTCCAACCGGCCGGCACTTGGATCGCAAAATACATGCTCAGGACTTCGTTTCCTTCCAACACCATCTGAATGGCTTGCAAGTCACAATTGATGATGCGCAATTGATCTGTAGAGAGTTCCTTGTCCATTTTTGATTCTTCCGAGGTTTTAAATAGGGGTATTGCTCACGCTTACGATGCATTGTCGCCAAGGCTGGTACTGCTGATCTGAAGTCACCACCCGGGACGCTGTTTCAGAAACTCAAAATTAAGAAAATTAACGCTAGTTGCCCCTGGGATGGACACATTTTGAGCATTCGAAAATTGGAGCGTCCCGCCCCTGTTTTGGACAGCGACGTTGGCATTTGAATTTGAATTTGAATTTCCCAATCGTACGGCTATCGTATCAAATGGGATCGTATCCTTCCTCGGCGGGGCCCGGTTCATTGTGCAGTCTGCACCTCAAACCGAGAAGGGTTCGGTCATCGCAAATCGGGTCACAAAACCTGAGATCGTATTCAGTATCATTTTGGGCAGTGCCTGAAGTAGCCCGAAGCCTCGATCAATTCGAGTTCCAATGGCCCGACCGGGCGGTAAAGGAGGGTGGTGTTTTCGGTCATATTCTGCGAATGAAATGGTTTTAAAAGCTGCTTCGGCTTACGGCCCGCAAACTTGTGCAAGGTAGTATGAATCCATCCATTAACATTCCCGCAAACGATTCACCCGCCATTCTTTACGTGTGAGCGGGCTGTATCGGCGGTTCGAGCAACATTGCAGGACAATTGATTGGTTTTGATTTAATTGCAGTTCATTATCGACCCAAGAACATGAAGTCAAAATTCTTAGCATCCGCCTTTTTTCTGTTTTTGTCCTTCTGTGCCATGGCACAATCGCATTCGTTGCATTGGGCCAACATCACGCCCGTCAATGTAGAGGTGGTGCAAGTGGATGCCGATGACCAAGGAAATTCCATTGCGGTCGGTCATTTCTCAAGCCAACTCATCATCGGCAACGACACGCTCAATTCGAGTGGCAGCCTGAATGTCTTTATAGCAAAATACGATGTGAATGGCACGCCGATCTGGGCCCGCAAATTTGGCGGCAGCAGCACCGATATTGTCTACGGTATGGGAGTCGACCCCTTGGGTTTCGTCTATATCACGGGAGGTTCGCGCAGCAGCATGACAGTGGCTGGAACGGTTTTCCCAGCGAATCAATATGGTGACTTCTATCTGGTCAAATATGCGCCCAATGGTAATTTGTTGTGGGCCGTGCACGGCGGAACACCCGGCGGGGAATCGGGCGAAAACATCGGCTTTGACGCGCAAGGAAATGTCTATGTCGCGGGTTCGATGGGCAACGCACTTACCATTGGAACGACGACGTTGCCTCAGGAAGGTGTTGCGTCGGCTTTTGTTGCGGTGTTTTCCCCACAAGGTCAAGTCCTTCGTGCACACAACCATAGCGGTCCGTTTGCTTACAATGGCGCAAGAGGCATTGCCGTCCTTGCCAACGGAGACCATTATCTTGTAGGACAATACGATGGGTCGGTCGTTTTCGGAACGGACACCCTCCAAGGCATCGACAATTGCTGGGTCGCCAAATTTGACGCCGCTGGCAATTATCAATGGAGCCGTGACATGCAAGGCCCTGATTACCACGTCTGGTACGACGTAGGCGCATCGGCAAATGGAGACGTATTTTTGGTCGGCGATTTTTACGACACGCTATACTTCGGCGGCAATGTTTATCCCGTTGTCGGCCTCAACGACATCATCATCGCGCACTATGATGCCAATGGCAACCTGCTCGACCACCGCATCATCGCCACGCCAGGCAACGAAGACGGTCAATCCATCGCTGTCAAACCGAACGGGGATTATTATATCTCAGGAGAATATTCCTCGGGGGCGAGCTTTGGCGGACCTTCGATGCCTTCCTTCGGATTTTTTGACCTTTTCGTCGCGAAATACAGCGCCAACGGCACCTATCAATGGGCAGTGACCGGCGGTTCGTCCTCTTGGGACAAGGCACTTGATGTAGCGACCGACGGCCAAGGCCGTGTCTACGTCGTCGGCAGCACCACCGCAGGCATGTCCCTGTTCAACATCGCAGGCCAGATCTACAATCAGGCGGGCGGCTACATTTTCAAGGTTTTGGAAGATGCCAACCACGTCTCCGGACGCGTGGCCATGGACTACAACCACAATTCGATTTATGAGGCCTCCGACCTCCCTTGGAATGGCGGACAGGTCAACCTCACACCCGCGCTGCAAACGCGCATCACCGATGCAGATGGCGAATTTGATTTTGCGGCAGATACCGGCACCTATACATTGAATTTGCCGACGCCGCCCTCCTATTACAACTTGGTTCCAAGTACCCATACCGCGACCTTCTCTGCCTTGGCCTCTTATGACACCACCAACTACTTCCTGTTGGAACCCATTCCAGGCATCACGGATGTGCGCGTGAGCTTGACGGCGCTCAACAATCCAGGGCCGGGAAGGGACTATTGGCTGCGAATGACCTATCAAAATGTCGGCACCGACACAGCATCCGGAACCGTTTCCTTGGAGCATCCCAATCGATTTGCATTCGTCAGCGCCAATCCGAATTACAGCGCAGTTTCTGTCGATACATTGAAATGGAACTATTCCAACCTTTTGCCTTGGGAAACCAGAACGATACTCGTTTGCATGCAGCCTGACACCTTCTACTTTATTGGTCAACAAGTACAAGTGATGGCCGACATCACACCATTTGCCAGCGACGCCAACCAAACCAACAACCTCGACACCCTCACAGATTGGATCAGCACGAGCTTTGACCCCAATGACAAACTCGTTTCTCCAGCAGGGCCTTTCACCCCGCTCGAAGCCCAAAACAGCATCTGGCTCACCTATACCATTCGCTTCCAAAATACAGGGAATGATACCGCTTATGTCGTGCGCCTCCAAGACTCCCTGCAGTCCAACCTCGACATTGCCAGTTTGGAATTGCTCGATGCCAGCCATCCCTACACGTTCCAGATGGCAAATGGCATCGCACATTGGCGGTTTGAAAACATCTTGCTTCCCGACAGTGCTACCAACCCCGGCGGAAGCATGGGCTTTGCGAAGTACCGCATCAAAACGGTCCCTGGGCTTGACTGCAGGAAGCCAAGTCGACAACTTCGCTGACATCTATTTTGACTACAACGCCCCTGTACGCACGCCGACGGCCACCGTTTTGATTCAAAATCCGGTCGCGGCATCTGATGAAGTTCAGGTACTGCCTGGATTCACGGTTTTCCCGAATCCCAACAATGGCCAATTTGCCTTCCGCAGCGACAAAGCAATTCCCTCGATCATCAATGTCAAGTTGCTCGACCTCCAAGGCCGTCAACTATGGGAAAAGGAACTGCGCGGTTTGGGGGCCAATCAAGTCGTCCAATGTCCAACCATGGATTTGCCACAAGGCATTTACCTGCTGCAATTGAATTCGGCTGGGAAAAACGACTATCTGAAGGTGGTGGTTCGGTAATTGCCCGACTGCTTACTGAATGATGTCCTTGTAACGCCGCTTGGGGTCGTCGGTCCATTGATGGTAGCCAAACATCTTGGACACGAGCCCCTTCGGGAAAAAGCGCTCCAGATTTTTGTACAGAATCAGGTCATACTTCCGGTGGAAGTTGATCCAGCAACCATTGCAGTTGTCGTGGTGGTCGTTGAGCGTGGCAATCGTCGCTTCTTGGGCGAGGATTTCATCCAAGGTATTGTTGTGAATGTTCCCCAGTTTGTCGTCGAGGTGCATGCAAATCGGCACATCGCCATTGGGCAGCACGACCACCGAGTCCAGAATGCTTTTGCAAGGCAGAATCAATTTTCCCGCGCGCCATTCGTCGTAGAGTACGAGGTAGTCGTAGTTTTCCTTGAATTGCTTCAAGTTTTCGGGGATCTCCCCCAAACTTGCTTGCTGATAGGCTTCGTCCTTCGTGTCAAAAAATTTGATGTCGCTGTACACGCCCACGCGCAGGTCCACCCCGTGCAAGCTGCACACGTCGGCGACGTGCGCAAGGTCCTCCATCGAATTCCAAGGCGAGGCGCAGTACATCACCGAGATCGGGACAACGCTTTTCAGCGCCTCGATCACCTTGATCACATTTTTGTAGCCGTCCTTGCCGCGCATTTCCTTGTAGGTTTCCTCGGTGCCATCCAATGAAATGTAAAGGCGCACCGGCGGGGAAGCTCTGACAGCTTCGATGAGGCTATCGGGCTTGAGGCAATTGCTCAACAGGTCAAAATTGGGATGGTTTTCGCGGAACCAAGCCATGATTTCCCGTGACTCGGGATGAAGGAGAAATTCGCCGCCTTCGAGACCGACTTTGGTATGCTTGGAGATGCATTTGTTGTCCAACAGGGCATAAATGCTCTCCTTGGGAAGGTATTTGACGGGGCGCTTGGCCCAGATCAGGCAATGCTTGCAACGCGAATCACAAAGATCGGTGGCATAGATCATCAGCGTCGAAATCTTCCGATGCCGAGGAAACAGCCGGTTGTGGAGCATCCGACTGCCCCGGTCAAAATAATCGCGCGCTTTGTACATGCAACGCAAAGATAGGGTTTTGGGAATGGAGAAACGAAGTTCAGCGAAGCTAATTGGGAATTGAGAATGGAGATGCGCCGCAGGTGGACAGCGAGGCTAATTCAGAACTGCGAAGCAATTTCGAGGTACATCACGAAGACCTTTGAAATTAGACAACACCGAGTACTTCACGAAGCCGGATAAAATTCATCACCAATCCGCATCATCTTTTTCCCGAAATTCGCCACGGACACAAAACATGAGCGGATTCCGATATACCCTTGCAGAAATTGCCCGCATGATGGGCGACGATGCCCGTTTGGTCGGGACCGCTTCCGACCAATTGCTTTCCGAGGTCGAATTTGACTCGCGCCAAATTCATGACGGAGCAGCAACTTTGTTTGTGGCGATCAAGGGCGAAAACCGCGACGGGCATGCGTTTTTGCGGCAAGGGTTTGAGAAAGGCGTCCGGCATTTCTTGGTTTCGGATTCTGCAAAATTGCCCGAAGGTAGCGCGGCCATCCTTGTCCAAGACACCGTTGCGGCTTTGCAGGCCTTTGCTGCTGCGCATCGGAGACGATTTGATTATCCGGTCATCGCCATCACGGGCAGCAACGGCAAAACGACGGTCAAGGAATGGCTCGTGACCTTGTTGGGCGATCATTTCCAAGTCGTGAAGTCGCCACAGAGCTACAACAGCCAAATCGGTGTCGCGCTTTCCCTGCTGCAAATGAATGCCGATCACAATTTGGCCATCATCGAGGCGGGGATTTCCCAAGTTGGCGAAATGGCCAAATTGGCGCAGATGATCCGCCCGGAAATGGGGATTTTGACCCACTTTGGTGATGCGCATGCCGACGGATTTTCCAATTCGCAGGAAAAACTTCGTGAAAAGCTCCGCCTGTTTGACCATACGGAGGCGATTTTGGCCGATACACTGGACGAATCGGTTTTTCAAGGGCTGCATACCCACCTCGCTTCGCATCCGCAGCGCTGCTCAACATTGGGTAATGGTCCCGGCCGCACACATCTATTGACCGCGGTGAAATCCGAACCATCAGCCATCCAAGCGGAATTGAATTCGCCCGATGGCAACTACATCTTGGATATTCCGCTGCCCGGGGAAGCTGCCCTTGCCAATGCAGCCCTCGCCGTGATGGCCTGCCTGCAACTTGGGCTGACATTCGAAGACATCCAACCCCGCCTCCAATTGCTGCGTCCCGTTTCGATGCGCATGGAGATGATCACCGACAATCCGGAGATCACCATCATCAACGACGCCTACAATGCGGATTTGAGTTCGGTGAAGAATGCCTTGTCGTTGCTCGCCACCGAACGCTACCATGCGACACGCAGCCTGATTCTCACCGACATCGACCATCAAGGACAGCATCAGGAGCGCATTCAACGGGAAATACTGGACATGGCGGTGATGGCCCTCGGGGCCGACAATATCATGGTCATCGGTCCGGTGTTTGACCGAATGCTTGCGGATGTGCCGTGGATTGCAAGCTATCCGAGTACCGAGGCATTTATTCAAGCATTTGACTATGAGCGGTTTCGCAACCGCACGGTGTTGCTCAAAGGTGCACGGCGCTTCGGTCTTGACCGGCTGATTCCCTACCTGAGTCGCCGCGCGACGGCTACTTGGTTCAAAATCAACATGAATGCCCTCGCCCACAACTACCGGCAGTTTCGGGCAAGGGTGCCCAAGTCGACCCGCACGATGGCGATGGTCAAGGCATTTGCCTACGGCTCAGGCTCTTGGGAAATCGCACAGGCGGTCGTGCGCGAGGGTGTGGACCAGCTCGCGGTCGCCTACACGAGCGAAGGCATCATGCTGCGCACCCGCGGCATCCACGTGCCGATCATGGTCATGAATGCCGATTTGCAAAGCATCGAGCAACTCTACCAATTTGACCTCGTTCCCGAGGTGTACAACCTTGCCTTTTTGCGTCAGTACATTCAAGCCGGCCGTCAATTGGGGAAATCCAGGTTTCCCGTGCACATCAAAGTCGATACCGGAATGGCGCGTCTCGGCTGGGATTGGGAGTCGCCCGATGATTTGATTGCCTTCCTGCAGCGTGAACCTGGCGTCGAGGTCGAATCGGTCTTGAGCCACCTTTCCAGTGCCGATGCTGGCGAACTCGACGCTTTCACCCATTTGCAGGCCCGTAGGTTTCTCGGGTTTTATGAACGCCTCATCCATCAGGTGAAATTTGAACAACTGCCTTTGCGGCACATCTGCAACACGGCCGGGGTGCTGCGATTCCCCGAATATGCCTTTGACATGGTGCGCCTCGGAATCGGACTCTATGGCGTGCCGCCCTTTGAGGGTGCTGGCATTCACTTGCAGGAAATCGGCAGCCTGCATACCGTCGTGACGCAAGTCCATGATTATCCAGCAAATACACCGATCGGCTATGGCTGTAGTCAAGCGACGCACGGCATCGCGAGAATTGCAACGCTGCCCATCGGCTATGCAGATGGCATTCGGCGCAGCCTGGGCAATGGCAACGGGAGGTTTCTCGTGCGGGGCAAGCGCGCACCTGTGATCGGCCGTGTCTGCATGGACATGCTCATGCTCGACGTCACACACATACCGGGCGTGCAAGCGGGCGACGAAGTGGTGATCATGGGTGCCCAAGACGGCGACTTCATTTCCGTCGAAGAAATCGCTCGACGCTGCGATACGATTTCCTATGAAATCTTGACCGGCATCTCACAGCGGGTCAGAAGGGTGTATGTCAGGGAATGAATCCCTAAAAATGAGGACTTGACCACCATTTTTTCATTTCTCATTTCTCATTTCGCATTTCTCATTTCTCATTCCCGATCACATTGATTAATTTGCCGCCTCGATAAAAAATCGATGCCCAGATATGTCGGCTGATACAGCGAATTTGTTGATGAACTTGATGATCGTGTCCCCCATGATTGGGGTTCCGCTCGTCCTCTTGATGGGTAACAAGCAAGCCAAGGTGACCGCCTTGCTCGCTTCTTGCGTGCCATTGGTACTCTCCATCTTGGTTTACATTTATTACCTCGACAACTCCGGTCTCGCAACGGCAGATGTCGGCGGAAATCCCAATTCGACGCTCAACAACTACGTGTTGTTCTCGATCGGCGATTGGTGGTTCAACATTCCAGGCTTGGATATCAAGTTCATGACCGGAATTGACGGCATTTCCATCTATTTGGTGCTGCTGACGACAATTCTCTTTCCACTCACGATTTTCTTCTCTTGGGGATCGGTGGACAAGATGGAAAAAGGCTACTACGCCCTTTTGCTGGTCTTGCAAGTGGGTGTCCTCGGCTTTTTCTGCTCGCTGGACATGGTGTTGTTTTACATTTTCTTCGAAATGGTGCTCATCCCGATGTACTTCTTGATCGGGATTTGGGGAGGCAAGGAGCGTATTTACGCCTCCATCAAGTTCTTCCTCTACACGTTGGTGGGTTCGCTGCTGATGTTGGTGGCGATCATCTGGGTGGCGATTGAAGCTGCTCCAATGGCACAGCTCCTTTATCCAGACGCACCTTCGATCCTCTTTACGACTGATTACCATGCCATTCTGAATGCAAACATCCCCTTGGGTGCTCAGACTTGGTTGTTTGCTGCCTTTGCATTGGCATTCGCCATCAAAGTGCCGCTTTTCCCTTTGCATACTTGGTTGCCCGATGCGCACACCCAAGCGCCTACCGCTGGTTCGGTGATCTTGGCGGGTGTTTTGCTGAAAATGGGAACCTACGGCTTGGTCCGTTTCTGCCTGCCATTCTTCCCTGAAGCCTCCGTGGACTTCGCTCCTTTGATGTGTTTCTTGGCAGTGGTCGGCATTATCTATGGTGGAATGGCCGCCATGGTGCAGACGGACGTGAAACGCTTGGTCGCTTATTCATCTGTCTCCCACTTGGGCTTCATTGTGTTGGGAATTTTCTCCTTCACCCCCGAAGCCTTGAATGGAGCCGTCCTTCAAATGGTGAGCCACGGTATCACCACTGGCGCTTTGTTCCTCATGGTCGGTATGATTTATGACCGTCGCCATACCCGTATGATCGCCGATTTCCAAGGTTTGGCCCGCCAAATTCCAATTTTCACCTTGTTTTTCATGATCACGGTGCTCGCCTCCGTCGGTCTGCCCGGCTTGAATGGGTTTGTGGGTGAATTCATGATTCTCGCAGGATCTTTCGCCTCCAACTTGGTCTCCGATTGGTGGGCTGTCATCGCCGCTTCCGGTGTGATTGTCGCTGCCGTTTACCTTCTGTGGATGTTCCGCCGGGTGATGTTTGGCGCATTGGACAAGGAAGAAAACCGCAAGGTGACCGACTTGACGCGCAATGAAATCTGGGTAATGATCCCCCTCGTCTTGCTGATGTTCTACATGGGCTTCAATGCAGGTCCATTCCTGAAGCAAATCGACAACAGCTCGGTGGTCATTTTGAAGCATATTCCCGGAGCAGGAAGCACCGTGCGCCACAGCAGTGGCGACGCCACTACCGCACCTACCCCTGTTGCTGAAAACGCACATTAAAATGTGCGTGCAACGATAAAATACATCAAACCCCGGTCAAAAGCTGGGGTTTTTTGCTGAACCGAAAACTGGAAACACAATGGCTGATACGCTCAAGGAACGCTTTTTTGTACAGTCCTTTTGGGACGAATTGGGAAAGAACCTGCAACTGATCCTGCCGGGATTTGATGGCAGCGCCTTTCAAAAAACCGTCTGCAATGCAGATTGGGAGCGCCTCGAACTGAAGCAACGCATCCGCCGCGTGGCGGTTTGCCTACGGCCTTTCTTGCCCGAGGCCTATCCCGCAGCAGTCGCAAAACTTGTGCAATTGGCGCAACACCGGCTCGACCACCCAAGGACCGGTCATGGATTTGCCTTCCTTTTCTTGGCGGATTTCATCGAAGAATTTGGTCTGGATCACCTTGAAGCCTCCATCGACGCATTTCCTGTGATCACCCAAGTGATGTCCTGCGAATTTGCGGTTCGGCCGTTTATCATTCGTTATCCCAAGGAGATGCTGGCCGCGATGCTCACGTGGGCAGAAAACCCCAATGTACACATCCGGCGGCTTGCGTCGGAGGGTTCCCGTCCGCGGCTGCCCTGGGGTATGGCCCTGCAATTCCTTAAAAAAGATCCGGCACCCAGCATTCCGATTCTGGAAAAACTCAAGTCCGATCCCGAGGAATACGTGCGCCGCTCTGTAGCCAACCACCTCAATGACATCTCCAAGGACCATCCGGATGTCGCGATCAACTTGGCCAAGGCCTGGATCGGTCAATCCAAGGAAACCGACCGCTTGATCAAACATGCCCTCCGAGGATTGCTCAAAGCGGGAAATGAGACTGCCTTGGGGCTTTTTGGATTCGTCACGTTGAAAAATGTGGCAATTCAAGGCTTGCGTTGCCAACCTAGCGTCGCCATCGGCGGGGATTGGGAATTTTCCTTCGAATTGGTGGTCGGCGGAACTGCATCTCAACACCTGCGGCTGGAATTCGGAATCGACTATATGAAAGCCAACGGGAAGGCTAACCGCAAGATTTTCCAAATGCGCGAGTCGACCTTTGCGCCGGGAACCTATGCCATGGCGAAACGGCATTCCTTTTTGGAGCGCACCACGCGCAAGCACCACATCGGACTGCATGCGGTTGCCGTTTTGGTGAATGGGGTGGAACTCGGATTGGCTGAATTTGAGGTTACGGGCCATATTTAGGCGATCATATCAATGACAATTCGAGCCATCCACCCTGCAAGTAGCAGCGTCGATGGCTCGAATTCAGCTTCCAGTACAAATTTCGATTAATCCACGACGGTGAACTTCAGGCTCTGGGAGCCGCTTGCCGAGTGGCATAGGCGGGCAAAGTACAATCCTGCCGTCCATTGCGAGACATCCAAGTTGAGTTCGTGAACGCCACCAACTTCCGCCGTGATCCCGGTTTGGATTGCGATCCGTTTACCTTTCAAGTCAAAGACCTCCAAGGTCATCGTTCCAGATTCTGGCGAATTCACTCGAAAATGGAGCGCATTGGTCGCTGGGATTGGATATGCGGTCAACTTCAATTCCATCACCTCTGGTGAAAGAATTGCTTCTGGTTGGCCGGCTTTGTTTGTGCAACCGCCCAATAGGTCACCATGGTTGAGGTGGGTCGCCACTTGTGACTGCGTCACGCACGAGGTGGAACCGTTGTGGCAAAGCAGCACTTTGTTGAGATTATTTCCACAACGCACATCCACTACATTGACCGTCACATCATCGGTGATGGTGGCTGCACAGGCATCGGTCACAGTGACGAAATAATTGGTGGTCGCCGTCGGGCAAACATTTACCGATGAAGAAGTTGCGCCATTGGACCATTGGTAGGTAAATGGTCCAACACCACTGCTCGGGACTGCAGACAATGTGGTGCAACTCCGTGGCGAATAGCCGCGGTAAACCGTCCTGTTGGCTCCCAAATTCAGAGCCAATGCAATTGGCGCATTGACGACAATGGAAGTGCTTTTGTGGCACAAGCCGGTTGCGTCCGTCACTGTGATGCCATAGGTGCCCGGCGACAGACCCGAAATGCTCGAAGTCGTGGCGCCATTGCTCCACAGGTAGGTGTAGGGAGCCGTTCCACCTGAAGGACTCAGGGCAATGCTCCCGGTCGATCCCTGACAGAGGGGATGGGACACGATTTCATTCAAAGGGATACTGCACCCGCCATTCGCCGGATATACCACCATGTCAGGACCGAAGCAACCTCCCAAGATATTGCCGGCTGCCTCCAAACCGCGCATCCACAAAGAGTCTGGCAATCCGTCAGTAATCAAAGTGATGTCGTAGCAAACCGTTTGGACAGGTCCACATGTTGAGGAGATGCAGGCCCAAGGTTCGTTTGCAACATCGTTGAGTTCGTTGCGGTTGAAATACAACAAGGAATCGCCACCAAAGAGGGTGTCTTCATAGGTATAGCCGGTCTGTGGACTGACAATATGGGAGGGCTGACCAACAAAATTGGCATTCGAAGAGAGAAAAAATGCGAAAGTACTGGTGTTGTCATCCGCACCTGACTGACTGCCGTTGTTGCCTGCCCCGGCACAGAAACGTATGTCGAGGGCATACCTTCCACCAGGTTGCGGGGTGATTGCGGTCAATGTAATGCCGCTGCGGTCACAAGCTTTGGTCTGCACGGCCATCAGCAGCACGACCGAAAAGAACATGAGTGTTCCGAGAGAATTTTTGATCTTTTTCATAGATAACGGGTAATGTGGGTAAAATATAGAGCAATGACAATACAACTTACCGATGGTTGCTCAACCAGCTGCGCGTTTGTAAATCGATTTTACAAAATACATTCAATACGTGTTATATATACTCCCCATTTCGGTGATATTCGAAGCGGAAATAAGCCTTCTGAGCAAAATGACCCACCTTGTCATAAAAATCTCCCTGTAAGATTTATGGTTTGTTTCCTTGCGATCAGCACAAAATTCTCTGAAATGGCAGCTATGCTTTGCAGGCAAGATGCATATTGTCACAACCGGAAGTATCTGGTGGGGGGGTGTTTTCAGCCTGAAATAAGCCCCCCCCCGGGGGGCCCCCCCCGGCCGGGGTCCCGACACGAAGTCCCCGCCCCCCCCGGGGGGGGTTTTCCCCCCCCCCCCCCCCCCCCCCCCCGGGGGATCGTCCGAGGCCCCCCCCCCTGTATCTCTTGGAGTGGCTGAGCCCGCTTTCCGTGCCTGCCCTGCCCCCCCACATTTGAATTTCAGGCTTTTCTCAACTCGATAAGGCTCACCTCCGGCCAAATACCAACACGCCCCGGGAAGCCAATGTGGCCAAATCCGCGGTTGACATAAAGATGCTGTTGGTTGTCGGAGTAGAGTCCCGCCCATTGTTTGTACCTCCACTGTGCGGGACTCCATTTCACGCCGGGAATCTCGACACCAAACTGCGCGCCGTGCGTGTGCCCGCTCAATTGCAGGTGCACATGCTTGCGGTGGTCGCGCACCTGCGCATCCCAATGCGAGGGATCATGCGACATGAGGACTGCAAATTCGGAGTCTTCAACCCCTTCGAAGGCAATGTCCAAATCGCCATACTGCGGAAATGGTGGACTGCCCCAATTCTCCACGCCAGCCAAAACGATGTTTTGGCCATCCTTTTCCAGTCGGATATGGGCGTTGTTGAGCAATTGGAAGCCCATTCGCTCATTTTGTTTGCGGATGGCAAGGTGGTTGGCAACTTTGGCTTCCTGCGATTCAAACTGATAATAATGTCCGTAGTCGTGGTTGCCCAAGACTGAAAACTTGCCCATTGGCGCTGACAGTCGGGCAAACATTTCAATGTAATCTTCTGCCTCGGTCGCCAAATTATTGACCAAATCCCCTGTAAACAGGATCAAATCAGGTTTTTGTGCCATGATGAGATCCAATCCTTCTTGCACGCCCGCGATGCTGTCAAAGGTTCCGGCGTGGATGTCGGAGATCTGCACAATCCTCATGCCGTCAAATGCTTCGGGCAAGTCCGCAAAACGTAAAGTCTCCTTGTGTAAGGTGAAATCATATTTCCCTTTCAGCATGCCGTAAAGGGCTCCCGCGAATGGAATTCCGACAATCACCAAGCCCAATTGGCCCATGAATTTGCGACGGCTTGGCATCACGACCGGATCAGGTTCGGTGGCAACTGCTGCCGCACCCTTTTTAAAAAGCCATTGAAACAGCCGTGCGATGTCGTCGATCAGAAAAAACACCGACAACATCAACTTGCTGATGATGAAGACAAAGCCAAGTCCCATCAAGAGATTCACCCAAAAATTGGCGCGGCTGTAACCGCCGGAAAAAATCGTAAAAATGGTGACGATGGCTGCGATTTCTATTCCGAGCGAAACGAAATAGCCGATTCGCGCAGCTTTCATGGCCCAACCCGTGCGAAATGTGGCTTTCAGCGCGAAATAGACATAAAACTCGATGCCGATGAGGATTGCGAGGAAACCCCCCAAGAATATCATCCTGGAATGCCATGAGTTAAATTTGAGCGTGACCGAAGTATGACGAACAAGCCGGAAGGATTGTTTTGCGGTTTTTTTTTTTTTTCTTTCCCTTCTTTTTTGGGGGGGGGTCCGGCCCTTTTTGGGGGGGCTTCCCTCGTTTTTGCCCCGTCCCCGTCCCCGGCGGGGGTCCCGGGGGCGGGGGGGGTTGGGGAAATGGGGGGCCGGTTCCCCCCCCTCCCCCCCCGCTGCGGGGGGGGGGCCGGTGGGGGGGGGGGGGGCGGGGGGGGGGGTTTGGGGCGCCGGGTGGGGGTTTCTGGGGCGGGCCTCCCCCGGGCGGGGGTTTTTTCCCCCCGCTCGTGTTTCAGCCAAGTTGATACGAAAAAAGGCCATCCGAGCGGATGACCTTTTTTGGAATTTTGCGGCCCCTTGGTTGGACAAAGGGGTTGGATCCGCATGTTGGAATTAAAAGACTAAAAAAGAACAACTGTCTTTGCAAGCGCACGGTATTTGGAAGATAGAAATTGGGACTGCTGAATTTACCGCGACGCTTGCCCTAATCCTTCTTGACGACATACCTACGCAGCAAAAGTTTCCTTGGATCAATCCGGATCGAAAAAAATTTTACCCCTTTTCGAAACGCAAAAACAGCTCTCGAAGCATCGAATGTGCCTATTACAAAAAGGCTGCCCCAAATGGAGCAGCCTACCACAATACAATGAAGAACACTTTTATAGCATCGATTTGGCCTTTTCTGCCAACGGATGATCCAAATAGGGGTCAGTCGAGAGCGCCTGCTTGATTTGCGCCAAACCGGCGGCTTTGTTGCCGGCGGCAACCTCGATCAGACCCGCGACACAATTTTTTGCAGGATCCTTGGACCCCGTGCGCAGGGCGACTTTCATGTATCCCTGTGCCTTGGCAAAATCTCCCAAGGCATAGTGGATCTCTGCAAGGGCTGCATTCACGTCAATGTTTTCGGGGCGTACAGCGAAGGCCTTTTCTGCATAAACCTGTGCCGCCTGCGCATCATTTTGCAAATGCAACTTGGCCATGGCCAATTCCAAATCGACCAAGTGGCCGCTTTCCTCGTCCTCGGCCATCATCACCATCACTTCTTCGCCGATGGCCTTGGCTTCGGCCTCATTGCCCAGTTGCAGCATCAGATCGGCTTTTTGCTCATAGAATCCCACCTCGGGAATCAATGCAATCGCCTTGTCGAGCAGTTTTCCCGCCTCGGCGGTATTGCCTTGCTTCATGGCAATGGAAGCCAGTCCGCTGTAGGCAAATGGATATTCGGGGCGCTCTTCCAGGATGATCGTGTAGTGCATCTTGGCATCGTCGAGCTTGCCGTAATTTTCATAAAGTTTCGCGAGGGTCAGTCGGCACCAAGCAGACTGCTCATAGCCCGGCATAGCGGCATCGACCGCCATTTTCATGGCTTCGATCGCACCTTCGGGATCGCCGTGAATCTCACGGAGGTAGCTGATCCTGGAATAGGAGCGCAAATCGGGACGGATGCCCACCATGATGTCGGAGAGGCGCACGGCTTCGTCATAATTTCCCAATTCCACATTTGCGTCGATCAGGACACCATGGATGCCTGCATTCTGCGGGAAAATCTTCCGGCCTTCCTCGCCTGTGGCGAGTGCCTTCTGGAATTCGTGTTGGGACAACTGTACGGTTGCTTTGTAGTAGGCTGCCTGGAAACGGATCTCCTCGCTGCATCCAGCAAGATTCGGGATGAGGTCGATCATTTTCAGCGCTGCCGGATAATAATAAGGGTGTTCCCCCGTAATGCGAGCTTCGTTCATGAACAGCTCCGCGAGTGCCAGGTAAGCCTCGGCATTGTTGGCATCCTTTTGAATGGCGGCCTTCTGCTTGTCGTAGATCGTCGCGACATTCGTTACTTCGTCGGGGCTACCAAGACCTGCCTTGCGGCCTTTGAGGAAAGGGATTGCCGATGCAGTTCCTTGCGGCAGTTCCATGCCACCTGCACGTGTATCGCCGCAGCCTGTGAGTACAAACGAGGCGGTGCATACCATCAAAATCAATGCTACGAGGGGAGTGAACTTTTTCATTTTTCTTCTTCTTGTATCGTGTGGATGAATCGTGGGGCTGATCTATTAAAGCAGTCGAATGGTTTGTTTCAGGATGTGCTCCCATCTCCTTGCAGCCATCGGCCTTGGGGAGATGGGAATACAATCCATTCAGCATTATTTGGTTTTCACCAATTTGAAGCTTTGCATGACCTGGGCTTCGGTGCCTTTGCCGACGATCACTTTGGCGAGATAGACACCTGCGGGGGCATCTCCTGCGTTCCAAGTGTGGCGGTATTCACCTGCGCCTTGGGCCTTTGGAGCCATTTTGTGCACGAGTTGGCCATTGAGGGCATAGACCTCGATGCTCACCTCGGCGTCACCGTTCATGCGGTAACGGATGGTTGTGGATTCAGCAAACGGATTGGGACCTGCCGCCGCAAATACTTCAGGTGCTGCCAATCCCAGACCCACGGATGGACCCAACACGGCTGGCTGTGTGTAGCTGATCGCTTTGCCACTGCATTTGCCCGTACCACTCCAAGGTTGTTGCACGTAGGGGAAGCTGCTGCGGAAAGTCGTGTCATTGTTTTCGACGCCAGTAGTGTAGCCGAGCACGCCGCCCAAGGCAGCCGTCACGGGATTCGGTCCGCCAGCGGTGTAGTCGTCATACCAGAGGCCGATCGCAGCCAAGGCCACGCCAGACACTGCCTGCAATTCAATGCGGGTCACATCATCTTCCAAACGGCGGCCGTTGGGGAAGCCATCCATGTTGGGGATGAAGACGAGATTGGCATTGGCGTTGTAGGGTGCAGTCGTGAGACCCAAGACAGCTGCCTGCACAAGGCCAAGCGCGCTGAAGTTGGGGTCGTTGCGCTGGGTCACAGGCACTGCCATGTTCAGGCGCAACATGTCACCAAAAGTCGGCAGGAAGTTGTTGATGAAGGGTTTCCCCACCGCCAACGGATTGCCACCCGCCTTGCCGGTCCACAACTGATAGGGGGCAAGGTTGGGGACACCTGTGTAGAAGATCGGCAGGAGGTCCACGGAGCGTGGCTTGCCTTGACGCAACAGGTAGTTGCCAAAGAGCATCGTGTCCAACGCGGTTCCGGCACCGCCATTGCTCGCCCGGATCGGCCATAAGCCGTCATGGGTATTGCCGAAGTCAAAGGATTGCAGCGAATTGCGTTGGATGCGCAAGGGCGCCATGGCTGGCACAGCACCGCCAAAGAGGCTGTTGTCCATGTAGAGACCCAATTCCGGATTGCAGAAATAGTCGTCCATGGCAGGATCCTCGGAGTAAGGCGTCAATGAATTCCAGCGGTCTTTTTGGCCAATCGGAATCACGACCTCGTTGGTCAGGGGCATGCCCAGACGGCTCACTTGCACAAAGTTGCCGCTGTAGCTCGTGCTGCCATTCGTGTTGAGGGTGCGGATCTGCTGACGGCTTGCACTTGCCCAGACCCCGATGATGAAGTCGCTGTCCAGGATGTTCACGGCCGATGTGACGGCTTGGCCGTTCTTCTGCAATGTCGCGATCGGCACCTTGATGGCGATCGTGCTCACGTTGAGGCAGGCAAGGCCGTCCCTCGGGCCTCCGCCTTGGCGAGGCAAGTCACCTACGTCGAATACGCCACCGAGATCGACATAAAACGGATCATCGGTCGGGCCACAAAATACCTTTTCGCCGCCAGTACCCGTTGCAGTGGTAATCGCCGCGTTGAAGAGTGCATCATAGGTCGTGTTCAGACCTGCGCCACCCGTGATGCTGCGCGGACCAATGTTGTAGGGGGGCACGATGCCTCCGCTCACGATGGTTGTAAATGCGCCACCATTCACGCTTTTCTCCAAAATATAGGTCGTCTTGAGGTTTTGCTGCCCTAGACGGATGTTGAAGAAAGTGGTCGCGTCCTGATTCGTCTTGCTGAATGTGAACCGGTAGGTGATGTCGTCACCCGCGGTGCCATCGTTCTCAATATGAATCTCGTAGCGGATATTTTCGCCGAATCCATAGTAGTTGGGACCACCGTGGGGCAATTGCAAGGGCACGTAGTTGGCGATGATCGTCACAAAGTTGGTATCATCGGGGCTACGGAAGACGTAGAGGTCGGTGTTGTCGGCCAGCGGATCATCGGCGATCAGCGGCGCCTCACGGTGGCTGGAGGCTTGCAAGCTTCCGCCGAATGTGAGCAACAACGCGAGGAGGATTGCACTCCCTGTCAATGTCTTATGAATGAGCTTCTTCATGCTTTCTTTTCTTTTTGCTTTGGATAATCTGTGCATGGGATCAGATGTCGGTTCCCCTCCAAGGTGTCTGCACATAAGGGAAGGAGCTCTTGAACGTGGTGTCATTGGCCTCCACACCGGTGGAGTATTGCACGATGTTCAGCATCAGGTTGCTGGGCACAGGTACACCATTGAGCTGATCGTCGCAAGTGACACCAATGGCCGCAAGGGCGATACCGGCGACAGCTTGCAGTTCGATGCGGGTGACGTCATCTTCCAGACGGCGACCATTGGGGAAACCATCCATGTTGGGGATGACCTGCAAGGTGGCATCGGCATTAAAACGCGGATCGGTGATACCGAGGACCGCTGCCCAGACGACACCCAACGAACTGAAGTCAGGACTGTTGCGCGGGGTGACCGGCACGGCCATGTTCAACCGCAACATGTCTCCGCCATTGGGCAGGAAGTTGTTGATGAACGGCTTGCCAGCTGCCAATGGGTCGCCGCCTTTGCCTGTGAGCAAATGGTAAGGACGCACCGCAGGCACACCGGTATGGAAGATGGGCCAAATGTCGGCCGATCTCGGCTTGCCGGCGCCGGGCAACAACAAGGTGCCGAATACGTTGTCGTCCAAGGCAGTACCTGCGACTGCAGGCGTGCCTTTCAGGGCAAACAATCCGTCGTGGCCATTTCCAAAGTCAAAGGCGCCCAATGAATTACGTTGGACACGCAGGCCCGCCATGGCAGGCACAGCGCTGCCAAACTGACTGTCGTCCATGTACAGCGCCAATTCCGGATTGTAGAAATAACCGTCCAGCGTGGTGTCGGTGATTTCCTGGTAAGGCGTGAGCGCGTTCCAGAAATCCTTCATCCCGATGGGAATCACGGCTTCGTTGGTGAGGGGCATGCCCAAACGCGAAACTTGGACCCAGTTGCCGGAATCGACGTAGCCGCCATTGCTTGTGTTGAGCGTGCGGGTAGCCTGACGGCTTGCACTTGCCCAGACACCGATGACGAAGTTGCCATCGAGGATGTCGGTTGCGGCCGTGACAGGCAGTCCATTCTTTTGCAACAAGGCAATGGGCACCTTGATGGCAATGGTATGGGTATTGTAACGGGCCAAGCCGTCGCGCACGATGCCACCGCTGTTTTGGCGGGGGGCATCACCGAGATCGAAGATGCTGCCCAGATCGACAAAAAATGGATCATCGACAGGTCCGCAAAACACTTGTTCGCCAGCGCCAGTCGTCCGAATGGCGGCGGTCATCAGGGAATTGTAGTTGGCGGCACCCAGGCCAACCGTTCCGTTTTCAATGGAGCGGGGGCCGATATTCGCCGGGGGAACAACGCCACCTGTGATGATGGTGCTGAAAGACACACCGCCATTGGTGCTCTTTTCCATCGTATAGGTGGTTTTCAAGTTTTGTTGTCCCAAACGAATGTTGAAAAACGTCGTCGGGTCTTCGTTCACACGGGTAAACATGAAGCGGTAGATGATCTCATCGCCAGCGACGTTGGCATCGTTGTCGATGTGGATCTCATACCGGATGTTTTCCCCGAATGTGTGATAGTTGGGTCCACCAAACGGAGCCTCGCCAGGGATGTAGTTGGCGATGATGGTGACCGTGTTGGTGTCGTCCGGGCTTCGAAACACGTAAAGATCCGTGTTGTCGGCCAAGGGGTCATTGGCGATCAGCGGCGCCTCTCGGTGGCTCGATGCCCAGCCAAAGCCAGGCAAAGCCAACATCGCCGCAATCGCTGCACCCGTTCGCAGGAGTCTGCGCAAAGGCGGCAATTTTCTTGTAGTGATGCAATTTTCCATGTAAAAAATTGAAATTGAATTATTGGATGAATTCGCGATACCTACGCAGGCCAAGGGGGGAATGGATCACAGCGGTGCAATAGATTTATTGCCGAAGAACCCCAAATGCCGAAAACCATGTTGCAAACCCTGCGTCTTGAGGGTGTCAGGTTAGCTTTTTTAATGATGGCGATCCATTCCGTCCAGACATAACAACACGGCTGCCCGTAGAAAATGCATCCCAATGACCCATCAAAACCAGATCAGAAAAGGAAAAATCAGAAGGGTGAGCTTGTGCTGCGTTGCACGATGAAATAACAGGGGTTTGTACTTGTGACCCAACCTTCGTGAGGCAGGTGCAGCGGTATCGTGACTTGGCTTCCAATATGGCAAGCCTTTCTTTCACCGCCGATCAAAAATTCGCATTCGCCCTCCAGGATCAAGATGCGCTCGACCTCCGTGGTATGCACCTCTTGTGGAATCCCCGTACCGACCTTGACCAAAAAGGTATGGGTATCCTCGGTGCGGCCGATCGGGAGACACTTGAAGTCATCCTTGCTTGCGCGCATTTCAGGCAACAATCCCTCCACCCATGGTGCAAACTCCGCGGGCTTGGATTGCGAATGGATCAGCGGAGGCTCCTGCGTCGGACGGGCTTGCTCGATGGCGTCGATGCGCTGCATCAACTGCCCAAAAACTGCCGCACGTGGTCTTGCACTCACCTTCGTCACTGCATCTTCCAAATTGTGGCGGTGCAACTCGAGCAATTGGTGAAATTCAGGATCTTGCACCGACCTTGCCTCGATGGCCACACATTCGTCAGCAGACAAACCACCCAACACATACATGGTGAGCATTTCCTCGAGCGGTAGGTGGTCGTTGTAATGCATTCTCTAAGCTGCGATTTGCTGTACGATCAGTTTGCACGGTGTCGAGGAAGTGACATAAACGGTATGTTCCTTGAACTTGGGAATGCTCATGTAGTCTCCTGCCTTGAGCGGAAACTGCTCCCCTTCGATATCGATCATGCATGTGCCTTCGAGAACCAGAAACTTTTCGACGGCATCCAAATGTACCTCTCCCGCGATTTGCGATTTGACCCATACCAACAAAGTCAGGCATTCCGGGCTGGCGTCGATGGGTTGAACGAATACATTTTCAAAACTTTCCGGCGGCGCGATGCCCGCGCGATTGACCCAGGGCGCGTAGTCGTTGCTGCTTGATTGGCTGTTGAGATAAGGCGGAGAAACAACCCTGTCTGTGGCTCCCTCCTCTTCTGTGGCATCCATGAAGTTCAGCAAACGTTGCTTGCTTCTTTCTGGCGCAGTCACACCTTTAGTGGACTCCAGGATGAGCAGTGCATTCAAATCCTCCAACGCATCCATCTCAGCTTTGATCTCCGGATGTAGTTGCACCATCAGTTCCACCATCTGTTGCTCGGGCTCGCTGAGAGAACCCTGGATATAGGCCTCCAAATTGCCGGTGGCAATGTAGGCTTGTGGGTCCATCGCCTTGGCATCGGCAATGACCTTGTCGACGGCTTTGCGTTTCAGTTGATCAACCGCAGCTGCAACCTCAGGATATTGCAAAGCCAATTGCAAGATCATCCCACTTTGTGTAGCGTCGAGATTGCCTTGCGCAAATTGCGTCAGCATCTCCAGAGTCAGTGGTGGTGGCAGATTATTCATCCGATTTTTGCTCTCAAATGGTTCATTGCAAGCCTAACACGGGACTTGACTGTTCCCAGCGGAATGCCAAATTCTTCAGCCACTTCAGCCTGTGTATAGCCCAAAAAATAAATCAAGTCGATCACCTGCTTTTGTTCGGCTGGCAATCCATCGACAATTTCCCTGAGCCCGATATGCTCGACTTGCATCGTCGTAGATGGGCCTTTGGCATCAAATGAATGTTGCTGCAGACTTGTGGTTTGGGAAACTTTGCGGCTTTCACGTGCCCGTAACATGTCAATGCTGATGTTTCGGGCAATGTTCAGCATCCAAGTAAACAACCTTCCCTTGGAGGGATCATAGGTTTGAATCTTTCGCCAGATACGCACGAAAGTTTCTTGGAGGGCATCCTCTGCGAGTGCCTCATCCTTCAGTATTTTCAGCGTCAGCCCATAAATGGCCGCGGAATAGTCATCATACAACTGCTCAAATGCCTCCTTCTCGTGCCGCAAAAGCCGATCGACGACGCCATCTTGAAACAGCTGATCCAATTTTTCCATTACGCTTTGAACACCCGATTGCAACACACTTGCCGCAAAACTAGCACTTTCCGATGAAATCTTCTTCATTGGCATCGAAGTATGGCCTCCCAACTGGAGGGGGAACAAACCTATTGGTGTCGATATTTGCTGGTGGAGGAACATTGAACTAGAAAACGGTCGTGATGGTCAATTTCAAATTGAAAGGACTGCCCGGCGTAGCGTGAATTTCCGTCACAGCATCCGGTTCTCCCAACAAACGGGAGGTGGTTGCAAACTGCGCTTCCTTCCACTGCGTGTTGAGCAGGTTCTGGGCAGACAGGCCGATTGTATGGCGTTCGCGAAGGGTATAGCTCAATGCGCCATCGAGCAGGCAATAGCCTTTGGCCGTCAGATCCCAGGCCTCGTCGGCGGCACGGTCGCCCAGATAGCGGTAGCGCAAACTTCCCCGGAAATTTGAGCTGAACTGGGCGGTCAAGCCGCCGGTGCTCGTGATCCAAGGTGCCAACGGGATGTAGCTTGCGACGCCTGCGTCGTCATAGCCACGGGCACGGGCGACGTTCACGTCCACATCGGCAGCGAGCCAGACCGTGGGTTGCCAACGCGTGCTCAGATCGACCCCGAAGCGGCGGCTCTGTCCGCTTGGCTCCACTATGCCTTCGTCGCCGACATAGACAAACTCCTGCTGCATATCAAGTGTCCAGACAGCCACTTGCACGAGCAGTTTCGAGGCGGGCTTGAACATCGCACCCACATCCGCCCCGAGGGCGCGTGGTAGGATTCGTACTTGATCTTGGCCCAAAACGACACGTGAATCGTTGCTGTGATAGCCCGAACCCGCCTTTGCAAAAAGCTGGAAACGGTCATTGACGTAGTAATCCAGCGCAACCTTCGGACTGACGATGCCTTTGGCGGTGCGCGCAATCTCCGAGTTCCCTTCCATAAAGTCCGTATAGCCAAATTGCAGAACGTCTGCCCGCAAGGCGGCGGTCAGGTCCAGATGATTGCTCACGGACCATTTGCCGGAGAGCCATCCAAAGGCATTCCGCTCATTTACCGCGCCATGCTGCACCCTGCCGAGCAAATCTCTTTGTTGACTGCGAAACAAGCCGATATTGCCCACATCGTCCAAGCGGATGCCCAAACCGGATTCGTGTGAAAAATCCCTGCCCAACAATTTTATCGTCTTGGTCAGCGTGGTTTGGTAACCGTACATCCACCTGCGCTCGACCTGCTGAATGCCGTCACCCCGCAGGCTGTCATTCGCAAAGAAGGTGAAGTTGGAATAGAGGTCGAAGGTGTAGCGGCTCACATAAGCCTGCTGACGCCAAACCCAGCCCTTGGGCAAGGCCGAGCATAGCTGCACATTCACATTGCTGCGGCTTGTATTGCCTCCCTCGGTCGGGTCGATGCTACCCCAACGCGTGATCAAACCACTGTTGACCGCGCGGTCCGGGATCTGCCCGCTGGCATTCCACTGACTGCGGAAGTCGCTCACGGTGGCTGTGAGCAATGTGGTGCGGCTCAGGAGCTTCCGGTATTTGGCAAACAGGTTGATGCGGTGCAGGTTTTGGGGGGATTCGAAGTAGCCCTTGGAATAGAGGTACTCGCCAGCAATCCAAGCATCGGCCTTGTTGCTGCGGCCCGTGGGGCGGTCGAGCTTAAGCATGGCCAAGGCACGATAAGAATGGAACATGCCGGCCTCGACCTTGACAAGGTTCTGGCTCAGGGCATTTTGGGTTTGGAAATCGATGCTGCCTGCCGTGGCAAGGTTGCCTTGGTGAGCTGCGTACGGCCCTTTGTCAATGGCAAGCCGCTCAACGGTTTCCGGAATGATGAAGTGGGCATCGGCATAGCCTTGGCCATGTGCATGGGAAACCATGTTCACGGGCATTCCATCCATGCTGAGTGCCAAGTCGGTGCCGTGGTCGATGTCGAACCCGCGCAGGAAAATCTGCTCGGCTTTGCCGCCGCCCGCATGTTGGGCAATAAATACACCCGGCGCCGTGCGCAGCAATTCCTGGGACGAATTTACCGGTCGCAATTGCAGGTCAAAGCGATTGATCAGGCTCAATCCCTGCGGTTTGCCCGATTTGATCTCGATACCTTCGAGTGCCAATTCGCTTTCTTGCAGGTAAATGTCGTATTGGCTGGTCAAGGCTGCTTTCAGGTTCACTGGAAAGCTGTCAACCCGATAGCCAAGGTAGGAAACCACCAATTGCTGGCTCCCGGCGGGGATTCCTGCCAATTCAAAGATGCCACGGGAATCGGTGTTGGCGCCCAAGGGCGTGCCGGCAACCTGCACTTTTGCCCCGGCAAGCGGTACATGGCTCTGTGCATCGAGCACGGTCCCACGCAAGGTCGAAGTATTGCCGACGCTTTGCGCTTTCAACCCAACCATTGCTTGCAGGCCAAGCAGTAGTGCGAAGATTGAGATGCGGAAAAGTGTTTTCATGCCTTCTTGTGGGATCAGGAACGGCATACCTACGGTTTCAAGTCAACCTTGGATCATTGCGAATGCGAATTATCTGGCATAAAGCAACTAGTTGTCTTCGACGGGGCGCTCGATTGGGCTCGTATCACTATGCATTCGCTCAGCAACCTCGGCTCCTGCGCGTATGGCATAGGGATTTGTGCGAAGGTCCACGATTCTGTGAACGGCGATTGTGCCTGCAACAACGCCCAAAATTGGAGCCAAAACAACACCAGGCTCCAGGGCAAACCCAAAATTGGGAATGAAAAACAGGCATCCGTAAACACTACCCAATGTATAGGCCGCCACAAAATGCTTCCGGGTAAACTTCACGCTTTCCTTCACAGTCAGTCTGCGGCGTTCGCTGGCATAATCCATGAACGAAAAACCGTAGAAATAGAAGGCAATGAGCACATAGAAAATCGTGTGAATGCTCTCTGGAAGGGGAAAAAACAACGTGACAACAAAATAGCCCGTCATCCAAAGCAGCTGAATGCCAATGTTCCTGAAGGAAATTACCAATGCCCGAATGACGTCCTTTCCATAGTATTCCCAATTCCAGGGATAGCGGTTGCCGGTTAGTAAAAATTCGACATGGACAGAAAGGCCGGCAAGCAGCGGCGAAAGCAAGGTCAGTACCAAGTATTTGTTCATGAACTTGGTGATGTAAACCAAGATGAACTGAATGCCAAGCAGGAGGTATTCACTGCCATCGACCTTGTCGAGGTCTGCAAACTTGTAATCGCGCAGGTTGTCGGTGAGCATGTCTCCCCCGTAGTACAAGCCGAGGCTCAGCAGGATGGGAATGGCAAAACTCAGCCACATGGTGGTGGCAAAAATCAGCTTCAGCGCCGTCCAGTAGGCAGTGAAGGCGATCCTGAATTGTTTGAAGACATTCACCGGGAATTACTTTCCTGATTCTGGCTTATCGCCGGGTAGGCTGTCTTGGTGAATCAATTGAAGCAATTCTTGCGCTTCTACGAGTGGTTTGTAGATGAGCAAACAAGATCCCAAGCGCGTCTCTGTGCCCAAAATCGGAGCCACCACGATGGTTTCCTCCAAAGTCGATTTGAGGACTTCTTGCTTGTTCAATGCCTTCTGGATGTAGGCGATCTTGTGATTTTCGTAATTTTTATCGGTGCTGAGGTAGATGCTGTCTTTATCATCTTGGACGACGACCAATTCGAGCCCGGTTTCCTGCACCATTTTGTTGAGAAACATGTCGATTTCGCCTTTGTTTCCACGTTCCATTTCTCCCCGAATTCCCCAGATCAAGGCGCGGCTGAGGTTGGTGGCCTCCTCTTCATTGCGCTGGATCATGAGCGAATCAGCTTGTGCAGCCTTGAGGTCGAGCGCTACATGGCAAACCTTCAACAAGCGATTGTACTGAAATCGCTGATAGAAATAGACTCCGCCAATGCTGAGTAAAAAAATCCCGATCACGAGGAACCATATCCTGTTTTTCTGGAAAAAGGTGGGTGCACCACTTGCGGTGCTTGGGGCAGACATCGGTGATTCCGGGACAGCAGTCATATTGGCAATTGTAAATTGTACGCGACAAAAATAGTCAAAATATGGGTTTCGGTTGAGGTGTCCATCTTGACCAAGCTCGATATCTGTGAAACTTGTCAAAATTCTCCAACATTTTGCAAATGTGCGGCAACCTGCTTATCATTCGGTTACATGAATGTTTACGCCTATATCACGCCGATAGTCCTGTTCCTGCTCATCACGGAGATTGTGGTGAGTTTGATTGGCAAAAAGGGGCTTTACACCTTTCAAGACACCGTTGCCAACATCGGAACCGGGATCGGTAACCAATGCGTGAACCTTGCCGTGGTGTTTTTGGTGATGAAATTCTACGGATGGCTCTGGCAATTTGCACCTTGGCAAATACCGGAAACATGGTACTACGGAATCGTGCTGCTGGTCATTTCAGACTTTGTTTTCTACTGGTTTCATCGCACTGGCCATTCCTTGAATATCTTCTGGGCCGCCCACATGCCGCACCATTCGAGTGAGGAATTCAACTTGTCCGTGGGGGTGCGGGCGAGTTTCACGCAGCGCATTTTCCAGTTTATGTTCTTTGACTGGATCCTCGTGCTGATGGGTTTTTCTCCGAATATGGTTTACGCTGTTGCCGGAATACATCTTTTGATCGCCTATTGGCACCATACCCAACTCATCAACAAACTCGGATGGGTCGAGAAGGTCTTTGTCACGCCGGCCCACCACCGCGTTCACCACGGGGTCAATCCGCAGTATTTGGACAAAAACTTCTCCGAATTCCTCATCATTTGGGACAGGATTTTTGGCACGTTTGCGCCGGAGGAAGAAGAGGTTTGTTATGGACTCACGCATCCGCCACGCACTTGGGATCCGATTTACATCAACATTCAATTCTGGAAGCAACTCGTTGAGGACTGCATCGCTGCGCCCAATTGGTGGGACAAAATCCGGCTATGGTTCATGCCCTTGGGTTGGCGCCCGCGGGGATTGGAAACGCCCGGGGAGAAAAAACGCATTGGCTACAACCGATCGGAACAGATCAAATACCAAAGCCGGCAATTCAAGGGAATGAAGCCCTATTTATTGGTGCAAATCGCCTTGGGCTTGGCCGTTTTGATGATCACGACCAATCTAAAACTGCCATTGGAGGCCAGGGATCGGGTTTTGTTGTCGATTGGGCTGTTTGGGATGATCATCGCTTGGGGCGGATTGCTGCGTGCCAAAAAATGGGCGGTATTGCTGGAAATCATTCGGTTGGTCTTCATGGCAGTCTCGCTGGTTTATGTGTTGGACCGTAGTGGCATGTCGGCCTGGACAGAATGGAGCAGCATTTTGATCTTTGCCGCTACTGGTGGCAGCGTCCTGGGCATTTCCATGATCTTGATCAGCCGACAAATGGAAGGAGCCGACGTTCCTGCGCTTCAAAAGGCCTAAAATGGCGACGAGGCCAACACATTGACTGTGTGGCCTCGTCACCAAATATTTTTATCCTATAGCTTTTCAGGCCTCCGGCTTGAATTCAACAACATACAAATCGCTGTTGTCCGTATAGGTCACTTTGAGAATTTTATCTTTAAGGTGCAGAATCGTCCAATCGCTCACATAGGAAAATAGCCCGGTCAGCTCATCCTTGGTATCGATATGAATCGACTTCTTGTCTTCGCTCAGCGCCCATGTGCCACCGTAGGCCACTTCGACTCCCAAAGGATTGTAGAAGATTTGACAAGCACCCGCGCTGAAGAAAATAAGCCTTTTGAATCCTGGAATCTCGCTGCCATCAACCCCGTTGATGTTGGCGGTGTTCACGACCCAAGTGTTGGCGACACGTTCTTTCTTTGAAACAAAGGAGATCAATGGGCCTTCGTCATAGGTACAGCCCGAAAAACCGATCACCAACAAAACCAAAAGGGAAAATAAGTGAAGCTTTCTCATTGTATTTTCAATTGCATTTTCACAACACTTGATGCGACAGTCACCAAGTCACCAAAGCTAATCACTTGGCGGCATTTAATCTCGAACCTGAGTCTATAAAAAATTCGACGGGCTGTCCCTTTTGAGACAGCCCGTCGATCAGTCACGTGAATTCCTATTTATAGCTTGGTGATGCGACAAGTTTTGTGGAGGCTGTTTCCAACCAACACCACCATGTATTGGCCTTGAGCGAGGCCCGATACATCGATTGCCGCGGTTCCAAGACCTTCAAGATTCAGATTCTTGGACATCACGGCACGGCCCTGAAGGTCATACACTTGTAAGCCAGTCAATACCTCGTCGTTTTTCAGGTCAAAATTCAGTGTCAAAGGTTGTGTTCCTGAGACTGGATTCGGGCTCAAGCTGACCAAACTCTGATCGGAGAAGGTCACCTGCATCACACTGCTGTAAATGACATCACCATTCAACCCAATGACTTTGATGCGGTAGAGATTGATTCCCATCGCAGGTGTCACATCATCAAACTGATAGTTGTCGGTGACCACGTTGCCCGGGTTGGCATCTTGGGTTCCGAGAAACTCAAAGCTGCCTGCATCTGGCAATTGACGCTCGATTTCAAATCGTGAAATGTTTTGTGGTTCCGAAATCGTCCAGAACAAACGCACATCGTCCACGACTTTCTCTGCACGGTTGTCCAGGAAGGAAATCGGGAGGAATGTCACCGAGAACAAATCCCTGAAGTCGTCATCGCCGACAGCATTGCAGTTCGGGGTCGGCGAGATCGTTCCGAAGACAAGCGGATCATAAACATCGACCAATCCATTGTTGTTGCCATCTACATAATAGGGGCTACCGAAGGTAATGAATGGCATACGGATACCGTGCACGGCGCCACCTCCGCTAGGTACGTTGTCCATCCAGTCGGGTGCCAAGTCCCCGTCGATATCAGAGGCCGTGTAGTTTCCGGGAATGCCATTCGCAGTTTCATAGTTGAATGCCATCTGGATGATGTCATCAAATGCCATGGCGTTGCAGTTTGCATCAAATCCCTCGGTCCAATCAGGATAACTGTCATCGTCGGAGTCGAAGTCCACAAAGTCGGGCAAGCCCGTGCCTTCATGGTTGTAAGGCGTTACGCCACTGTTGGTCCCCACGCCATTGTTGGCAGGGTTGATGCTTTCGTAGGTATCGATGATACCGTTGTTATTGGCATCCGGACCCGCAGGCAGGCCACCCGTTGAGTTGATGCAACCCGTGCAAACACCTTCGATATAATCTGGAATTCCATCATCATCGGCATCAATGTCCAAGTAGTTGGGCAAGGCATCAAGATCGAGGTTGATGATGGTCGCAGCACCAAGACCATCGTGCCATCCATCACCGTTTGCATCGGTAATGCCCGCAAGGCCCACCATGCCGTCGATCGCACCTGCACCGCCGTTGTCAAGCGTGACAGCGCCATTCAGGTTCTCAACGATGTCGGTGATGCCGTCATTGTCACTGTCCAAGTCCAAGAAGTTGGGCAAAACGTCGGCGTCTGCGTTGATGTCATTGACGACAGCATTGAAATTGTCGTTGTCGATCACGTCGGTCGGAGCGCCGGCGACAAATCCGCCTGCACCCGTGTTGTTCACGCCATCTGCAATGTCCATCAGGCCGTCACCGTCTGCATCTGTTGCGCTGTCGATGAAGCCATCGTTGTTGGCATCGAGCGCAGTATTCAAGGTCTCGTCAATGTCGCTGATGCCGTCATTGTCGGCGTCGACATCAAGGAAATTCGGCAAGCCATCGGTATCGGCATTGATGTCATTGGCGGCATTGTTGAAGTTGTCGTTGTCTACGACATCGCCTGCATTGCCAGCCACAAAGCCGCCAGCACCCGGTGTTGTTCGAGCCGTCAACGACATCTGCCAAACCGTCGCCGTCCACGTCGGTGGCGCTGTCAATCACGCCATCGTTGTTCACGTCAAAGTTCCCATTGAGGGTCTCCACGATGTCTGCGATACCGTCGTTGTCGGCATCGAGGTCGAGGAAGTTGGGGAACGCATCGTTGTCGAAATTGACGTCGTTGGCGACGTTGTTCAAGTTATCGTTGTCGATGACGTTTCCTGCAGCACCAGCCACAAAGCCGCCGGCACCGCTGTTGTTCACGCCGTCGGTGACGTCTACGAGACCATCGCGGTCAACGTCGGTCGTGGTGTCCAGCTCCCCGTCGTTGTTGATGTCCAAGTTGCCATTGCCAGTCTCTGCGATGTCGGCAATGCCGTCGTTGTCGGCATCGAGGTCGAGGAAGTTGGGCAATGCGTCGTTGTCGAGGTTCACGTCGTTGGCTAGGTTGTTCAGGTTGTCGTTGTCGATCACGTCGCCAGCACCACCAGCGACAAATCCACCCGCACCTGTATTGTTCACGCCGTCTACCACGTCGCTCAGACCATCTGTATCCACGTCCGTGGCACTGTCGATCATGCCATCGTTGTTGACGTCAAAGTTGCCATTCTGCGATTCGACGATGTCAGCGATGCCGTCATTGTCAGCATCCAAGTCGAGGAAATTGGGGAATACATCGCCATCGGCATTGATGTCGTTGGCGGTGTTGTTGGCATTGTCATTGTCAATGACGTCGCCAGCATTTCCTGCAACAAATCCGCCTGCACCTGTATTATTGACGCCATCTGCGACATCCGCGAGGCCGTCACCATCTGCGTCAGTGGCACTGTCGATCATCCCGTCGTTGTTGGTGTCGAAGTTGCCATTCATCGTTTCGGTCAAATCGGCGATTCCGTCATTGTCGGCATCGAGATCCAGGTAGTTGGGCAAGCCGTCGTTGTCGGCATTGATGTCATTGGCGGGATTGTTGGGGTTGTCATTGTCAATCACCTTGCGCCGCCAGCGCCAAATCCGCCAGCACCGTTGAATTGTTCACGCCGTCGGCCACGTCTGCGAGGCCGTCGCCGTCGACATCGGTGGCGCTGTCGATCATGCCGTTGTTGTCGGCATCGAGGCTGCCGCTGCCAGTCTCCAAAAGGTCGGCAATGCCATCGTTGTCGCTGTCGATGTCGAGGAAGTTGGGCAAGCCGTCGTTGTCAGCATTGATGTCGTTGGCGCTGTTGTTGAGGTTGTCATTGTCGATGACATCCCCTGCACCACCAGCGACAAATCCGCCTGCACCGCTATTATTTACCCCATCGGTGATATCGGCCAATCCGTCGCCATCAACATCTGTGACGCTGTCGATCATGCCATCGTTGTTCACGTCGAGGTTGCCGTTGAGCGACTCTACCAAGTCGACAATACCGTCATTGTCGGCATCGAGATCGAGGTAATTGGGGAAGTTGTCGCCATCGGAATTGATATCGTTGGCGGTATTGTTGGCGTTGTCGTTGTCGATCACGTCGCCGGCATTGCCTGCGACAAATCCGCCGGCGCCACTGTTGTTGACGCCGTCTACGACATCGGCCAATCCGTCGCGGTCCACATCGGTGGTGCTGTCGATCATGCCGTCATTGTTGGTGTCAAAGTTGCCATTCAACGTCTCGGTAATGTCGGCAATGCCATCATTGTCGGCATCAAGATCCAGGTAGTTGGGGAATCCGTCGTTATCGAGATCGACATCGTTGGAGGCATTGTTGGGGTTGTCGTTGTCGATCACATCCGCCGGACCGCCAGAAACGAATCCACCTGCTCCGCTGTTGTTGAATCCATCGACGACATCCTGCAATCCGTCGCCATCCACGTCCGTCGCACTGTCAATTTGGCCATCGTTGTTGATGTCAAAGTTGCCATTGCCAGTCTCGGTGAGGTCGGCGATGCCGTCGTTGTCGCTGTCAATGTCGAGGAAGTTGGGCAAGCCGTCGTTGTCGGCATTGATGTCGTTGAGCGGGTTGTTGAGGTTGTCATTGTCGATGACGTTGCCTGCTCCACCTGCGACAAATCCACCTGCACCGTTGTTGTTGACGCCATCGGTCACGTCTACGAGTCCGTCGTTGTCGACATCGGTGGTGCTGTCCAGAACGCCGTTGTTGTCGGTGTCCAAGGCCCCATTGCCACTCTCGGTGATGTCGGCGATGCCATCGTTGTCGGCATCAAGATCCAGATAATTGGGGCGTCCGTCGCCATCGGCATCGATGTCATTGCCCGTATTGTTGGGGTTGTCATTGTCGATGACATCCCCTGCTCCGCCAGCGACAAATCCGCCGGCACCATTGTTATTGAATCCGTCGACGACATCTTGCAAACCGTCGCCATCCACATCGGTTGCGCTGTCGATCTTGCCGTCGTTGTTGACGTCAAAGTTACCGTTGCCTACCTCCGTGATGTCGGCGATGCCGTCGTTGTCACTGTCGAGATCTGCCCAGTTGGGCAATCCGTCATTGTCGAAGTCGACGTCATTCGAAGGGTTGTTGATGTTGCCGGGATCATTGATGTCGCCGGGTGCACCCGGAGTGAAACCGCTGCCACCACTGGAATTCGTGCCGTCGGCCACGTCCATCAAACCGTCGCCATCGACATCCACAGAACTGTCGATTTCGCCGTCGTTGTTGGTGTCAAAATTGCCATTGCCTGACTCGGTAATGTCCGGAATGCCGTCATTGTCGGTATCCAAATCGCGGTAATCGGGGTGGCCATCGCCATCTACATCCGTGGGTGTGATGGAACCACCGCCATCGTAGGCATCATCGCGGCCATTGCCATTTGCATCGATACCCAGTGGCGGCACATAGGCTCCGCCTCCGGTCTGGATTTCATAATTGTCGACGATGCCGTCGTTGTCACTGTCAATGTCATAGGCATCGCGGATGCCATCGCCATCGGTATCAGGATTGGGCAGGATGCTGACACCGCTACCGGGAGCAGTTTCGGCAGCATCAGGCATACCATTGGGTCCAACGATCCCTGTAAACGTACCGGTACCGTTGTCAAAACCTGGAGGAATGGTGCCACCATTGGCTTCGACGCCGTCTGCAACCCCGTCATTGTCGCTGTCGACATCATAGGCGTCGATGATGCCATCCATGTCAGAGTCAAAGTTGTCATTCACACCGTCCAAGTCGGTATCGACAAATCCAGGAAAGTTAGGGTCCAAGAAGTTGGGAACTCCGTCGCTGTCCAAGTCGGCATTCGGATCGACACCTCCTGGCGATTCAGACAAATCGGGAATGCCATCGTTGTCGTCATCAATGTCCACT
Organism: Bacteroidota bacterium; assembly: GCA_016718825.1. Lineage (NCBI taxonomy): Bacteria > Pseudomonadati > Bacteroidota > Bacteroidota bacterium. The sequence continues at coordinate 45,836 of JADKCL010000005.1, read as the reverse complement.
GCATCCACGACTCCGTCGCCGTCGATGTCGCAGTCTGGCAAAAAGCGAGAAACAGGGGTAGAGGCTACTTCATTTGCCCAAAACCAAGTATTGATGGTACGGGCGTTACCGAAGTCGTCACATGCTTCTATTGTTGCAGATCCCATGCCACCGATCGGAGCAGGAACGGTAAAGTTTGCTCCGAAGCCATCCCAAGCATGCGCCGGCCCTAGCCTACCCAATAAAGTGGCTGTTTCAGCGACACCCGGACCTGTAATATTGTTGGTTCCTTGCTGCGCAACAGTCGCGCCGGTAGGGCACACGCCAAAAACAGCAAGTGTATTGTCAGCCCAAAACAGCTTTCTTGCACCTGCAATCGGGGAAACCCCGTCCACAGAGAAGCCGTTTTGGTTCATTTCTGCATCAAAAATCGGCACGTTGGTGCGGCCTCGGAAAATGGTCACGGTGATATCGATGGGCAAAACGCCTGATACCGGGGCTCCCAAACCATCGAGTCCGTTCCAACCCACAACGTGGTGGCCTGCTGCGAGGCCAAATTGCTCAATGATGACGTCTGTTGTTGCGGCTTGATAGCCTAAAGTGCCATTCAAATCAAGCAAAATGGCCACATCGCCCGGTTTGTCAATGTAGAAAGGAATAAAATAAGCCCCTGGACAACCGAAAACCTGATTGGTAATGGCAGGCGCCGCGGCAGCCAATGAGCGGGTAAAGGCCAAGGGATCGGGATCGGAAAGGAACACCCGGAATCCGTTCAAGAAAGCCGGTGTCACAGTACCGGTGTACACTGAAACACGGTCAACTGGAAAGTTGTTGGTGTTGTTGACCCCATAGTAGTTCATCGCCATGGTATAACCCAAGGGACGGAAGCCAAGAGGGAAGTTTACACGCACGACCGAACTGTCTTGGGTAAGCGCGTAGTAGCTGCCCAAAAAGGACAAGTTGAGCGTTGGCAAAAAGTTGATATTCAGCGGATCATAAACGATGAATGACCACTTTTGGCTATGTACGCGGCCTGGTTTGACCACGAAGGCAGCAGTCGAAACGGTAAAGTCAAAGTGTGTAAAATAAGCTTCGCCATTGTTACCGCCTACTTGTGTGACACCTGCATCGTTGGAGCGGTAGATTTCAATGTAGAAGTCTCCGTTCATCGCGGGTACAAAAGTCAAGGGATTGTAGCCCGCCGGATTCAAGCCACCGACATTGGGGCCTGCGACCGCTTGGGCGTAGTTGGTGATGAAGCCTGCACCGGCAGTAGGAACCAAAGTTGGTCCCTGAACCACCACACCCAATGGATTGAGGATGCGGTAGTAGCAATTCAAAGGAACACCGATGGGCGCGGAGCGACTCCGTGGCGTAAACCCAAAATAGAAGTTCTCGGTGGTAAAATCTTGAATGTTAAACTTGACACGGTTTTCAGAGGCTGCATTGAGCAAGGGGCCTGAGCTTGTCGCCGGTTGAATGAGCAATGCAGTACCGTGAGCAGAGTTTGGCATCACCTGGGCGGTACCTTCAGCCGTGACTTGGATGGTTGGCAACCCGATCACAGAAATGGTCAAGAGCGAAACAAAAAACAAGGTAGAGATGCGATCTCTGAGTTGGTTAAAAAGTCGATTCATACCGATTTTAATACTATCACCTACAAACACTCATCGGCCCCCAGCTTTCAAGAAGGGAAGCACTGATGAAATACCTTTCAACGACCAAAAAGGACATCGGATCCGGGAATCATTTATTGCGAAAACCCCCGAAAATCTTACCCCCTTATTTAATACATCAAAACGCATAAAGCAGGTGCAACTTCTGTCAACAAGTTCGAAATTTCTGATTTCAGTTGGAAATTGCACTTACTTCGAGAACAAATTTAGCACCTTTTCCCAAAATTTCCAAGCTGCCAAACCTAGTTAGTGTTGATTTGACAATTTCTTAAGGAGCCCCAACAAAAAGATGCGTCAGAAGCCCTCCCATGGAAGGTGAGAGGTTCAAAAAAAATTCCAAAGAAGACTTGGAAGGCGCATCAATCGTAGGTTTTGAAGCCATTTCGACCGCACATCCTGGTGCGCAGCGCTCAAGTTTGCTCAACATGAAGATTTCTTTGTGAAAAAATTGATTCGCGCCTGGGAACCCAACACTTAAATCGATTTAGTCGAAATCTTACGCGGAAAAATGTCCTGAAACCAGCCCAGTTACTTTGGAACCGAGTTTGCAAAACGCAAAGCAATTTCCTGCGCAAAAGCCTCGGCGGCGACATCCCGAAGGTGGCTGTAGTCTATAAAATCACAGCTATCGCGGAATTGAAGCGGCATGTAGGGAGTACCCGCTGGCAACTCCGCCTGCAACAATTGCTCAAATCGTTGATAATAACCAATGGATGGCTGCAGCGTGGCATTGTTGAGCGGCATGTTGACCCAAATCAAATGAATGTTCCGTCGCTCGACCTCAGCCAACAGCTTTTGAAAATAGAATACATTCACTGGATTCATCAGAAATCCCCCGGCATTTTGCTCCAAGTAATATTCATAGGCCGTTGCATTGCTTGGACAAACCTTGCTTGGAAAGAGGTAGCTTAATTCGTTGGCATACATCCCTGCCTGCATTGCAGATCGATCTTGGAAGTACCATTTCCAATTGTCCAGGCTGCGTATCGGGAGCAAATAGCGCAATTGCCTTTGAATCCAAGGCATTGAAAAATTGCTGTCCAGGTCATCCATCCAGGCCCAGTTGTTCATTTGAAAGACCGTGTCGCCAATACTCTTGCTGTAGGCTTCGACCTCTCCTACATAGCGCTGGTCAATGAAACCAAAATATTCACTGCGGGTATGGAAGCAATCCTGAAAATGAAAATGATACGGCGAATACGACAAGTAGAGCGTGTCAATGGGCACCTCTCGCAGCTGTTGAAGGATGTAATAGCCTTCTACAGGGCTTGTGCCGCCCAAGGCATAGTTCCATGCCCGCAGGCGTTTGCTTGCAAGCCCCATTTCCGGACGGGAATCGCCGATGACCAAATTCACGGGATGCTTGGTTTCATTGACCTCCTCGATACTCGCAAAAACCGTCTCCCAACGCGAATACTCTGGCCCGAGATAGACGCGCTCGGGAATCAGCTGAGTGAATATCACCCAGATCCCCGCCAAAATGGCCAGCCTTAGCCCTACCTTTTTGAGAAACTCCCGCATCCGCTAAAAATCGAAATAGACAAATTCCTTGTAACCGCTCAGCATATTGAAGAAAATGACGATTGCCATCACGAGTTCGACGACCATGCGCACGGGTCGCGGCCCCATGCGCAGCACTTTTGGATTTCGCTCATCCTCCCGGTTGAACCAGTCCAGAAAAAGCAGGATCACCACGTAGATGACGCCGGTTTTAAACATCACAGGGCCTCCCCAGTGGGAGCCCGCATTTTTAAAGTATCCCAAGGCCACCGCCATGTTGTCTGCCCTAAAAAACACCAGTGTCAAGGTCCACAGGCTGAAAACCAGCAAAATCTGTACTGCTTCCCGGATGGTCGGCAACCATTTCCCCTTGGCGACCACCTCTCCGCGTTGCAACAATTTTCCTTTGATCACATAAGGGATGAAAAAAAGGCCATTGATCAGGCCCCAGACCACAAAAGTCCATTTGGCCCCATGCCAAAAACCCGAGACGAGAAAGGTGAAAAGTATCGCCAAGGCGATGCCGTTTTTCCGGAGGTTGCGAAGGGAAAGCGAAACCGGGGTAAAAAGGTAGTCATTCAACCAAGTCGTGAGCGAGATATGCCACCGTGACCAAAACTCGGGGATGGTTCTTGCAAAGAGTGGGAAACGGAAATTGCTCATCAATTCGAAGCCGAGGAGTTTAGCCGAACCGATGGCGATGTCACTGTAGCCGGAGAAGTCACAATAGACCTGCACCGTGAAGTAAATAGCGCCCAAGACCAAGGTGATGCTTCCAAGGGATTCGTTTTGACGGTAGATTTCGTCGACCATCACCGCTAAATTGTCAGCGATCACCACCTTTTTGAACATCCCCCAAAGCATCAACCGAATGCCATCCACTGCGCGTTGATAGTCAAACTTGCGTGGTTGCGTCACCTGCGGCAAGAAATGAACAGCCCTTTCGATCGGCCCGGCAACCAACTGCGGGAAAAAGCTGACAAAGGTGGCAAAGCTCAAAAAGTCCTTGAGCGGCTGCATACGCCCCTTGTACACGTCCAATGAATAGCTCATGCTCTGAAACGTGTAGAAGCTGATTCCCAAGGGCAAAATGATATTGAGCGTCGCGTCGGGCATGTGGATGCCTACCGAGGCCCAGGCATCCACCCAGGAGGTGACGAAAAAGTTGTAATACTTGAAAAATCCGAGGAAGGCCAAGTTGATGCCGAGGCTGATCCAAAGCAGCCACCTGCGTTTCCGGTCATCCTCCTGCGCACCGATGAGCCGCCCCATGGTGTAATCGAGTACCGTGCTGAAGGCAACCAAGGAAAGGAAACGCCAGTCCCACCATCCGTAGAAAAAGTAGCTCGCAACGAGCAAGAGCACATTTTGCGCCTTGAAGTTGCGCTGGAATACAAACCAGTACAACCCGAATACAGTCGGGAAAAAGAGATAATAAATGAAAGAGGTGAAGACCATGGCCCCTTAGGATGGCCTAGCCGTTTTGCAAGGACGTGACCATGTCACCGACACATTGCCAGTTTTGGATCTCGCGGGACTTGAAGCGCTTCTTGAAAGTATCCTCAATCTCTACGACCAGCATCACATGGGAAAGCGAATCCCAACCGGCGACGTCCTTGGCGGTTGTACCTTCGGTGAGGACGATGCTTGCATCACCCAAAACCCGCCTGAATACGACCTGCAATTTGGCCAAAACTTCTTCGTTGCTCATAACTCCTTTACTTTGATCGTGCTGTTGATCCCTTGCGGATTCCGCTTAACAAGGCGGTGAAGTTACCAAAATCTGTGGAGTGGAGGAGCCTGAAGACAAATAATCCGACGAGGCTGGCTGTATTTCCCGGAAAGTCCAACGCAGGATGGATGGTATTTCTCCGATGCGGCTTTCATCGATACCCATGGCTGGGGTAAACGAAAAATTGACCGCGATTATCCAAAGAGAACCCGTAGAGCTCCTGCCTACAATTTCTCCATTCCCAGAATGTCGAAGCCGTGACCATTTTCGGGCTAAGAAAAGAATTGGAAAGACAGCCTCTCGCAAATCGCTATCGTGCCACCAAGGAAAGAGATGGCAGTTGTATTGGTCAATCTGCTGTTTTCAATGAAATCTTTTAGGCCGCAAAGCCGCAACAAAAGGAAACAATGTCCATTGGCGTTACTCAATACCGTTACCTGAAATTTTGCCAATTTTCGATTCGTTCCAATCACACATTTGCCCAAAGCAGGCTATGTCGGGAAGATTGGATTGCAAAATTTTCCTATATTTAAGCCGAGATCAATCATTTATGTCGATCAAAAACCTACGGATTTCATATTCCAAGCTATTTTCAGTCGAGGTCAAGCCGGCAATTAGGTGGCATCAACGACTTGGCCCGAGGAAGCTACTCGTCTTAAGCATGGGCATTCTCATTTGGCATTCCCTTCAGGGACAGGCCTTTTTTGGGTATGGAGCGGCAGGGTTTGCAACCCAGCATGACAAATCATTCTCCAATTACATTGACAACTTCAATAAGATGAAAGCCGCGGAGCTGAAAAGGCCGCTGAGTGGCTTCAAACCTGGATTTTCATATAGCTGGGGCCTTGGCATTTCGACAATTATGGATGATGATAATAAGGGCGAAGCAATCAAGGAGGTTTCCATTTTCGCTAACAATTCGTTTGCAAAGACCACCGCAAGGTACAGCAACGGGCAGAACCGTGTGTATGACTTGGCAAGGCACTACGCCGGCATAGAATCAGCCATCGGGTTTAGGCTCAATGAAAGGTCAGGGATGCTGTTTTCCACGGGACTGCAAATGGGTAGGACCATTTTGGACTGTTATTTTGTGTATCAAGACGGGACTGAAAGCCACGGACGGGAGCTGAGGTGGAACGGCATCTTTTCGGGGTACAATATTGGAAGCTTTTTGGGTGCGATTTCTACAAGCTTGGCGACCACTTCTGCACATTTGCCAAATTGTCCTACAATTTCGACTTCTCGAAGAAAAATGCGCTTTGGGACGGCGACAATGAATATCCCAAACAAAGGGGAATCCCGCTTTATCCGGAAAAGGATTTTGACGTTGGTGGCTCCGTTTTCGGAGGCGGTTCTTCATATGGTGGTCCATGGGTTCGTAACCGGTTCGATGGGCTTGCTCTCCAATTTGGCCTATCCTTTTACATTCCAGAATAAGCGCTGTGAAAAATCTCCTCATCACCACGACCATGATCCCCCACAACGCAGGCTCCAGTCTCCGCCGAGTTGTGATTCGAAGCGAAGGAGCGAACATGGAAAACGACAAAGTGGAAACAGCCACTATACCAACCAAATCTTGGACAGCACGCAAGTTTTTGAAAATTGTGGGACCATCGTAATGGATGCCGGTGAGGATGTTGCCAAGGGGAATCCATTCTCAGGTGACTTCACGCCGGAATTGCTCCTATCCAACTGAACCCGATAGCCTTCAACGTTGCGCGGGTGATCGAGTTATGGCAAGCCGATGGCTACGATCGAGACCGGATCACATTCATGAATCCGGGTGATATCACATACACGCGCGTTGAAAGAGGCAAACATGAACAATGGATGTACCTCGATGTTGACGCAGCCGGCAATATTAGCAGGAAGGAAATCCTCTATGTTTCCAAGGTCAAGGGCTGATGAAAATGCCCTGTTGGCGCAGCTTGGGTTATCTCTGGCAGCTGTTCCATTCCTAGGAAATGTCAGCACTGTTCAAAACAGTTACAACCCCGCTCACCATTTGTTCGGATACGCATCTTTCAGCTTCACGTAGAGGACTTCGTACGCCGTCGATGAATCCACTGCCTCTGCGCCGCGGGCATTCTGATCGTTAGCCACGGCGTACTACTGAATATACCGGTGCTGTTCCAAAAAGTAATCCGCTCACGGTCATAGCGGTCTGAAGCCCAATAGCACTCGGGCGACTGTATCGATAGGTGAATCTGAGATGACATTCCCCACGGGACGTAACCAGAGGTGGATTGAAAAATGCACCGGCTGTAGTCGTTGGATGGGTCTGAAACATTGTCCTCAAACAAGGTGATCGTTCCAACATCCTCAAAAACGGCAACCGAATCTACATTCCAGTTATTGAATAGGTGATTTCAGCTTTGGTAATCTCCCATTCGCCGCCCAATTCACGGTAGATGACTTTTCCTTGCTGCAACCCAACAGCCATGATGACCATCAGCGAGAAATTGATACTTGTTCATGATCATTCAGAATTGCGATGGGAATGGAAATACCGAATTGCAAGCTTAGGTTGGCGGGTCTGACCCATCCACCATCATAGTCTGAATATTGTTGGTTGTCTGAGCGATACCAACCCACCACACCGGCAGTCTGTCTGATACTGATGCCCGTCCCATAGCGCGGGAAATTGGTATCTTCGAGATAGGAGGATGCTGCAAAGATATCAACGCTGTACCCCAAGCGAGCCAACAACTTGAAATGATTCAAACGGTAGACAAACTTGGTGTACAGAAAGGTAGAAAGATCCCGCCGAAATCCCATTCCAAACCGTTTGCCATGCCAGTACCGAAATAGCTGCGCAGAATGGTATGGCCCCACATCAAACCGCTTCCAAAGGTTAGTGCCATTGTTTCGCTTTTGGGTCCAAGGCCCGCTCATACCCACATTCCGCCGGATGTCAAATACGCGCGTCCTGGGACATCATAGATTGTTGTCCTTGCCATGATTCGCGTGCCAAACCGAGGTCAAATCCAGTCCCTTCGTTAAGGTCAGGCTTCATTGTCCGCCAGCAACGCCCCAAGTCGGGCATTGCTCATGCCAAAACCACTAAGAGGATTTTTCATTAGGGGGCCGTTGAATTCATTGAAGCTCTTGTAGAACTGCTTGTAGGACTTGTTGTGAATAATGGCGGGCCCCGTTGTCACGTAGATATCAAAGGGAGTCTGACCCACCTGCTTGCTGCGCCGGAATACACACGAGTAGAAGAATAAGACTATTTCGTTTCATCATAGCAAATTGAATCCTTAACTACATTTGTTTCAACAAAAAAGGACGGTGACTTATCGGAACAACGCTTGCGTCCAGATTGACCAGACCGCATTTCTAAAGGCTTCCTGCCCCATTTCCTGCAATGCATGCCAGTCTAGCCCAAGAATTGAATACTTCTCCATTAAGACCCAACCCAACAACGATCCGGGATGCCCGCTGCCCCCCACCCAGCGAGACCCCCCCCCCGGGGGTCCTCCGCCCCCGGTTTCAAACGGCGCAAGCCACGACACCGACACCCCGACGCCAAAGCCCTTGGCATCTGTCATTTCTCCCGGATTCGCCAAATCCCCTTTTCTTTTCGTCACTTCGATCTCCCGCATTTGCCGGAGACCGTAATGAGGTAATTTTCGGTGGTTGTCACCAAACTTAGCGGTGTCGGCTGCCTCCAAATGACCCAAGTGCCAAGAGTTTTGGTGACTGTACTCCCGTTCACACAAGACCAAACGAGCCAGCAAAACAAACATAACCGTGTTTATTCATTTGAATAGGTTGTCATCAATTACCAAACGATTGGATCCTCCGGCGACCAACACTGCCACCACCGCGAGCTTGTATCTCCTCAACGCGAAACGTAACCGTTGCTGCTTTCCGAAGTGCAAAAACTTGATCCACAATTTGTCTAAACGATTCCCTTGTACTCTTTGATAGTTCACACACTTCCGACAATTGAAACTTCATTTTCGATCTCCTGCCGCCGCAGATTGTACATGTTGTCGTGATGCTTTTGGGGCGCTCATTGATTTGGTTCAAAAATTCTTTGGCCCTGATGACTAGCGGTTGTGATCGATTTTGATGAGCCGCTCCAAGGCGAACATTCCAGCGCATGATCATATCTTCGGACATCCCCGCCTTTTGATCTTGTTCAATCGGGGCAGAATTGCCGGAGGCTTGCTCAAAATAGCCCGATTTGAACTGTGTGAATGGGGCCTCTGTGCGGGCAGTCAAACGAAGCAACCCTCAAAATGAACGCCTGAAACGATCGCAAATCAGACTTTTTCAATTTCAGAGCTATTTGACCCTCCATCGCCACAACTTTCCCGGCCCGCGTGATGCCACCCGCTGAGCCACCTCGTACCCGCCTTCAGAAAGGTCAACCTGTGCACAAATTGTTTTCTACCCACCCGCTCAAACCATCACGTACGCCCTTGACATGTAGGCCTGACAAACCCCCCCCACCTTCCACCGCCACAACACCTTCCCCAGCCAAGCCAATTCCAGAAGAAAGCATGGCTTGCCGCGATAATAGGCAGACTGCCAACCATTGATCAGCCCAAGGAACTTCCGGCAAGAATTTCACCATTGGTGTAGATATCTCCTCGAGGAGACGTCCATTGCAAAGGTTCCAACTAATAACGACCTTTTGGTCATTCTGGGCATAGGACTTCCCCGCACCTTCTGGGAGAAAGTCTTTCAACGTGCCCGTGTAAATCAGCAATCCAGCCTTGTCGTAGATGTTACATTCGCCTTGCAAGACACCTTGCGTGACGAGACCCTCATAGGTCCGGTCCTCTGGCAGAAATTCTCAATTTAGACTTTCCCTCTTTGCAATTTCCTGAAAGACAGGTAATTGGCATGTTTGAGAGTGTGCTTTGTGCGGATGCACTACCTAAAATGCTCAAAAGCATCCAAAATATGACCTTCGTTTTCATTCTGTCATGCATGTTGATCCAAGGCTTTTGGTTGGTGCCACAAGGGAAGAAAAATTGATGCGATCAAGACAAAAATCCCAGAAGCTCAACCTTCAGCGACTAAAAGCAGACAATTTCCTACCCTGCAGATAAAACCTTTACTCCGCAAGAAGGGTTCCAACGCACAACCAATCGCTTGCACAATCAATGCCAATCCTCCCACTAAATTCTGTTTCGAAACCACAATCAGCTCCAAGGCACTCATAGAATACAGACATTGTAAGCAAAAAATCCGGCCCAGGGAAGCGCCACCAAAAACCCCAAACAACCAAAGATCCGCAATCGCCAAGACGTTGATTTTCCGCACGAGCACAAGAAGGCGTCCCAAATCGAAATACTAGGCCGCTCCACAAAAGGCCTCCATGTCGCGTGCATGAATGTCATCGATGCGCGCCACAGGAAGCGGGTGCGCCGGGTCACTCAAGGACATGATGTCAATGCTCGCATTGCCCTTGTTGTAAAGATGTCCACCATACACAGTCAACCCATAGCTGAGCTGAACCTTGAGCGCAGACAACACCCGAGGACGAATAGGGTCCGCAATAATCAGCACATAAATCGGATTTCCATTCCCGCCTACGTAGGCAAATGTCTTGAAATGCAGCAACATGTATAAAGTTAATTTCGTCGAGGCTTACCGAACCCATTTCCATATCGGCTTCCAAGATGGCATTCTGCGGATCCAAGAGCGATAGATCGTAAACCCCGATCAGATGCGCATCCTTCGTCGCATACATATATCCATTGTCCCGGCCAGGAAGTAAGGCCCATTGGGCTGGAATTTGCCTAAATAAATCACATCCGGAGCATTGTGCAGGTCGAGCACGTGGCAATAAGGGTCCAATACCGTGGTTTCGTTCCAAATCAGCACGGTATCGCCCGTCGCAGAGGTGATAAAATTTGAATAGCCGGGCAAACCGGGACTAATTCCTTCGCAAGCACCAAATACTTCCGCACAAAATTCTTGCGCAAATCGAACCCCTTGATTCAAGACCCATGACCCTTTGAAGCCAATTGAATTGCGCTGTCGCGATTGCAAAATCTCCAAATCCTGAATGCTTTGCGCCCGACAAATGACATCCGCAAAGAAGGACGAGCAGCAGGGCAAGAATATCCTTTTCACGGCGTTCCAGATAATAAGTGACGATTCATCGCCCTCCCAGGGTATAGGTCCATTCCATGCCGTTGGTGGTCGCTGGACTTCCCATTTTTCCATTCCAAGTTCAGAATCCGATGTCTTTTGAAATGCCTGTTCGGTACCGCGGAACCACTTTGTCGCACCAAAACGTAGGCGAATCCCAAAATTGTAAATTCCGGAGCGCATAAACCTTCAGCATCCATTCCTTGAGCACCACTCTCCCTGAAAATGGACTTCCCCCGCATTTGTAAACGTGGTATCAAGGGCTACCCCCGCACATCGGAAGCGACCCAATAACCACCGCCTGACTAAATACTTAGAGCCTTGCTGCAGCGCAGCAGCAAAACAAAAACGTCACCGTTCGCCCTAAAAACGCAGGGAACAAGAAAGCGTAAGATTTCGGCTTCAAAGCTGAGCCATTAACCTTTAGAAAGACAACGCATGAGCAATGAAAAGAAAACAGGGACCTCGATGGTAACAAATCCTGGGCTTAGGAAGCATCACGGGGAGGCCCACAAACCGCGCACCCCCCCCGAAAGAAACCTTTGGGTAAGCACTGCACCAAAACCCGACCTGAATCCTCACAAGTCGAGGGTGAATTTTCCCTAACGTCTCAAAAAAACGGCCTCATCAAAATCGTCAACCTCCAACACCCACAACCCCTCCCGCTCCGCGAATCCCAAACCTTGGTAATGCCCTGCTACCATGCCGTTTTTGGCGGTGGGGATATATTCGCCAATCAAAGCGTTGATAGCCACGGTGCCGGGCAGCCTCCACGAGCGTGTGTAGCGTAAACGCCTCCATCCCGCGCTTGAGCACGCGGCAGCTCATGAACCAGGTTTCGATGAACAGTTCGTCGTGCGGGCGCTTTTCCAGGATTACCACCGCGATCAGGCCATTGTCCCCGAATTTGTCGGCGAGGTTGAAGGCAAAGGTCACGTAGTTGGGATCTGCCGCGATGCGGCGAATGTCTTCCTCGGTATAGCGCACCGTGCGCAGGTTGAATTGGTTGCTGCGTTGGCTGAGTTGCGCCACCCGCGGAATGTCAAATTCGCTGAAGGGACGCACAAAGGCCTTCATGTCCAGGCTTTTGAGAAACTCGTCGACATTGGTGAATTTCTTGCTGAGCGAATGCCGGCTTGCTTCCTCCTGATATTGCCGCGTGCGGTCGGCATCGGTCGCGGAATGGCTTGCGGTTTCAAACAGGTTGAGTCCGTAGATGAATTCGAGCCACAACGCCGGATCCTCGGGCAGGTCGGGAACCGTGACCTCAGGCAAGTTTTCCATGACAATCTGCCGCTCGACCGGGTTGTCGTCCAAGAAGACCAAACTGTCAAAGCCGATGTTCAGAATCTCTTGGATGTGGCGGATGTTGTCGGCCTTGTTGTCCCAATTGGCCACGAAGACTGCGATGTCGTCGAGGCGCAAGACCATGTCGGGATGCTTTTCAAAAGGTTCCTTGGCGGTGGATTCGTTGTTTTTGCTGCAAACTGCGAGGATGATGCCGCGCTCCTTGAGGGCTTTTGCCCAACGCTGCAATTCGACGAAAACCTTGCCAATGCCGAGGTTGCCGACCTCGATGTTTTCAATGCCGTCGTCGCCGATGATGCCGCCCCACGTGGTATTGTCAAGGTCGAGAATCAGGCATTTTTTGAATTTTCCGAGAATAGCCGACACGACGTCTGTCACGGACTTGGCGATCGTGGCGGTGAAGTCCAAGCTGTGAACGAGGTCCGTGCTCACATAGATGTTGGGCGCGAATGCGGTCGCGCGTCCGAGGCGGTTGTGCAGGCTCGCGATGTCCACGAGGAAGACGTTGCCGTGGGCCTCGGCTAGGTCCATCAAGGCTACATTCAAGCGCCGAACCTGATTGAGCCAAGCGCCGCGGTGTTTACTGGCAAATTGACCGAATACCTGATCGTCGATTTCTTCGAAGTTGAACAGCAGGATCTTGGCCTTCGTCTGCGCGGTCAGCGTTTCCACCAAATCCCCGAAATGACCGGCCTTTTCTACTGCAAAATGCGCCTGCGCTGCCGCCGAACTGCCATAAAATTTGGCGATTTGCTTTTTGGCGGTGAAGGCAATCACGACAAAATCCGCTTCGAAGGCATACAAATCCGAACCTGGATCAAAGACCTGCCGTTCGATTTGCCCGAATTCCGCCTCCCAGATTTCGAATTCCCATCCGGCCAAACGCCCTTGTGCCTTGATGGCTTTGTTCAAAAACTGCGTGGTTGAATCCCCTAGGAGTGCGATTTTGATGACCTTCCGGGAGGTGTCAAGGGGCAATTTGGCTGCCTTCGAAATGAGTTGATTGAATTCCTGCATGATGTAACGCCGCAAAAAGGCAGGGCAAAATTAGCTCAAAACAGGGAATTGACGCAACGAATGAAGGAATGCCAACGACAATCGGAATTAAAATTTGAGATCCCCGAGGATGGGGCTTTTCAACGCCAAAAATCGTTCTCTCGCTACCAACAGAATGTAGCCTTGCGACAACGTCCTTCGCCAAACGGAAGGAATAAGACTGCAGAGAAAGATCCGCTCAAGATACCAAGAACCCTATCTGTTAAACGAAAATATGCTTATCGGCGACTTTACCGGTAAATACCATCCCATGTTTTCCATTTGCGCCTGGCCCGAAGGGCCTGAATTTCAATAGCCCCGGAGTCGGGGCGCACCGATGATTTGTCCGCCGCCGCCCCCGCAGGGCTGCGCAATGGATCAACTGGGCTTCGCCACGGCTATGGGCCCTTCGGGCCATCAAAAGCACAAATCAGTTGCTACTGGCAAAGGCCCCCCCCATGCAGCGGCTTTCAACAAATCAAAATCTTTATTCGACGACCAGCTTGAACTGCTTGTAGTGGCCCAATTCGGAGCGCACATTTACAAAATAAGTTCCAGCGGCAAGCCTTCTGACATCGAATTGCGCTTCGTAGCTGAGCTCAGGCAACGCCTGCTCAAACAGATTCTTGCCGACCATGTCGTGGATCGTCACAGCAATGCCGCAATTCACCGGACTTGCCGTCTGCAACCTGAACGTGCCGTGGCTCGGGTTGGGGTACAAGGTCAAATCCATCCATTCGCCCATGGCATTGGTCACACCCACGATCGTGATGGTAACGGCATTGGAAACCGCCATACATCCGTTGGTATCGGTCACCATCAAGGAATAACTGCCTGTCTGCGTCGCGGTGTAGCTGTTGGATGTGGCGCCGCTGATGTTGCTGCCATTGAGCAACCACTGATAGGTGACCCAAGTTTGACCGGAAGTGAGCGTATTGCCAGCCTGCGTAATCGTCGGATTGGGTACAGGATAAGCCGCCACCGTCACGACGGAAGTCGAGGCGCAGCCGCCCGCATCGGTCACGGTGACCGTGTAGGTTCCGCTGCCGATATTGGACAAGTCTTCGCTCGTAGCACCATTGCTCCAAAGGAAGGAATACGCTTGGCAATCGCTGCCGCCGCTCACGCTGAGGTCAATGGCACCGGTAGAGTCGTCCACGCAGGTCGTGGTCGGTGTGCCCGTGATCACGATCGCCGTCGGGGCATTCAAGGTAATCGTATCGACATCAGAACTGCCGCCCGCATCGGTGATGGTCACGGTATAAGTGCCGGCAGCAAGATTGGTCGCCGTCGAAGTGGTTTGGCCATCGCTCCAGAGGAAGGTATAATTGGGGCATCCGCCGACGCCGACTGCGGTTGCAGTGCCGTCGTTGCCACCTGCGCATGAGACATTAAATCCGCAAGCCGATGTATCGGCAGACAATGCCATTTCGACATCCTGCGAAGCAACCATGACGGTCGTGCTGCAAGTGCTTGAATTGCCATTGGCATCGGTCACTGTCAAAATCACCGTATTGGCACCGGCATTGGAGCAGGTAAATGTTGTCGGATTCAAAGTCACCGAGGCGACCGTACAGTTGTCGGTGCTGCCATTGTTGACTGCGGTTGCATTCGTGGAGCCATTGCCCATCGAATCCAAGGTAACAGTGACCGATTGACAAACAGCGACTGGCGCAATATTGTCCAAGGTTACGGTCACGGGTACTCTTTGCGAATTGCTGCAACCGATGCTTGCGTAAGAGATCGTCACCAAACCATTGCCCAATTGAAAGCCAGCCGTGTTGGATTGGCTAGTGCCGGCGTTGTAGGATCCGCCACCGCCGCCGCCGGCCCTGCAAGAGGAACCTTCGCCGCCGCCGCCGCCACTGTAGCCGCCACCGCCGCCACATCCGCAGACGGCACCGCCGCCACCGCCGTAACCGCCTTCGCCACCCGGGCCAAAAGCCATTGCGCCGCTGCCACCCGTGAAAGTAAATGGCCCAAGACCACCCGTGCATCCAGAGCCCCAGGTTGAATTCTGACCTGCGCTCAACCAGCCTGCACCGCCCGAACCCGTTCCCGAAGGCGCGTTTCCAAAGCCACCTTGGCCCGCGGTACCGCCCATGGCGGAAGTTGGGCCGCTGCCTTGGGTACCATCTTGTGTGGTCACCGCATCAATCCCATCGATGCAACCGCCTGTCCAGTTGGTATTGCCACCGCCACCTGCACCTGCTGCGATCATCGGCAACGCTGGCGCAGACAGGCGCCAAACAAAAGTTCCGCCGCCGCCGCCGCCGCTTGCGCCGCCACCGCCGCAGTTGTTGACGATGCCTTGTTGACCCACGACAATTCCGAGGACTTCGCCCGGCGTCACAGCAAATGTGCCAACCATGCGTGCGCCGTTACCACCATTGGTATTGCCGCCTTGTGCGCCGCGAGCATCGATCACGATGCTCGTCACCCCCACAGGAATGGTGAAATTCTGGATATTTCCTGAGTACGTGAAGTTCTGTGAACCGCTTGGTACTTGTACCGCCTCCGCATAATAGGTCGTTGTGCCGGCTGGCGTGACAGCAAAGTTTGCACCGCTCGCACTTGTGCCCAGCAATGTGCCACCCGAGGGCTGATCATACCAATCAATGTTGTTGCCCGTCGAAATGGCCGTCAAATTGACCGTGGCACCGGCACAGTAGACCGAAGGTGTCGCTGTGACATTGCTTGGCGTGGCGCAAGGCTGCGCCTGCAAACCCAACGCGCCCAATGCTGCGACCGCCCACAAGGCCATCGTCTTAAGTGTAGTTTTTCTTCTCATTGCTTTATGCTTCTAACCCTCTTCCTTCGGGAAGACCTACGATCGACGCGGCTTTCATTTTATCCGGACCCCTTGGAATTCCCACAAAGTAGGCCATTTGGGGCACAATTGCAAGAAAAACAGCAAGCTACGGGCTGCTTTTCAAAACCGGTAAATGTCGCGCGAGGGAGGAGGCTCAACGATGGTCAAACTTTCTAGAAACCAATAGCTGACCTTGGTGAATCCTCAGGATGTACATTCCTTTGGCCAATCCGATCGAATTGAGCGAAATCTGATTGTTTCCGACTTGCAGGGGCGCATTTTGTGTTTTCAAACTGCGGCCATGAATATCCAGCAATTCAATCAAGGCATCACCTGCGGTGGGGGTACTGATGTTGAGATTTACCTGCTCGCCATCGGTGCCCACCAAGACATCCAATCCGGCGCCTTGATACCGGTAAACGGCGGCTGTTTTGAGCATCGAGACATTTCCGTTTGCATCGACCGCACTCAGACGATAATAATTCCAGCCCGGCATCGGAGCTTGGTCCACCGCGACATACCGATGGTTGGGCATCTGCGAACGTGCAATATTGTCTGTGAGTAGATCAAATTGTATTCCGTCGATGCTGCGCTCAATCAAGAAATTGTTTACCCCGTCTTCAGCCGCCATCATCCATTCCAAGTGAATCTGCGTGGGCATATTGCGGCCGGAGAGATAGGCCAATTCGATCGGGACAACGACACAAGGGCAAGAGACATTGGTCAATGTGAGGTTATAATTGCATTCGTCGCCCGCAAAGCCGTCGACCATGATATAGGCGCAGGCGTTTGCACCTACTGAAAAAGTCCCGGAGGACCAACTACCGCCCGGGGCAACGCGGCTCGGACTGATGGCCACATTGGTCAAGGCAGCGGGCGTGCCCGTGAATACCGCCGCTTGCACGCCGGCATTCAAGCTCGGCAACAGGCAATTGCTGATCCCATTCAATAAGATGCTCCAATTGCAGGCAGATGCATTTCCGTTGCAGAAGGTAAACCAAGACACGTTGTTGACGACAAAGGTCACGTCATCGCCCACTTCCGATGCACCCGTGATGCTTGTCCCGACGTTGTTGTCCAAATTATTGGCACCAATGGAGGTTCCGTTGGCCCAGTGGCCGCCGGTCGTGCCACCGGTGAAGGCTGTTCCACAGTTGTTGATGATCGACGCTCCACCTGCGCTTTGATTGGTAGAAGGCGTATTGATGCTGATGCAGAAGTTGGCAAACCGGTCACTACCACCCCCACAATTGTTGCCTTGCACCTGCACGAGGTAGTCTTGCCCCACGGTCAATCCCGACAACAAGGGGTGGAATCCCGGATCAATCAGGCCCATGTTTTGACAGAGAAGCTGATTGCCAGCCCCGGGAAGGCAACCACCACCCGATGCAAAAGGGCCATAAACAGCCAAAACCGTTGCGCAATTGGAGGTGTTGGTGAGCACGACACCCAGCACCATCGATGTGCTTGTGGCAGTAAACCGGTACCAAACGGTTTCGGGTGTGATGCCCCCTCCGGGATTGATACAAAGGTATTCACCCCCTTGGGTGGAAGCCGTACTTGTCGTGCCCGTTACACATGCAGCACCGACCGTCAGGGTAGCGGCCGAGGCACAATTGTCATTACCGGGAGGCAATAAGGCCTGTGGATGCTCCAAGTCATCCCCTTGACGCGCCGTGGAAATCACTTCGACGGCCTCACGTGGGGATTGTTTTCGGTGCTGCTGCCGAATTCCCGATTTGCGCCTGCAGTCTTCCGCACAAAAACTGACAGCAACAGCAAGCAAAAGCCAAAAAGTCTTTGATTCAGATCCATTACCCAGACCGTTAGAAAATCCACCAATAGTCCCAACACCACCCGCTTGGCACCCAGACAAGCAGGATGCAAATTTACCCAACTGTCAGTAAGTTATCAAAATCCATGTAAGATTGAAAATGCAATCTGTAGGAATTTCAGCATAATTCCATGATCAGCAAGCGATCCCGCTACACATTCGAATTAGGCATTCATTTTCGGCCATCTAATCGCGTAACAATCGTCACAACCTCACCCCTTCCGTTTCACCCCCCGCACAGCCTCCGCGGTAAACGGATCCTCGGGCCAGGAATGTTTGGGATAACGGCCACGTAAATCCTTTCGAACGTCAGAATAGGCATTCGCCCAAAAGCTCCGCAGGTCTTGGGTCACGGCGCAGGGTCGGTAGGCGGGAGAAAGCAGGTGAATCAAAACCGGCGTCCGGCCTTGGTTCACGGTCGGTGTGTCCATTTGCCCGAACATTTCCTGCAAGCGCACGGCCAAAATCGGGGCTTTTCCATCCAGAAAATATTCGAGTCTGATCTGCGAACCCGTCGGGACTTCCACCTTTGCCGGGGCCAATTGATCCAATTGCTGCGGCTTGGGCCATTCGAGCAGCCCCGACAAAAGGCCCATCAGTTCCAGCCGTTTGAAGTCGTCCCTTCTGCGAATGTGCCCAATATAAGGCCCCAGCCATTCCTCCAATCCATTCAACAAGGCCTCAAGCGACACATCCGGCCAATTTTCCTCGGGACGCCAGACGCGCAGGCTCATCACGCGGGCTTGCCAATCGGTGATCGCTTCGGTCCAAGGCAACAATCCGGGCTCCTGACGAATGGCCTTCAAAATCGCGACGCGGCATTCCTCCGCTTCCAGGTTTTTGAAAGGCTTCGCCGAGACCAACAAACTGCCGATGCGCTGCTCCTCCTGCGCGAGCAAAACGCCCTGCTGATGGTCCCAAGACAATACCCGCTGCGTGCGCATCCACGCTTTGACGTCCTCGGGATGCACCGGCGCCGCCAAATGAATGCGCCCTTCTTGCACGCCGGCATCCATCAAGCCGATCGCGAGCCATTCGGCATCGGCGAGGGGATCTTGCTGCAACAATCCGCCGCGGCGGCCATTGCTCAGCTTAAACGAAGGCGGCGAAGCACCTTGTCGTTTGGCGATGCGTTCCGGATAGGCTGCCGCGAGGAGTTGCCCGGCTTCAAATTCGCTGACATGGCCGCGGTTGGGTTCGCAACGCAGGATTTTCCGCCAAACGCTGCTCAATTGTTCCAGTTTCCGAAGGGTATTGGGGTCGCCCGGCCCGCGTTCGCGCTCACGGTGCAAGCGCAAGGCGTCCAAGCGCAGGCGCAGGTCCGCGCCCGCCTCGCGTGGGAGGGGATCGCGTTCCTCCAACAAAGCGGCGATGTCGCAAGCGAGCCCGGGAAGGCGCAGGTTTTCGCCCTCCGTGAGCATGTGCGCAATCCGCGGATGCGTGGGCAGGCGCAACAAGGCTTTGCCGCGGGGGGTGATTTTGCCGTTTTCGACGGCTTCGAGTTGGGTGAGCAATTCGAGGGCTTGCGTCAGGGCGCCTGCGGGCGGTGGCGTGGGCCAACCCATTCCCAGCATGTCGGTCACGCCCCAATTCAGCAATTCCAAGGCCAAGGGCGCCAAGTCGGCCTGCAAAATCTCGGGAATCCGCTGCGGCTGCAAAAAGGCATGGCTTGCCTCGCTCCAAAGGCGGTAACAAATTCCGGGACCGAGACGTCCCGCCCGCCCTGCCCGCTGATCGGCCGCATCGCGGGTCACCTGCACCGTTTCCAGCTTCGTCAATCCCGAACGTGGATCAAACCGCGGCACCCGCGCCAATCCGGCATCGACCACCACGCGGATGCCTTCGATCGTCAAGCTCGTTTCCGCAATCGTCGTGGCCAAGACCACCTTGCGACGCCCCTGCGGATCGGGCACAATCGCGGCCTGCTGCTGCGGCAGCGGCAAGTCACCATATAAAGGATGCACCGTGATGTCAGAAGGCAGGCTTTCGGTCAATGCCTCGGCCACGCGGGTGATTTCGGCGGCGCCCGGCAAAAAGGCGAGAATGTCCCCCGTTTCTTCCTTCAACACCCTTCGAATGGTTTGACTGACATGGGCTTCGAGCCGCTGATTGGGTTCGGCAGGCAGGTACCGCTGTGTGATCGGATATTGCCGCCCCTTGCTTGTGATGACCGGGGCATTGCCGAGGAGCTTGGAAAGGGCAGCCGTGTCGAGGGTGGCCGACATCACGAGGATGCGCAGGTCGTCGCGCAGCACTTCCTGCACCTGACGTGCGAGCACAAGCGCAAGATCGGCATGGAGGCTGCGTTCGTGGAATTCATCAAAAACGACCAAACCGATGCCTTCGAGGGCATTGTCTTGCTGAATGAGGCGGGTGAGCAGCCCTTCGGTCAGGACTTCGATGCGTGTTTTGGGGCCGACTTTGCTGTCGAAGCGCACGCGGTACCCCGCAGTTTCGCCGACTTGTTCGCCCAACTGAAACGCCAACCGCGAAGCCACCGCCCGCGCTGCCAAGCGACGCGGTTGCAGCATGACCATCTTTTGCCCGACCAACCAAGGCGCATCGAGCAAATGCAAAGGCAATTCGGTGGACTTCCCCGCGCCCGGCGGCGCCTCCAAGATCACGATCGGATACCGCAACAAGGCCTCCTTCAAGGCCGGAATCACATCGTGGATAGGGAGGAGCGTGGACATTTTACGGGCGGGAAGTTCGGGAGAATTTGACTGAGGATTTGCTTACAACAGGTTTATTTTTGAAGGTTCTACATGTCGATACACGGGCACAACATTTCGTAAACAACTCATATTCAACGGTCCTGTGTAGGGACAGGTTGCGACCTGTCCCTACACAGACCAAAACCGGATCCTACCGCACCGCCAACCCCCGCAACACACTCCGAAAACTCTCCAAGGCAGCTTCCAAATTCTCGATGATCCCTTTTGCTAACAAATTCTGGAAAACCTGTGAAACGTTTGTTTAGCGAAGCTGATTCTGCTTTATATTCGTACTAGAATAAATTCAAGTAAATGAAGCAACAACATGATCTCCAGAGCAAAGCGTCAAACCACCAAGATGAAAAAGAGCTTGGAATTTCCATGGCACCTCCACAATTCAAGCTCACCGCGGGAGCTGAAGACACGTCTGGCAATGCAGGTGGACAGCGAACGAGTGTAGAAGAGTCGGTCGATTCCATTGCCGGCGGCCCCCAATTGGAGCAGGTGTCCAACTTTGGTAGAATGGCAGATGAGGTTGTGATGGCAGCCAATAAGGGGGATATTTCGGGTGTCATGTTGTCAATCGAAGCAATAAAGCATGATCAGGCTGAATGGAACGAATTCAAAACCTATTTCCTTTCCAAAAAGAAGATTGACCTACAGACGTTTCTAGGAGGCAAGTTGGGGAATGAAATGGTAGTGTCGTTGTTCCGCAATCTGGACGCCGACATGTCCAAGATACCTGCTGCAAATGTAGCAGCGTTGATCAATGAGTCCATTGCTGAGAATAACGCAACTGCTGTTATGTCTCTATTGATCGCCTACAGCAGCCCCAAAGACATTGCCGCAGCCTACACCGCGACGTACCCGGGCCAAGACATGCGCACTGATCTCCAAGCAATGTGCCAAAAAGCTCCTGCGCTTAAGGCCTTCCTCGAAAATTTTTACGGCGACCGCAGGAACCATGAGCGTGTCCGGGTAAATAGCCCTGCAGAAGCCACCGAAGCCCGCGCCATCATCGCCAGGGTCTACGATGTATATGGCGTGGATGTGAACTCCCAAAAGGTTGTAGACGAGGTACGTAAATGGACCCCTGATGCGCCAATTGAGTTATTGAAGGGGGTAAATACAACCGCGTGGACCATGAGCGAACTCCGAGACCTCGAATTTGGCCTTTCCAAGTTTGCTCCGATTGCTGGAGCCAATCGCAAAAATTCCATCAGGGCATCCGAATCTCAAGAGGTCAAGACTGCTGGCAGGCTCAATCATAAATTAGAAAAAGGCTCAAACGAGAATTACCGCACCAAAGCCAATGTTGCCGGAACATACTCGCCGGCAAGCCAGTCCTTTATGATCTTGGATGGCGACCCAAACCTCAGAAATTCGGGCAAAACCCAAAAGAACGCCCAAGGGAAAGAGGTCAAGGTGCAAGACGGAAATCGAATCGTCATTTCGCATGAATTGGCGCACGGGTTCATGGATTATGTTCTTCCAGAATTCCGAGCAAGGATGAAGCTATGGGCTAGGGGCAAAGATTACGAAACTAAATGGGACGACATCGAAACCCCAGACGGGTCTACTTTGATGGTTCGCCGAGTGAATTCAGCCGACGAGATACCTCCGACCATGGTGGGCCTGAAGAACGCTGGTGAAGATTTGGCAGAATCCGTCGCGATGTACTTCAACAACCCTATGGCATTGAAAAATGGATCAGCTGAGTATCGGAAGGCAATTCAATTTGACGATCCTCAAAATGGCAAATGATAGGCGCTCCATGCCCATAGCGGTTTGCCTTTGTTGCAGAGAAGGTCGCAGAATGGAAGAAAAGATGACTAAAAGACCATTCGTTTTACTCGCCAATTTCCGCTTTTCGCTTCATCTGGGAATTTGGTTGGTATTGGCAACGGTTTTCTCCGACACCAAAGGTCAAGAGGTACCTGACTTAAGCAATGTTCACCCGATTATCCAAAGAATGATCGATGATCGATCCAAGCCCTTGGAGACCCTAAGGGCAACTCGGTTTCTACCGTATGGCTACGATAGTTCTACCGTTGAAACGCAACATGGAACGGTAACGAACTATTATGTCAGCCCAATAGAGTACTATTCATTTCGGAAGGGGAAATTATCAGACATCAATTTTACAAAGTTCGGACTGCCGCTCGATTCGCTCGACAGGTACGGTCTGGATAAGATCTTTGCCAAACTGGGAAAGGCTAGTCACGAATTACCTTCCTCACACACCGATCTATCGACGATATTTCTATATCCAAAATTTGGATTGGCTTTCCATGGTGTCGCCCATGCGAACTATTACAATTTCGTCGAGGTCTTCCCGCCGACCACCTTACGGGGGTACAAGAGAAAGCTTTGGAATGACCCACAACAATATGTTCGGGATGAGGAGAAGTTCCGGAGAAGGAATCGCCGTCATGAGCGGCACAACGAAAGGGTGGGTTCATAGGTCTTGGTTTAACCAAATTTCCATAATCACCCAACTACATTCCTACAAAAAGGCCCCGATCCGGGGCCTCTTGTTTATCGACAGTACCAATTGCTCAGTACAAATCCAGAATCTCAAATTGGTGACCGTTCACTTCGAACTTGTCGCCTTTGGATTTGCCTTCCATGGCTTTGTAGATCGGTGCCTTGGTGCTCACGCCGAAGTATTCTTGGCCTTCGCATTTGAAGCGCTCGATGCTCACAGAGACAAAAAAGTGTTGGTGGTTGGTGACCACCACGCTGCCCAAGTGCACGGTCTCATGGACTTCCTCGGTGCTGATGCGGCCGAGTTTTTCCAATTCTTCTTCCAACATGTTGAGTTGCTCGGTCATCAAAGATGCCTGCTCGTCGGCGTCGGCCGACATCGACTGCGCGCCGCTGTCGTGCTGCTCGTCGGCATATTGCTCACCGGATGACTTGAGCTCGCTGATGCGGCTACGGAAGTCTTCGACAATTGACGTCTGGGCCTTGATACCGGCTGCCAGAATCAGTTTTTTCGCTGCTATTTTTTCCATCTTGCTTTTCAAAACAAATATCTGCGAAGGTACACCCAACCCAATTGATCTGCCTGATTGATTTTCTACAAAATCATGATTTTTGTCAACGATTTGTAACTTCACGGGATGAGAACACTGCTTTGAATACTTCCCCCACATCCTTTTCCCTTCACAACGCCCGCGGTCGGGTGACGCAGCAATGGTCGCTCTCGGGTGATGCGCTGACCTGTCCAGACCACACAACCATTTGGTTATCAGAGATCACGGAGGTCAACCTGCTTTTTGTCAGTGGGGGCGAATACGGCAGTGCCCATTTTTCCTGTCGAATCTATTGCCACAACGGGAAGACACTCTTTTTGCGGGCGGATGTCGGGAATGTGCCGGACGTTCTGGAATACAAGGCCTTCATCTTGGCTTTTCACGCGGTTTTGACCGCAGGTTTTCCCCGAATCCTTTTCACCACAGGCATGCGTTCCAAATTTGGATACCGGTTGTTTTGGTGGAGTACGCTACTCACCTTCGTTGGTGTCGAGGGCTTGGTCGCCTATGCCGTCTGGCACCGCGGAAAACTGATGGTCGGCGTGATTTTCATGGTTGTGGTCGCACTTTTGGGCGCTGGTTTGCTTTGGCTGATTCAGCGTCTACTCCAACCTGGCCATTACGATCCGAAGGCAATCCCAACATGGTTGTTGCCCCGTACTTGATTCTTGGAACCCTCCATCAATCGCGGAACAAAACCTTCCTGCCGGTTTTTCCCGATACGGTACGGACTTGTAAAATACAGGTTCCCATTGCCCATTCGGAGGGATCCAAATCGATGGCATGCGCTCCTGGACCCAATTTCCCGAGGTTCTGATGCATCAGGTGACGGCCATCCATCGCAAAGACATCCACCGAGACATCCTCCATTTTTGAAAGCTCCAATCCGAGGTGAATCACGCTGCCGAATGGATTGGGAAACACATTCAGGTTCAACCGCTGTGCCGCGACATCGGCAACACCTACCCCGCAATTCACCGTGGGATCGACTTCCATGTCGAATCTGATTTCCTCGGGGCCCCATTTGTAAACCAAGGGGAAACTGCCGAGGGCTGCGGCGGCGGAAAAGAATGTGTCTCCGCTCACAAACGGGCCTGACCAGATTCCTCCAGTTGGATTCGCCTGCAAAATCACAAAGGAATCGGTGGCACAGACAATGGAGTCCCCCAAATACTGCGGATGGATGCGGTGGTAAAAATCCTCGACCCAGAAGGCACGGTGCAGGGTACTGTCGTAGTCGGCATGCCAAAGCACGGATCCGCTCGCGGTGATTTCGGTGGCACTTTTGCCGTCGTGGGAACCGATCATGTAGTTGCCGTTGCGCATGCGGTCGACGTTGCCATCGGATGCGGTAAAGTCGTCGATGGGCAGAATGTGTTCCCAGCTGATTTCGAGGCGGGCTTGGATGTAGCTGAAGTCAATCCACCATTCGATGGCGCGGGTGAGGCCGTTGCCCAGGCCTTGGTTGTCGAGGCTCAGGTAATACCCGGGCCGCGAAGGCCGCAGGCTATGCAACACGGCAAAGCTGTCAAAAGGCAGCACTTCGATGTCGCCATTGTCGCCGCAGGTCCAGACGATGTTGGCGCCGCTGCGGGCGATCTTGACGACTTGGCTTTCGCCGCCGAAGCTCAGCATGGGATTGCCGTCGCCATCTTGCATCACCGAGTTGGCATCCAGCCAATTGATGGCCTGCGGACCGAATTTCGGCACCCAATCCCCGCCCGGACCCGGGCTTTGCAGCGGATCAAGATGGTCAAAGGCCGACCAAGACCAGACAAGGCTTCCCGTCGGGGTAAATTCGAATATGCCGGGACCGACCACCAAGGCATTGGGATCGCCACCGACGGTGGACTTGTCGACGGTATCGACATTGGCAGCGAGCACCAGCCAATTGCCCGCGGCATTGCGGAAGACGTCGTGGTGCGGCATCCATCCGGGGGCGAGGCTCCCGAAGTTGAGCGTGTGCAAAATGGTGCCATCGAGATGCAATTCGGTGACTTTGCCGCAGTCGGTGAAGAAGATGCTCTGCGTGGTGGGATTGTAGGTGAAGCTCTGACAGGGGCCGTCAACGAGGTTGGAGGCGATGCCGGGCATGCGTTGGTACCAAATCGGGCGGCCCTTGCGGTCATGGATTTGCACGTGGCGGTCGGGGTCGGCGGTGGCCATGTTGGTGAGGACATAGCCGGGTGGATCGCCGGCCACACTCGTGACATTGACGATTGGATTGATGATGCCCGCGGTGGGGATAATTCCGGTCGTGAAGGATTGCCAAGCTCCTGGATAGCAGCCGGTAGCATCAAAAGCGACGGCGCGGTATTGGTAGGTGGCCTGCGGCGCAAGGCCCATCAAGATCAGTTGGTGCACCTGCGCGGAGTCGGTGAATCCCGTGTTGGCGCGGATCGTATCAAAGCCGTCCCACCAGTAATATTCAATGAAGCCTCTGGCGGATTGGCTTGTGT
Source organism: Bacteroidota bacterium (assembly GCA_016718825.1). Classification (NCBI taxonomy): domain Bacteria; kingdom Pseudomonadati; phylum Bacteroidota; species Bacteroidota bacterium. Next base: position 19,635 of record JADKCL010000005.1, on the reverse strand, counting down.
TGAAGCTGCAATCGTAGCGCAAGACGTTGTTGGACTGGGCGGCTGCTGTGAGGCCGCTGATCGTGGGTTGCGCCCAAATCGAGGTACTGAGGAAGCAAAACAAGTACAGGAAAATTGACCTTTGCATTTTTCAGAATCAAGCATTCACCAATCAACTACCCAAATTACGGCTTTTCGTTGCGCAAAAAAGCCAAAAAGATAAAGGCGGACAAGCCCGTAGTCAGGTGCCAGCAAGCGTGGAGTTGCATCCATCCGAGCGGATCACAGCCGACTTTGGCCAGATCCAGACTTCGAAAAACCGCTGCAGCGACCAAAGAAACGAGTCCGGCGACAAGCAACCAGCCGTTGAGGTGCTTGCGCTCGCGCAGGTACACGAGCACGACGAGCGTCACGCCCGTAAGCATTACCGCAGGCAAGACAACACGACCATTCAGCCACCATTTGATGAGGAAAAACAGCACACCACTCGCCATGGAAAGCCCAAGGAAAACCGCCTTCTGACCAAATCCCTCTTTCATTCCCCAACTGATGGCCAGGCGATAAGCCCCTCCGAATGCCAGACTCAACCCGAGTCCGTAGGTAAAGGCCATGTCCCAATGTTGGCCGGTTTTGGTGAGGGAGGCATGGAAAAAGAAGCTGCCGAAACACAATCCGATTTGCATCAATCCGACCCAGATGGTCATGGCGGGGAAACGTTTCACAGGATTTGCATTCGCCCTTCGAAGGACATCTTGCACGCCCCAAGTCACCAACCAAACGCCCAAAAATAAATAGCAGAAATTGCTCCAGCTGTTGACGGGTTGCCGCACAAAGGCCTCCATGTGGTTGAATTCGCAGTATTCAGGCTCCAAGGCAGCCTTTCCGAGTTCCATTCCCTGCCAGAAACTGCCATCCAGCGAATGCAAGAACAGCCAAAGTGTCAAGGCCACGACGGCCGAAACGATCGTGGAAAGGAGAATAGGAAAAAAACTGCGCATCCAATTTTGCATTACGGGACTTCGTCCAGGACTTGGCCATCCCGCAACGAATCGGAAAATTGGCCAATGATTGCTGAAATCAAAAATCCAAGTTGGTCCCGCATCGTCGAGGATCCGATCCTGGATTTCCGAATTTTAATGCCTTTGAATGCCCTCCTTACGACATTTCTAAACTTCGAATGCCGGCAACGACAATCACATGGCAAGAAATGCCTAACTTACGGTTTTGGATGCTTGTCAGAAATAGCATGAAACAGCGTTGATGAAAATGAGAAAAACATTATTCCTGATCCTATTGGCCGTAATTGTGCCTGTTTTGTCGTGGAGCCAAGCGGTGCAGCCGCTCAAGTTGCGCAACGGCAATCTCGACCTTCCCGCCAATGCCCCAGCATTTGCGGCAGCGTTCCAGCCCAAAACCGAGCAACTTTTTGCAGGCCGGTACTATCTTGTCGCTCAATTTGATGCGATTCCGACCCAGCCAGCCAAGGAAGCCTTGGAGAAAAGCGGTGTGCGTTTCCTGGAATATCTCCCTGAGAATGCCTACATCCTTTCGCTTCCCAGCCGCTATGACCTTCAAAACTTGGTCGTCGCAGGCGTGCGGAGTTTTATGCTTCCCAATGAACGCATTCAGTTTTCCAGCGCACTCTATCAAGGTGAATACCCTGAATGGGCGCTATTTGGTGACAAAATCGAATTGACGGTGATGCCCTACCGCGACGTGTTGCCGACAATGGTGGCCACCGAGCTTGGCAAATATTTTGAGGTGATGAATGAAAATCAGCACCCGCGTTTCATTCGTCTGCGCGTGGAAACCACACGTCTGTATCATCTGCTGCAATTCCCCTACATTCAATTCATCGAGCCGATTGCCGCGCCTTCGACGCCCGACGACTTCGCGGGCCGCAGCCTTCACCGCTCCAATTGTATCAACACCGACTACGCCGCAGGCCGCCACTATGACGGAACCGGCGTAACCGTGGGCTTGGCCGACGACGGCACCATCGGACCACATATCGACCATCAAGGCCGTGTCACCCAATTCGCAACGACCAACAACGGCACCCACGGCGACATGACGAGCGGCATTTTCTTTGGTGCGGGTAACCGCGAACCCAAGATCCAAGGCCATGCCTCGGGCGCTTATTGCTATTACTGGGACATCAGCGGTTATGTACATATCGTGAGCGCAATCAACCATTATACCAACTACGGAATGGTGCTCACCTCTACGAGCTACAGCCAAGGAACGGGTGGCGTTTACACAGCTGATGCGCAATTCATTGATGATCAAATCAATGACAACCGCCAAATGGAGCATATTTTCTCCGCCGGCAATGCCGGTTCGGCCGACCATGGCTATGGCGCCGGGGCAGGATGGGCCAATATCACAGGTGGCTACAAAGCAGCCAAAAGCGTCATCACCTGCGGCGACATGAACAATATCGGTGTTTTGGAAAGCACAAGTTCACGCGGTCCAGCCGACGACGGCCGTATCAAGCCCGATATCTGCACCAACGGATTTGGTCAACTCTCGACCGACGAAAACAATACGACCCAAACCGGAAGCGGCACCTCGGCTGCTGCACCCAGCGTGGCAGGTTGCGTGACACAATTGTACCACGCCTACAAAAGCCTGAACGGTGGCCAAAATCCGCAATCAGGCTTGATCAAGGCTTGCATCTTGAACACAGGTGAAGAGGTCGGCAATGCCGGACCGGACTACAAACACGGTTGGGGCCGCATGAATGCATTGCGCGCCGTACGAGTCCTCGAAGACAACCGCTATCTCAAAGATTCCGTCTCCCAAGGCGGCACGCGCACGCACAACCTGACCGTGCCCGCAGGCACCATCGAATTGCGCGTCATGGTCTATTGGACCGACTATCCTGGAAATCCATCAGCCAACAAGGCACTTGTCAATGACTTGAACATTCAAGTCACCAACGGCACGACCTACAATCCATGGGTATTGGATGAGACCCCCACGGCAACGGCATTGAACACGCCTGCAACCCGTGGCATCGACGACCTCAACAACATGGAGCAAGTGACAATCGCCAATCCGATTGCGGGTAGCGCGACCGTCACCGTTTCCGGATTTTCGGTGCCACAAGGCCCGCAAAACTATTGGTTGGTCTACGAATTTGTGCAACCCATGGTGGAGGTCACCTATCCGATCGGTGGCGAAGGATTTGTCCCGGGCGAAGCAGAGCGCATCCGCTGGGATGCATTTGGTGCTACGGGCAACTTCACCTTGGAATACACCACCAACAATGGTACCAACTGGACGTTGATTTCAAATACGGTGGCAAGCACGGCGCGCACATATACATGGACCGTTCCGACCAATATCACCGGTCTGGCCAAGGTACGTGTGACGGCCGGCGCCTTGACAGACATGAGCGATGCGACTTTCTCGATTGCAAGGCTCCCAACCAATATCAACATCACCTATATCTGCCCGGATTCGATTGGTATCTCTTGGACTGCTGCGGCGGGAGCAACCGGGTATGAAGTGAGCATTTTGGGAACCAAATACATGGATTCGGTCGCGACAAGCTCCACAACAAGTGCAGTCATCCGCAACCAAAATCCGAATGTAGACCATTGGTACAGTGTCCGTTCATTGCAAGGGAATGGCAAAGGCCGCAGGGCGATTGCGATTTTCCGTGCTGGCGGCACGTTCAACTGTACCATTCCGGTGGACATCGCGGCCACACAAATCGTGAGCCCCGGTGCGGGTTCGGTTCCGAGTTGCCAAGCGTCGGCCTCGACGCCTGTCACGGTCAGGATCCAAAACAATGGCACCGGACCTGCGAGCAACATTCCGGTTGGCTATAGCTTCAACGGAGGCCCTGCCTTCACTGAAACTTATGCCGGACCGCTTGCGGCTGGCGCATTCGCCAACCATACCTTTGCTACGACAGTGAATCTCTCGGCAGCAGGCACTTACACCTTGGAGGCTTGGGCCGATCTCTCCGGAGACGGCAACTCCTTCAATGACAGCCTGAGCCAAAGTACCACGATCACCACGGGCGGTGCAACGGTAAACCTGCCCCAAAACCAGAATTTCGAAAGCTTTACCGGGTGCAGCAATGCGACCAACTGCGGGACAACAATCTGCGGTTTGGGCAGCGGATGGATCAACGAAACCAATGGAAGCCAGGATGACATCGACTGGCGCGTCGCCTCGGGTGCAACTGCATCGGCCAATACCGGCCCTGATGTGGACCATACCTTGGGCACAGCGCAAGGCAAATATGTGTACTTGGAGGCCTCGGCTTGTTTCAATTCGACGGCGCAAATGCTTACGCCCTGCATCAACTTGGCGGGTGCAACGGGTCCACAGCTGAGCTTTTGGTACCACATGAACGGTGCCAACATGGGCACGCTACACGTGGATGTACTTTCCAACGGGGCTTGGACGCTGGATGCCATGACGCCGATTACCGGTAACCAAGGCAATCAATGGCGCCAAGGCACCTTGAACTTGGTCGCTTACATCGGCACGGTCATCAACATCCGTTTCCGTGGAACAACGGGATCAGACTTTGCGAGCGACATGGCGCTTGACGATATCGGTATTCTTGAAACAAGTGCCGTTCCGGTTGCAGCTTTTGTGGGTTCGCCAACGACGACCTGCCCTGGATCGACGGTCACGTTCACCGATCAAAGCACCAACAGCCCCAACAGCTGGGCTTGGACCATCACACCGGGCACATTCAGCTATACGGGTGGCACGACTGCCAATTCGCAAAATCCACAGGTGCAATTTTCTGCCCCTGGAACCTACAGTGTGACCTTGCTCGCAACGAACGGCTTTGGCAACAACACGAGCACCCAAAGCAACTACATCACCATCACCAATGGCAGTGTGCCCAACATCGTGGAAGACATCCAAGGCGTCTTCCCTCCCGCGGGCTGGGCCATCGTGAACTCCGGTGGGGCATTTTCATGGGCACAATCGGTGAGTGTGACGGGATCGAATGGAGCGCCGACCTTGGCCGCCTATGTCGAGAACTTCACCTACAACAACCCCAATGCCGAAGACAAATTGGTGACCTTCCCTGTCGATCTGACCGCATTGTCGACAGCATCGATGACGTTTGACGTGGCTTATGCCCGTTTCAACGCGACACTGTTTGACGGTCTGCGCATTGAGGTCAGCACCGACTGCGGCGCCACTTGGCCCAACGTGGTATATGACAAAAGCGACAGTGTTTTGGCTACGACGAGTGACCAAGCAGGAAACTGGTTCCCAAGCCTGCAAACGGATTGGCGCAACGATCAGGTGGACTTGACACCCTATGCCGGACAGGTCATCATGATTCGATTTGTGAACATCAACGGGTATGGCAACAACCTCTTTATCGACAACATCAACATTACCAGCTTGGTAGGTTTGGCAGGCAGCTTGGGGCAACTCGGTCTGCAAGTATGGCCAAATCCTGCGAATGGTTTGTTTAATGTGTCGATCAGCGAATTACCCGTTGCATCCACGCAATTTGAGGTTTGCGATCTTGCCGGCCGCAGCATCTGGAAAACAACCGTGCAAGGCAATGGCGGGGCCTGGCAAGGCGCCATCGACCTGCGCGCACTCGCCCGCGGCGTGTATTACCTGCGTGTGCAAGGTGACAGCTTCCGGGGCGTGAAAAAGCTTGTGATCGAATAAGCTGATTCCACCTGAATTGAAAAAGCCCGCTTGGTCAGTTTCCAAGCGGGCTTTTTTGTTCAAAAATTTTTAGGAATTCAATTGCGGCTTTGGGGGATGTCCCTTCAGCGGCTGTATTATCCATAGAGTTTGCGAATAGATTTAAAGAATTAGGGTAAGCAATTTTTTTGATGGACGAAAATTGGGCCGTGTATGCGGCCCAAGTTTTTTTGTTTAAGTCAGTCGGCTTTGCGAGATTGTGACAAAAGGAGCTTTTTGCTTCCTCCCCTCGGTAATCAGTCACATCGTCCTTCCACCGCCATGAAATTTCGCGTTTCCCTCTTCTTTCTCCTCTTGTCTGTTGGTCAATTCTGCTATTCGCAAATCCCAGGACTAGAGGCCAAGAACTGGTATTTCGGCTACGGGACAGACGGAATCATCTTTGACATCAACAATATCCCCTACAAGGTCAGCAACAAAATGAACAATGTTGGCTTTGAGGGAATCGTGGTGGTCAATGACCCCTTGTCGGGATCCTTGCTGTTTTACTCTGACGGTCAAACGGTGGTGAATTCGAGCCATGCCGTGATGTTCAATGGGACGGGATTGTTTGGGCACTTTTCGGGGGCGCAAACCGTGCAATGTGTGCCGATTCCCAACCAATTGGGGAAATTCTACTTGCTCACAAGTCGTGCCTTTGACTCAGGTGGCGACAACCTGTTTTATTCGATTGTAGATTTTACCGATGGTGCCTATCCACTCGGAAAGGTCACGAACAAAAACACATTGCTCAGCAGCGCCATCTACGGTCAAGCCAACAAAGTGGTCTCCAAACCCAATTCCACTGACTATTGGTGGATTGGGCATGTACTCTACACCAACCAATACCACATCATTTCCATCACAGGCAGCGGGTTTTCCGCGCCCACGGTTTATACGGCGACCGGCTCGAATGGCGGGGATAGCTATACCATGGCGCATTCCCCAATTTCCAATAAGATCGCCGCATCGGGTTTGGGAGCTATGGGACTTGTCATGATGGATTTTGACAACGTGAATGGGGTGCTTTCCAATCCTGTGCAGTTGTTCAATGTGGCTACAGGAGTTGGCAATTTCTCACCCAATGGCTCTAAACTCTACTTCATCATGGACGCAGGCGGATACAAACTCCACCAATACGACCTTGGCAATGGTGTCACCACCAACATGAACACTTGTTGTTACGCCCACGACACCAAAACAGGACCTGATGGGAAGATGTACCACATACATACCTATTATTCATCAACGCCAATTGCGGTCATCAACAATCCAGACCTCAGTGCCGTGGGCAATGCTTGTGGCTACAACGCCAATGCGGGTATTGCAGGATTGTTTAATGGGCAGGTGCGTCGCTTCCCGGAATTTGTCGTCATGCCCGTTCTCCCTCCCTTGGGGATCGGATTTCAAGATTTTACCGCAACCAAGCAGGCAGGAAACGTCCTGTTGCAATGGACCATCTCTAACAATTGCATTGGCTGCACATTTGAAATTGAACGCGGCAATGGCCGAGGTAATTACGCGGTCATCGGCAAGGTAAGTGGCTCGACCGCCCTTCAAAATTCCTACACTGATGCAAATGCCCACAGTGGCAATTGGTATTACCGTATCAAACTGAGCGATGCTGCTGGAAAATTCGCTTATTCTGAGGTGCGTCAAATTTACAGCTCCGTTGACGGAAAATTAAGCGTCAGCCTATTTCCCAATCCTTGTAACGATGCGTTGAACGTCCTCTGTGGTGATCCGAACACCACCCTCACAAAGATTGAAATCTTGGATATGGCAGGGCGAAGACTTTTTGTAGCGACCCTCCCACAATCCAACTTCAAGATCGACGTGAGCATGTTAGCCAAAGGCAACTATCTTTTGAAGCTACATGTAAACGGGGAGGCGGTCTATGAGAAGTTTGAAAAACAATAGTCAGTGGCCGATTAATTTTTCCCATCAAATTTTGCGGACGTCGTTTTCTCATTCATAAAGACGTCTTTGCCCGACAATGCCTTTGTAAGGGTTTTCCAGATGATTTTCAGGTCCAGCAAGATGCTGCGATTTTGGACGTACCAAACATCCAATTGAAACCGCTCGGTAAAGCTGATGGCGTTGCGGCCATTGACTTGCGCCCAGCCTGTGATACCGGGGCGCACCTCAAAGCGTCGTCTTTGTTCGGTCGAATAGAGGTCGAGGTATTCATGAATCAGTGGCCTTGGACCCACGATGCTCATTTCCCCCTTGAGCACATTCCAGAGCTGCGGCAATTCGTCGAATGAGAATTTTCGGAGAAAGCGGCCAAGAATTGTGAGGCGTTTGCGTTGGTCGTCCTCTTCCCTTTCGCCGGGCAAAATGTCACGCAGGGTACTGAATTTAATGAGCCAAAACGGTTTCCCCCGATAGCCTGTGCGTTGCTGCACAAAAAACACGCGTTGTTGGGTCAGCGCAAGCAAGGGAACAAACACAATGAAAACTCCGCTAAAAATCAGCAGCCCAAAGATTGCAAACAGGATATCTCGAATCCGATAAAACATTCAGCGTCAATGAAAATGCGCGGCTTCCATTTGCAACCAATCCAAGGCATTGGTCCCGAGGAGCTTGGCCTTTTTCTCGGCGGGCCAAGGCATCGATTCGATCAGGCGGCCCGGCTGCCAACCATCCTCCGGAAACCATTCGCCGAGTGGAAAAGGATAATCTGTGCCCAATGCGATCTTGTCTTCGCCCATCAACTGGATGTAATGGTCGAGCATGGCAGGGTCGTGGAGAATGGAATCGATCCAAAACTTGCCCAAGTATTCCCGTGGATTTTTGACGTTGTCGACGGCACAGAGGTCGGGCCTTACGCGCCAACCATGCTCGATGCGGCCGATGGTCGGAAGGAAACTTCCGCCGCCGTGGGCAAAGGCGACGCGTAGATTCGGCAGACGCTCAAAGACGCCGCCAAAGATCATCGAGCTAATGGCCAAGGAGCCTTCGGCGGGCATCCCGACCAGCCATGGCAACCAATATTGGGCCATTTTGGCAGTACCCATCATGTCCCAAGGATGCACAAACACCGCCATGTCCAAATCCTGTGCCGCTGCAAAAACCGGGAACAATTCGGGGGCGTTGAGATTCCATTCGTTGATATGGGAGCCGATTTGAATGCCCTTCAATCCAATGGCTTTGCACCGTTCGAGTTCCTTGACAGCGAGATCAGGCGCCTGCAAAGGCAAAGTTCCCAATCCGACAAAGCGCTTGGGAAAATCCTGACAAATGCCTGCGATATGGTCGTTGAGCAGCATGCTGAGGTCCAAAACGTGTTTGGCCTGTGCCCAATAGCTGAACATGACCGGCACGGTGCTGAGCACTTGCACGTGACAGCCGACTTGGTCGCCCTCGTGCATGCGCACATGAGGATCCCAGCAATTGTGCTCCACCTCCCTGAAAAACTTGTCGTCCATCATCATCCGGGCACAACAAGGCTTGTGGTGATCGAGCCGCACAAAGCCGCCGTACCCGTATTTTTCCTTGAGATCCGGCCACTTTTCGGGGAGAATGTGCGTATGGATGTCGATTTTCAGCGGTGCTTCCATGCGGTGAAGTTAGACAATTTTTAAAGGTGGCAGCACACATCTCCGATCGATTGGCAGCTTGAACCCATACCTCGCGCCCCAATCCGTAGGAAATCGAATGCGAATTCAGTAAGGCCCAAAATGGTACCGGTGTGTCGACCCATTTTTCGATTCAATCTTCCCATTTTTGGAAATTGGGCAGATTTTATCCACCTTTAGCCTGCTCATCCGCTGCACAATCCAATCTGGAAAGTGCATTTTGGCGCTTCAAGTTTAAGATTCTTCTCGCAGGAATTTTCAAAATTGAAGAATGCCTCGGTTTATTGATTTGTAAATCTGTCAGATATGAGAATTAGAACTACACATCTTCTTTTGCTGCATTCAGTTTTGGCTTTGGTCTTTGGCGGTTTGTTGCAGGCACAACCCTGCGCAACGCCCACCAATGTGACAGCAAGTCCCGGCATGGTTTGCGCTGGAGCTTCTTCCAATTTGAACGCCATTTCCGTGGGCAACAACATCAATTGGTATACCGTTCCATCAGGTGGAATTTCGCTCGGCACGGTCGGAAGCGGGGTCAATTTTCCGGTCACGCCGCCCAGCACGACGATCTACTACGCCGAGGCAATTGGCACCGGTGGACCTGGAACACAAACATTTAACTTTACCGGAGGTACGCAGACATTTACTGTGCCGGCCGGCGTAAATTCCATTGTGGTCGACGTGCAAGGTGCCCAAGGGCAAGCCAATGCCTTGAATCAAGCGACCGGCGGACTTGGCGGACGCGTTCAGGCTACCATCTCGGTGACACCGGGAGAGGTATTGCAAATCAATGTCGGTGGTGGCGGCACCGTGGCAACCGTCGGCGGATTCAACGGTGGTGCGGCGGCTGGCGTTGCAGACTGCAACACGGCAAGCGGTGGAGGTGGCGGAGGGAAGTCTGACATTCGCAGGTCGCCTTTTGGCTTTAACGGGACCGATGTACTCGTTGTGGCAGGCGGCGGAGGCGGAGCAGGCGGATCCCGGGTTGCCGCTTGCGGACCCGGAGGCGGAGGCGGCGGTGGCGCAGGCTGGTTTGGCGGCGGAGGTGGAGCAGGTTATGACGGGACCGGTGGAGGCGGCGGCACGCCTTCTGCGGGTGGCGTCGGCGGCGTCTTTGGTTTTACGGGCGGTGGAAACGGCGCCAATGGTACAGCTGGAGCCGGCGGAGTCGGCGGCACTGTCATCGCCAACAATCAAACCGCCTCGCAAACTGGCGTAAATGGCGGTGGAGGCGGCGGCACAACGGGTGCAACAGGCGCAAGTGGGGGCGGCAGCACTTGGCGCGGTGGTGGTGGCGGTGGCGGAAGCAGCTTCGCTGGCCCGGGCACATCCGCAGTCACGCATACACAAGGATTCCGTTCAGGAAATGGTCAAATCATCGTTACATGGACGGGGACAAGTTGTACCGCATCCACTAGAGAGCCGGTCACGGTGACGCTGGACAACATTGCGCCGACGGCAGTTTGCCAGGCTGACACTGTCATCCTCGATTCCACCGGCAATGCTACCCTCCTCGCTTCCGAAATCGACAACGGCAGCGCTGACAATTGCAGTGTAACCACATTGTCGGTTAGCCCTTCAACCTTTACATGCAACAATGCCGGATTGAACAATGTCACTTTGACCGTCACCGACGGCAATGGCAATAGCAGCACATGCACCACGATCGTAACGGTGATGGGTCAACCCATAGCGAGCACGATGGTCGCCGATACAACGACTTGCGGTCACCATGTCAGCTGCCATGGCGGCAACGATGGCGTCGCCCATGCCAACGGCATCGGTGGTTGTAACAACTTCACCTACCTCTGGAGCAATGGCGCAACCACCGGAACCGTGACAAATTTGACCGCGGGAACGCATACGGTGACCGTCACCGACGCCGGCGGCGCGACGTCCGTGCAGACGGTGACCATCACCGAACCGACTGCCCTTCAGGCAACTACCACATCCACCCCGAGCTGCGTATCCGACCCGACAGGCTCGGCAACCGTGAACGCGAATGGTGGCAATGATTGCTTGGCTTATACCTACCTCTGGAACAACGGCGCAACGACGGCAACGGCCTCAGGCTTGAGTGCTGGAACGCATACCGTAACCGTGACCGACGGCGGCGGATGCACAGCAACCCAATCCGTCACGGTTGCGGCCTTGCCAGCACCAAATCCGACGTTCACAGCATCAGGCAATACGCTTACCACTGGTCAAACTTGGGTCACCTACCAATGGCTGCTCAATGGCAGCAACATCAGCGGCGCCAATGCCAACAGCTTCACAGCCACCGCATCCGGCAGCTACTCCTTGATGGTTACCGACTCGAATGGTTGCAGCGGCGTGAGCGATACGACCAACATCACGATCGTCGGAATCGCCAACGCCATGCAGGATTGGACCGGGATTTCGATCTATCCGAATCCTGCCCGCAGCGAATTCAGGTTGCGTACCGAGAGCCCGATTGGCTATGCCATCACCGTGAATATCAAGGACATGTTTGGCCGGAAGCTCTACTCCGAAGGCTTGCCGCAATTGGGCCATGAAGTTGCATTCGACCTCAAGGCTTTTGCAAACGGCACTTACATGGTCGAGGTTTTTTCTGAAATGGGCCAACGCCGTGTGTTCCGCCTCGTGGTGGAATAGGCAACGAATTGAAAAAAACGGAACACCGTTGGATGGGTCTCTTCGGGGACTTGTCCAACGGTGTTTCTTTTCGGAAAATTATTCTGCGATCGTTGCCAAAATTGCCGATTCCCAATCTTTCAATTCCGGAACCTCAATACCACGCACGAGCAAACGATGATGCTCATAAATGGCGATCAATTTGATCCTGTACCTGATTTGCGGTCCTGTATTGTAATCGAGATACCAATATTTGTCTTGCTTGCTCAACCGCATCGCCAATTGGTGAAACGCCCAAATGTTGTTGGGGGTTGAAAGGGCATTGATCTTCACCTGTTCGCCCTTAGGCATTGATTTCAGGATCAAGGCATAAGCGGTATCCAAGAGCCCAAGCAAAAAATCCAATTCGGTCTGTTCATCCAACAAAACTTTAGACCAATGCTGTGTGGCAATTTCGGAGGGGAGAACATTCGGATGTTGTCGGTAAATCTCTTGGATCTGCTCCGAATCATGTTTGAAGTAAAAGGCCGCGCCCATTCTTTTGTTCCAAAACAGGTAACAGAAGCCTTTGAGGTATTTGCTGTTGGTGGATTGGATCCCGATTTTGTAGGCAATGTCATCGGGGTCCCGAAAATGGACGACATCGTTGGCAATGATGACACTCGCGGGCTTTGACAATGCCGCCTGCAGGATTCGGTCAAAAAGCTGTTTTGTTTTCATTGTTGATTTCTATGCGTTCAACCAATCACAATTGGGACGTTTATGCATGACTTTCCGACTCGGCGCCTGCCCTGTGAGCGGGGCGCACCCTTCGGTTTTATCCAAAGGCATTATGGGTAAGAGTAGAAATTTAAGCTCGGATTTCGAATTTCAAGAGTAAAAGGCTGTCTTGACTTCAAACGATTCAAAAATCAAGTCACGAATCGCATTAGATTTTTCCAAGGATTCAAACTGGTAATCGTGGAAACTCATTCGAATCAATTTAGCTCCTTTAAGCATATTTTTCGTAACTATTCGATACTGCGTTAGATCTGACAATCCGTCCCATTCTCCAATCCAAAGTTTTCCCGATTGATAAATCCGTTGATTCAACAACTTAAAGGATTGACCCTCCATCGCTAACAGTTTATCAATTTCGAACTGCATTTGTTCCAATATCCAGGCTTCATTGGTTACAAACTTCTGATTCTGAAAAATGGAAATATACAATCCCTTCGTCTCGTCCATGCTCTGGCATTCGATCACGGAACCTTCGGAATTTTTGTTTAAACGCCAATTACTCGGAACTTTTACCCGAAAAGATTCTGATTCGACCGAATTCACACCTTGCACACCGGCGGCTTTCTGACCTCTTTTCCAAAACGATTCGAGAATTCTAGCTATGAAACTCATTCCTTTTCGTCTTTTTACCTCCCAAAATCCACCAAAACAAACTTCAACCCAGCCGTGAGCAAGACCAAAAATAGAAATCCGACAATCACTTTGTTGTTGAACTTTTTCGTGCCGAGGTAGGAGCCCAAAAATCCGCCGATCACGACGGCTACCAGCCAATAAGCAATGGAAACATCCAATTTTTGCAGCGAAGTGATATGCCCGGCCAAGCCCGACGCGGAATTGCAAAGAATAAACAACGCCGAAATGCCGCTGGCATTTTTGACATTCGTCCAGTTGGTCATGATCAGGATCGGACTCAGGAAAATCCCGCCGCCGACGCCGATCAACCCGGAAAGCAATCCGATCACCGCGCCGAGCAGCAATCCCACCCAAATCGGCATCACCTTGGTCGGCGCATCCTTGTTTTGGATGAACTGCTTGGCCACGAGCATGATCGCGGAAATGATCAAAAAGATCCCTGCAAAAAGCTTGAAATATTCCGGGCCGACCTTCAAATAGCCTCCTAAAAAGGCCATTGGCAACGAGGTCACGATGAAAACGAGGAAAATCCGGCGATCAAAATACCCTGCCCGAATGAACTTCACCGAAGCAATCAAGGCCACCGCGATGTTCAAAATCAAAGAGATCGGTTTGATGGATTCCGTCCCAAACGACAGCAACGACATGATCGCCAGATAACCGGAAGCTCCCGCATGCCCTACCGACGAATACAAGGTGGCAATCGTAAAAAACAGGAAAAACGGCAGCAAAATCTCTTCGAATGCCATTTTCTACGTCATTTTGAAGGGACATTCGCCGGATTGAGCACCAACTGCGCCGTTTCATTCGCGATGCCGATCGTCGCAATCGATCCGCTGTTGAACCGCAGGAAGTCGGCCTCGATGCCGTCGCTGAAGATCACGCCGCTTGTCGGCATGAGCGACTCGATTCTCAGGTGATTTTGCTGCGCAATGATGCCCGCCGTGATACCCGTCTGCGTGCGGATGCTCTTGAACGGCTCCCGAACCGCAAACAGCAATTCGTTGTCTTGCAACTGCGGCTTTTTGGGTTCCAAACCCTTTTCAAACATACCCGCCACGCCGTAGGCCATGTTAAAAATCGAACTCAACCATCCCGTCGAACCGGCTGGAGTCGAGACGATCAATCCGCTGGAGGAATGCTCCTCGGTCGCTTCGTTGAAGGAAATTTTGTACCGTGCCGAGATATGCGTGGAAGCGCCAATGTACAAGTCGTTGAATGCCAACAGGCGCTGCCCGTCGTTGAGTTTGGCCTCCGCAAACCGCATCGTGCGGGATGCATATTGATTGGAGAGGACATTCTCTACGCCATGCGCAAAATTCTGGGTATCAAAGGGCAACAAAACCCCGTCGTAGCGTTGCTTGTCGGGATTTACGGCCACGATGGGAATGCCTTTGGCGTATTTGGCCGTGTTCGCGACCAAACCATCCTGCCCGATCACGACAATCAGATTATTCTCCGAAAACAGGAACGAAGGCATATAAGCCCGTTCCAAAATCTTGTTTTTGATCAACTTGGAAAGCTGCGTTTGCAAGGACTGCAAAGCGGCATGAAAAGTCTGATGCTCCAATTCGTAGTCCGCAAAATTGCCGCCGAGCCGCTCGATGTAAAACTTGGCTTGGGCCTTGGTATTGAAGCGCTCAATCAAGGATTCCAGCCGCGTTTTGTTTTTCACGACGATGGCATACTCGATGCTCATTTTTTCTGGCTCAAAATGGATTCCAGCAGTTCGGGGCTGATGTTCAAGTTGCCGATCTTGTCTGCATTCTCCGCCAAGGTCCTGAACGCGAGGGCAATGTTAAACCTCGGATCGGGGTTGTTGTTGAGCGCGGTCAACGTTTTCCAGTCAATGTCCTTGTAGGGTTTGAGGTTGGCCTCGATGACATAACCCTTGGTGTCGGCTTCGGCACGGTCGTTGGTCGTACGTTGCTCGATGAGGGACTTGCGCTGATTTTCCACGGCGATATCGGCTTCGAGCTGCATTTCGCGGAGTTTCCGCTCATTGTCAGCCTTTTGCACGGCGGTTTCCATGCGTTTTTCGGCGATTTGCTTCTGCTTTTCCTCGACGGCGATTTCCGTGTTCAATTCGGTTTCCTTGATGCGGCGCTCCTGCTCGACGGCGAAGTTGCGGCGCTCGTAGATGGCCTGATCGGCCTCCTGCTGCAACTGTTCGCGGGTTTCGGTTTCGAGTGCGCGGGTCATTTCCGGTGTGGCCTGAATCGCGAGGATGTTGGCGCCGAGGATTTCGATGCCGAGCATGCCAATTGCGGGCGAGGCCTTCAGGCCCTCGAGAATCTTGCCTTCGACGGCCTTGGCCGCGCGGATCGCGTCCTTGAGTTTGATGCTGTGGATATAGGCCGAGGTGGTGGTCTGCGCTTCGTTGATAATGCGCTGATTCAGCTTCTCGATGTCATTTTTCTTGTATTGGCCGGCATCGTTGACAGTAAAGTCGAGCACGTCGGCCAGTGTCTTGGGCGCACTGATTTTGTAGCTGATCTGCCCTTGAATCGTGACCGTCTGATAGTCGTTGGTCGATTCACTAAAGATGAAAGGCAGGTCATTGCTCCCCATCGGAATCGCTGCGATCGAACTGCTGGGCGCGAAGTAGAAAAATGCCAAACCACGACCCTCGCGCTTGATTTTTCCATTTTTGAAATGGAGCACGTAGGTCATGGAGTCAAACTTGATGTGTTGAATTCCGAGCATTGCCATCAGTATAAAGTTTGATCCTAGATTCGTGAATTCTTAGGCCAAAAACAAGGAATAAGATCATCCTCTTTCATCCGGCAACGTCAACTCCAAGGATTTCCGTGCGTTTTTGATATTTGTTGCGGTAATCATTGGGTGAAATGCCAGCCACTTTCTTGAAAACCTCCCGAAATGCTTTGGAGTCTGCGTATCCAACCTCGTACATCAACTCCGAAACCGATTTACGGCCTGATTCGAGTTGTTTTTTCACGGCTTCGATTTTCACCCGTTGAATGTACTCCACCACGGAGTTGGTCGTCGCCTTCTTGAATCTCCTTTCAAACGTGCGCCGCCCAATGCCCACAAGGTCAGCAAGGTCTTCCACACGAATTCGATCCTGATAATGCGTCTCGATAAACTCTTGCGCCGATTTCACCTGCGGATCGCCATGATCCTTTTGACCCGTAAAAATCACAAAGGCTGATTGTCCATTGCGGTCAATGTCCAAGGCAAAAAACTTGGCCGCAAGCACCGCCATCTCGCGGTCCACGTACTTTTCGACGAGGTAAAGCAGCAAATTCCAGTACGAATTCGCTCCGCCGCTGGTATAAATGCCGTTTTGCTCCGTGATGATCTTGTCGTCCATCAAAACTGCATCTGGAAACATCGTGCGAAATTGTTGTGCAAACATCCAATGTGTCGAGCAGTATTTTCCAGCCAACAATCCCGTGGAACCGAGCAAAAATGCACCAATGCAGAGGCTCGCAACTTCGGCGCCGCGTGCATGCTGCGCAATGATCCACGGTACAAAAGCTTGATTCTGCTCCAAGGATACGATCAAATCCCCACTCAACGCTGGGACAATGATGACATCCGCATCATTCGCCTCTGCCAACTGCCAATCCGGGAAAATGGTGACAAGCCCATCCATCAATCGCACTTCCTTGTTCAGGCCGACCAATTTAAGGTCAAAAAGAGGTTCGCGTCCTTGGTTCACAAGAAACTGATTGACGGCCGTAAACATCTGTCTCGGGCCTGAAACGGTTGCCAAAACACAGCCTTCGGGAACCAAAATTGCAAGTACTTTCATCCCGTGAAATTACAAATGAGAATGTCGCAATCAACCCGCAAGTATGTCGTAATCGCATTTCTGCCTCCCCACATCGGGTGCTACATTTGTTGGGTACTCCCACTAAAATCAAAAATATGATCACGATTAATCCCTATCTCCATTTTGACGGCAATTGCCTTGAGGCGTTCACCTTCTATCAAAAAGCATTTGGCGGCGAATTTCATATGCTGTCACGGTACAAGGACATGCCTGGCGCAGATCCAAATGCACTAGGTGGCGATCGGATTTTGCATGTTGCCATTCCGATCAGCGAGAACCTTCATTTGCAAGGCAGCGACTTTCCAGAAGTAATGGAAGGTAAGCCCATTATCGGAAACAATTTCTCGGTCGTGATCAATACCACGACGGAGGAAGAATCCATTCGGCTTTTTGAAATGCTCTCCGAAGGTGGCAATATCATCATGCCGCTTGGGCCCACGTTTTGGGCACCCCTCTTTGGAATGTGCGACGACAAATTTGGCATCGGCTGGATGATTAGCCAAAATCCGTCGGCCTAAGTAACCCTTCAAAATCAGAATAAGCGCATGACCAAGTTCAAAGCTTTGCTTTTGAGCTTGGTATAAGGCGCGAATGCCAGCAACGTAAACGGTACCAAGGTATTTTGCCGCATGACGGGTTTCTCGTTGGTGAAGGCGAGAAATCCGGCATGGCCGTGGGCTTTGCCGATTCCGCTCCAATTCACGCCTCCAAAAGGCATTTCGGTATTGCCGAAGGCGACGGTGGTTTCATTGACCATCAAACTCCCCGAACTCGTGCTGCCCATGATGCGCTCGATGTTGCGATTGGAGCGCGAGAAAATGTACAATGCAAGCGGCTTTTCAATCTTGCGGATGATCCCAAGGGCTTCATCCAAAGTTTTGTATTTCAGAAACGGCAAAATCGGCCCAAACAACTCCTGCTCAAGGATCGGATTGCCGAGTTCGACATCGGTGAGAAACGTCGGATCAAGATAGCTTGTGGCGGTGTCGCCTTTTCCGCCAATCAAAACCTTTGCGCCTGCAGCGACCGCCGTGCCTACGAGCTCCTGCAAGCGCGCCTGATGGCGTGGCGTGATCAGACGGCTGTAATACGGGCTGTCTTGCATGTGCGTGGCAGCTTCGCCGTAGGTTTTGTTGTAGGTGGATTTGATCTGCTTCAGAAGCTGATCATAAATCTTTTCATGCACCAAGACATAGTTGGGCGACATACAGCTTTGTCCGGCATTGACGAGCTTGCCCCAAACAAGTTTGCGGGCGGTGTCGCTGATATTTGCCGTTTCGTCCACGATGACCGGGTTCCGGCCACCTAATTCGAGGGTCACGGAGGTGAGGTTCTCGGCTGCGGCATGCATCACTTTCTTGCCGACTTCAGGGCTGCCCGTGAAGAAAATATGGTCGAAGGGCATCGCCGTGAGTGCCGTTGCCAGCGTATGGTCGCCATGAAATACGGCGACTTCATCCTCGGGAAACAAATCCGTGACCATTTTTTCGATCAAGGTGCTTGTAGCTGGGGCAAATTCGCTGGGCTTGACCATGGCGGTGCATCCTGCAGCGATGGCCGAGACGAGTGGCCCGATGGTGAGCATGTAAGGGAAGTTCCAGGGGGCAAGGATCAGCGAGACACCTTTGGGTTCATACATTACCTCGGAACGCGAACCGATAAATGCCATCGGAGTCGGTAGCCTGCGGGGCCGCATCCAATCATGGAGATTGGCAATGGCATCCTTGATTTCGGCCATGACCGGCAAGACCTCCATGAGGTCGGCTTCGTGCGCGGGCTTGTGCAAATCCTGAAACAGCGCAGCCTGAATATCCTTCTGATGGGCAAGCACCCATTTTTTCATTTTCCGCAGCTTGGCAACGCGTTGGGTGGCCGTGCTGCCTTTCAGCTTTTCCCAAAAATAGGCCTGTTGGCGGCCAAAAACTTCCTCGTGGCGATTCATGCCTCAATTTAGGGAATTTTCGCGGGATGGAAACTGGAATCCGATTGTCCTTTCGTTCAGGAGAATCGCATTCTGTCGCACGACATCGTCAGTCTTCTTGCGGCCACAAAATGCAATTGCCCCCGGACTCCGAAGGCAATCACAAAAGAAGTTATGACAATAATGACAAACAAAATTCTACTGAAAGCATTCACCTCCTTGATCGGCAAACACGAACAAATAACACCCCTTCGCACGATTTGTTTCAGATTCCTTGCGTATTTTCGACGAACTGAACCCTTGAACAAGGATTGAAATTTGTATGCCAAGACTTTACCACGACCCAAAATTTGACGGCACTTGGACGATTTCCAAGGCAGAAAACCATCTTGGGCAGGCCTACACAGGTACCATGCGCATCTCCGCACTCCCGCGCGGCGGCCATGGCATCGAATGGCAGACCTCCGCAGGTGAATATGAAGGCATTGCACTAGCGATCGAGGGGCAGCTTTACGTCGCCTTTGGCGCAACGACCTCCGAAGTCGGCTATGGATTGGCTGTGTACTCCGAATTGAATGGCGGCATCGAAGCGATTTTCACCGGCTATGGATTGGAAGGCGCAATCGGTCGCGAAACCG